>JAUNWQ010000076.1 GCA_030540225.1 Coriobacteriia bacterium | reverse complement strand
AATGCAGCCTCCGCTCCGACCGGTTCGACCGGTCCAGCTTTTTGCCGCAGTTCCGTTGTGAACGATTGGCGGCGACGTGGCGCGGCAAACAATGGAAGTGCAAGGGTCGTATCCCTCCGTATGCCCAGGTCGCTGGTTTCAATGGTTGATAGCTTTCATCATGCCGAGTAATCTAATCGTTCATAACCCCCGAAAAGTCACCAAAAGCGTCCTTGGAACCGCCTCGACCGCAGTTTGCGGACAGATACATTTCCTTAATAGGACGATGGAACCGACAAAGCCTACTCAAGGCGACGAAACTCACTTGGCCTAACGACTTCAGACCAAAGCGCAAATTGCTTATACCAGATAGCGGTACGTCTCGCCTCGAAATCAGCTTGCGCCTCGCCCGCTTTTCGGGAGGGGTCGTCTCGCTTGCCGAGAGCGCGTCGGATACGAATGGCCGTCTGCTGGTACTGATTGAAATCGTGCACTTGCGGCGAAGCAAGGGAAAAGTGAGTGAAGTTCGGAAGTGCGGCAAATTCATTCCGCCGCTCGATGTCGCGTACGATATCGACTTGACCTGCATGGAAGGATGAGCTGTCGTAATCTTTGGCGACGCGTCGGACGATGCCGTCGCGCCCTTTTGCCTCGATAAGGATATCGGGCCTGCGCGTAATGAAACGGGAGTCGCCTTGCGTGTTCTTGTTGGCGCGAATCTTAATGGAGGGATTCATCGTCACGTTGCCAAGGTTGAACCCTCCGTGGCGAAGCGGCATCCCGAAAGAAAGAGCGAGTCCGGACTCCATGGGCGAGAAAGAGTTGTCATGCACGTAGGTGAGGGCGCGTCGGGCACGGGCACTGCCTCTGACCGGGCCAATCTTGTCGAGGAAAGCTGCGATTTTTCTCGTTGTGGTAGGGGAGGGGTCGTCCTGCGCTCGGAGAGTGATGCCCCCAGGAGTCCATTCGTCGATTCGGTATGAGGAGCAGAGGGCAAACCCGAAATAGGCAGCTTGCTCCAACGGATAGGTTGCGGCAAGCTGCAAGAACGTGAATTCGGGTGATGAAAGAAAGAGGCGATTGCCTGGCGAGAGGAAATCGAGGGGAACAACTGCGCCCGGAGGCAGACAGTCTGAGCAAAGATGCGATCTTAAAGCCTCGGAAGAGCGCCGCCCTGATTCGCAAGAGACGGTGACGTTTAGGCATTCATCGGAAAGCGAAAGTGAGAAAAGGGCGTCTCTCGCGGATTCGGCGCTTGGCGCAACTGGCGGTAAGCGCCTCATGCGGCATTGGCGCGTTGAACCACGCAATGGGTTAGCGTTGCGAAGGTACCAGTGAAAAGCGGTTATGTGAGAGGCGACGATATCCATTTGAGGATTGTATCGCAAAAAAGAAAAGGCAACTAATAGAGAGGGGACAAAAGATTGCATTAATCGAGAGTTCGTCCTGCATTTATCGATTCTCTAATTGAAGTCAACTTTTACTTGGCTTGAGGTTGACGTGGGCGATTTGGTTTAGGGGTCCTTTGCCCAAAGGCTGTTTGAAAGACAGCCTACTTATCTTGGTTGAAAAGTCTGAACGCAACAGGCTCGAAAGATAGGAGACGATAAGTAAACGTGAGGCGCAGGAGAGGAGGTCCGTGGCAAAAAATCGTGGGGTAGTGGTGACTTTTCGGGGGTTGTGAACGACTGGAGGGGAACGTCAAATGCCGAATCAGCATAGCATGAAAGTGAGGTTGGGCATGTTCCCAGTTCGGCATTGCTTGAGGTGAGAGCACGGCAATGCACTGCTCAAACGAATCGTTCACAACCCCCGAAAAGTCACCAAAAGAGATTCGGTAACTGCCACGGGGGGCGCAGCTTCGGTCTTCGCATCAGCCTTGTTGGCAACCTCGAAATGGGTGCGATCAAAACTTTATGACGCGGCGCCGAGAACCCGCATTGGGCTAACCTTCGGGGGAGCGGCGCTGATTGCCCGCATTGGCCCAGCGGCTCTCCTGTATAGAGAATTTACCGCCCTCGAATGCGGCCTTGTCTCTCGCTTCGCGGCTGCGGCTTTCGATTGTTGCCGAATTGGCCTCCATGCAACGCGGCTGCGGCTCCTCTATAATGGCTACTCGAAAAAGAGAAAGGCTCACCTATGAAGTACAAAGTGCGTTTCATCAAGGATTCCGAGCGGTCGGATGTGTCCTTCGTCTTTGAGGAGACCGAGCTCGAGGCCGAAGACGAGGCGGCGGCGCGCGTCGCTTACGAGGCCGCAAAATCAACTGTCCCAGAAGGCGCCCTGCGCATCGATTTGGTGTGCGGCGAGGGCTACAACTGGGAAAAGGTGGCAGAAGACACCCTGTAGAAAGAGGCATCTCGCCCGGTGCGCGCGATCGGGCGTCAGTTGCGCGCACCGCTCACCGACTCGAAAGGCGTCCAACCGCGCTTTACACGGACTTTACAATTACAAGATGTTTCCCAGACACGCCCTCCCTAATGTGTTCATCGACCTCGGAGGGACGGGTTGGGCTTGCGCCCTTCGAGCGGAGAGAAAACTCGAAGGGAGAACAAAGACACATGGATCCGGCAACTCTGGTTGTGGTGGTGCTCGTCATCGTCACGGCTCTCACATTCGACTTCACGAACGGATTTCACGACACCGCCAATGCCATGGCAACCTCCATCGCCACGGGCGCGCTCAAGCCGAAGACCGCCGTCATCGCAGCGGGAACGCTCAATCTTATCGGCGCATTTCTGTCGACTGAGGTGGCGAAGACCATCTCGGGCGGCATCATCAACGAGCAGCAGGTCACCATCAGCGCGGCCTTCATTTTTGCCGGATTGGTTGGCGCAATCATATGGAACCTCATCACCTGGCTCGTCGGCCTGCCGTCGAGCTCCTCGCATGCCCTGTTTGGCGGCCTGGTCGGTGCCGTCATCGTGGGCGCAGGCGTTGAAGGCGTGAACTTTGCCGCAGTGCTCACCAAGGTGCTCATCCCTGCGCTCGTAAGCCCGGTGGTTGCAGGGCTTGCGGCCTTCTGCGCGGTGAAGCTGATCTTTTTCGTGGTGCGCAAGATGGAAGAGGGGCAAATCGAGTCGGGATTCCGCCACGGCCAGACGGTGACGGCGTGCCTCGTCGCGCTCTCCCATGGTACCAACGACGCCCAAAAGACGATGGGCATCATCACGCTGACGCTGATCGCCGTGGGCTTCCAGCCTTCCGGTTCGGGTCCTGAGCTGTGGGTTGTCGCCATCTGCGGCATCGCCATCGCTCTTGGCACCTACATGGGCGGCTGGCGCGTCATCCGTACGCTCGGCAAGGGTCTGACCGAGATCTCGACCCCGCAAGGCTTTGCCGCAGAGGCGGCTTCGGCGACTACGATTCTCGTCTACTCTCACATGGGCTTCGCGCTCTCGACCACGCAGGTGTGCTCCGGATCCATCATCGGCTCGGGTCTTGGAAAGAAGGGCAACAAGGTGAACTGGGGCGTTGCTGGCAAGATGGTCATCGCGTGGCTTGTCACCTTCCCGGCTGCCGGCATCGTGGGCGCTCTTGCCTGCGCGCTCGCGAAAACGGGGCTTTGGGGCACCATCGCGGTCGCGTTCATCGCGTGCGCTGTTGTGTTCATCATCTGGCGCATGTCCCGCCGCAACCCTATCAATTCCGCGAACGTCAACGAGCGAGCCGATGTGAAGGTCAACGCCAACCCGAACGCGAAGACCGTCGCTGCAGCTGCCTAGCAAGGAGGAACTCGTCACATGCTGACTCAAGAAATCGTTAGTTTTATCACCGTTCTCGTCGTTGCCGTTTGTGTTGCGTGCTCGATTAGCGTACTGTATGCATCAGGGCTGCGCTTGTGGGCGCGCGCCGACGGGGACGTGGAGCGCGAATCTCGTTTGATGACCCGTCTCGCCTCGGCCGTCTGCTTCGCCGCCTGTGTGGCCATCGTGCTGTTCGCACTGTGGCTTATGATTCCGATGTTCCACTAACTGGAAGAGAAACGGAGGCCTCCTATGGCGAGCATTCTCGTTGGTGTTGATGGAAGCGAGCGCGGTCGTCGCGCACTGGATTGGGCGGTCGCGCGTGCCGAGCGCACGGGTGCAAGCTTGATGCTTCTCGCGGTCGTGAATTCTGCTGAGGCGAAGAAGCTTGGTGCCGAGGCCGAGATGGTGCACACCACCGTCGAGGCGGCGCTTCGCGAGAAAAAGGAAACGCTTGCCGCCGAGCATCCCGGCGTTACCGTGGACGCGAAGATCGTTGATGGCCCTACCGTGGAATCGATTGTGGAGGAAGCTACCAACCACGACATGGTGGTTTTGGGGTCGCATCACGGGGCGTCTATCACTGAGACGTTCGGCGGCGCGACCGGCCTTCGCGTCTCTGTGCAGGTGAAGATTCCCACGGTCGTCGTGCCGTGCGACTGGGATGTGACCTGCGCTGGAAAGTCTGGCATTGTTGTGGGTGTGGGTCCCGACAACGTGTCGGATGCCGCGGTGGCGTTCGGCGTCGGCGAGGCAATCGATTCCGCCCAGCCGCTCGAGCTGGTAAGCGCATGGGGCATCCCCGCCTGGATGTCGCGTCCCGCGGAAGGCATGGGCGGCGGCCTTGAAGAGGTTGGCCGTCAGCGTCAGACAGAAGTCGATGAGTTCGTCGCGCGCATCACGACCGCAAACCCCGCGCTCGAGGTGGCGGGCCGCTCGATCGAGGGGCCTTCTCCCACACGTGTGCTTTTGGATGCATCGAAAGATGCGCAGCTGCTCGTCTTGGGCACGCATTCCCGTGCCGCGCTCGGCCGTGCGCTGTTCGGCTCGGTTACGCATAGCATGCTTTTGAACCTGGCCACGCCGACGGTCGTCGTGCCGAAGGCCTAAGGCTTAAGACAACGCCCGCACGCAAGCTGATTTCGCACTGGCAAAGCCCGCAATCGTAGCTCATCGCTGCCGGTTGCGGGCCTTTTTACGTGAAAATGAGCACGTGTAGCGTGCCCGTAACACACACATATGCGAAGTGTAGGATAATAAGGCTCGCAACAATAAACCACAAGCTGACAATCACGAGGCTGGCCGCGAGGCCGAGGTGAGTAGAGGGGTTTCTATGATCAAGCTTTACGATGGCGGAGTGTTCCTGCGCGAAGGAACCGAGATCGTTCCCGAAGCGGAAGCGGCGGCGCGCGGCATCTCGAAGACGCCCGACGAGGCGCGGCGGGAGACGATCGCATACTCGATTTTGCAAGCGCACAACACCTCGGGCGATCCGAGTGCGCTGAAGATCCGCTTCGACGCGATGGCCAGCCACGACATCACGTTCGTCGGCATCATCCAGACCGCGCGTGCATCGGGCATGACGGAATTCCCCCTGCCCTACGTGCTCACCAACTGCCACAACTCGCTGTGCGCCGTGGGAGGCACCATCAACGAGGACGACCACGTCTTTGGTCTTTCTGCAGCGAAGAAGTACGGTGGCATCTTCGTTCCCCCGCATATTGCGGTGATCCATTCGTTCATGCGCGAGAACTTCGCCGGCTGCGGGAAGATGATCTTGGGCTCCGACTCGCATACGCGCTACGGCGCCCTCGGCACGATGGCTATCGGCGAAGGCGGCGGCGAGCTGGCGAAACAGTTGCTGCGCGACACCTACGACGTAGCATACCCCGGCGTTGTGGCAATATATTTGGAAGGTGCCCCGCGCCCTGGCGTCGGCCCGCACGACGTGGCGCTCGCCATCATCCGCGAGGTGTTCGCAAAGGGATATGTGAAGAACAAGGTGATGGAGTTCGTGGGCCCGGGCATCGCGTCTATGACGACCGATTACCGCAACGGCATCGACGTCATGACGACCGAGACCACCTGCCTGTCCTCTATTTGGGCCACCGACGAGGACACCCACGCGTTTCTTGCGGCTCACGGTCGCGGCGAGGAATACAAGCAGCTCTCCCCGGGAGATGTGGCATACTACGACGGCTGCGTGCGCGTGAACCTCTCCGAGATCCTCCCCATGATCGCGCTGCCGTTCCACCCGTCGAACGGCTACACGATCGCCGAGCTCAATGAGAACCTCGAGGACATCCTGCACGAGGTCGAGGTCGAGGCGGCCCGCATCGGCGGCGATAAGGTTAACTTCAGCCTGCTCGACAAGATTGAGGGCGGGCGCCTGCGCGTGCAGCAGGGCGTCATCGCCGGCTGCTCGGGCGGCAACTACGACTCCGTCGTCCAGGCGGCCCGCGCGCTCAAGGGAGCCAACATCGGCTGCGGCGAGTTCTCTCTGGCGGTCTATCCTACAAGCCAGCCGGTCGCGCTCGAGCTCACTCGTCGCGACTACATCTACGATCTCATGGAGGCGGGCGCCATCGTGCGCACCGCGTTCTGCGGCCCGTGCTTCGGCGCCGGCGACACGCCCGCGAACAACGGGCTTTCCATCCGCCACACCACGCGCAACTTCCCCAACCGCGAGGGATCCAAGCCCGGCAACGGCCAGCTCTCGGCAGTCGCGCTTATGGACGCGCGCTCCATTGCGGCGACGGCGGCGGCGGGCGGCATTCTGACCCCCGCGACCGACCTTCCCGACGAGACGTGGGACGAGGCCTGCGAGTACACCTTCGACAGTGCGCCCTACGACAAGCGCGTGTACTGGGGATTCGGCAAGGCCAAGCCTGAAAGCGAGCTTGTCGAGGGGCCGAACATCAAGCCGTGGCCCGCGATGGAGCCGCTCGGCGAGAACATCCTTTTGAAGGTGTGCTCGAAGATCATGGACCCGGTGACCACCACCGATGAGCTCATTCCCTCTGGCGAGACGAGCTCATATCGCTCCAATCCGCTCGGCTTGGCGGAGTTCACGCTCTCGCGTCGCGACCCCGAGTACGTGGGGCGATCCAAGTACGTCGACGCGGTGGAGAAGCGCCGCGTGGCGGGGGAGAGCCTTATCGAGGCCGACCCTGAGCTGGCTGTCGTGTTCGCGGCACTCAACGGGGCAGGTGTGGAGGCCGATGCATCCTGTGTGGAGTACGGCAGCATGATCTATGCGAAGAAGCCGGGCGACGGAAGTGCGCGCGAGCAGGCGGCGAGCTGTCAGCGCGTGATCGGCGGACTGGCGAACATCGTCGAGGAATATGCGACCAAGCGCTATCGTTCCAACGTGATGAACTGGGGCATGGTTCCCTTCCAGCTTAAGGGCGAGCCGCCGTTCGAGGTGGGCGACTATGTGTACGTTCCGGGCATCCGCGAGGCGATTGGCGGCGATCTGTCCGACATCACTGCGTGGGTCGTGCATGCGGGCGAGGCGCGCGAGATTTCTCTTTATGTGGCGGATATGACCGAAGAAGAGCGCGCCATCGTGCGTGCGGGCTGCCTTATCAACTATAATCGTGCGCGTCGCGAAAAAGAGTAGGGCTTCGTGCGGGCGGTTTCGCTCGCTATAGGCCATAGTTGCGCGGCGGGAAGCCGCGTGATGGAAAGAGCATCGAACACGGGGCGTAGCTGAGAAGCGGCCCCGTGTTTTCGATTGGAAAGGGTTTTCATGGAACGAGAGAGGTTTGGTTCGCGCCTGGGGTTCATCCTAGTGAGCGCGGGCTGCGCCATCGGCTTGGGGAACGTATGGCGATTCCCCTATATCACCGGCGAGTACGGCGGTGCGGCGTTCGTCGTGCTGTACCTGCTATTCCTCGTGATATTCGCGCTGCCGGTGCTCGTGATGGAATTCGCCGCGGGCCGCGCAAGCCAGCGTTCGATCGCGCGCAGCTACGATGAGCTCGAGCCCGAGGGCGGGAAGTGGCATCGCTTCAAGTGGGTCGGCCTTGCGGGCAACTACCTGCTCATGATGTTCTACACGGTGGTGGCGGGCTGGATGCTCGCCTTCATGGTGAAAAGCGCGATGGGCGAGTTCAACGGCGCGAGCACCGAGCACGTCGCGAGCGTGTTCGGGCAGCTTCTCGCTGACCCCGTTCAGATGACGATTTACATGCTGATCATCGTGGCGATCGGCGTGATCACGACGCGCGCGGGCGTGAAAAACGGCGTCGAGCGCGTGACGAAGGTGATGATGGTCGCGCTGTTCGTCGTGCTCGTGGCGTTGTGCGTGCGCGCGGTGACGCTGCCGGGCGCTGAGGAGGGCCTCGAGTTCTACCTGATGCCCGACTTCGGGAAGCTCTTTGCGGGCAACACGCCCGCCGAGCAGTGGGCGACGTTCGGCGATGCGGTGTATGCAGCCCTTGGCCAGGCGTTCTTCACCGTGTCGGTGGGAATGGGCTCGATGGCAATCTTCGGCAGCTACATCGGCAAGGACCGCCGCCTCACAGGCGAGGCCGTGCGCGTGGGCGTGCTCGACACGCTGGTTGCGCTCATGGCGGGGCTCGTCATCTTCCCGTCGTGCTTCGCCTTCGGCGTGGAGCCGGCGTCGGGGCCTTCGCTTGTGTTCATCACGCTGCCCATCGTGTTCAACGCGATGCCTCTGGGGCAGCTGTGGGGCACGCTGTTCTTCCTGTTCATGAGCTTTGCTGCGCTGTCGACGGTGATTGCCGTGTTCGAGACGATCATGGCGTTCTCCATGGACCAGTGGGGCGTGCGCCGCGAGAAGGCGTGCCTCGTGAACGGCGCGCTCATCGCGCTTCTGAGCATCCCGTGCGTGCTCGGGTTCAACGTGCTCTCGGGTGTTGCCATCCCGGGCATCGGTGACATCCAGTCGATCGAGGACTTCCTCGTGTCGAACAACATCCTGCCTTTGGGCGGCCTGTTCCTCGTGATGTTCGTGACGAGCAAGCGCGGGTGGGGATGGAAGAACTTCCTCGCCGAGGCGGACACGGGCGAGGGCCTGCGTTTTCCCGCCTGGTCGTACCGTTACATGAAGTACGTGCTGCCTGTGGGGATGGTCATCGTCTTCGTGTTGGGGTATGCGCCCATCGTGAGCACGTGGTTGGGGGTTTCGTAGCGATTTTCCCGTAAGTGCGCCCTATGCCAGGTTTGGGCGAAGGCTTGTGACCTGCGGTTTTACGATCAGCTTGCAAGCCACTTGCGATGACTCTCTTGCTGTCGCAGCTGGTGGCTTGCGCGCAAAAGAGGGGCGAAACCGGAACGACGGGATGATTAAGGTCATCACCGGTGTGCGCCGTTGCGGCAAGTCCTGCTAGTGCTCTTGGTCATGGTCGTCCTCGAGCTCCTTTCGTCTCGAGGCTCCCTCGCGTG
>JAUNWQ010000007.1 GCA_030540225.1 Coriobacteriia bacterium | reverse complement strand
TCGGTGACGAGATTCTGGTTCAGCTCGAGACTGAGCAGCCCTATCTGATCAAGGTTATGTACATTGCGGGCACGAACCCCATCGTGAACATGGCTGCCGAGGCCCCGCGCGTGTACAAGGCAATGCTCAACTGCCCGTTCATCGTGGTCGCCGATATGTGGATGACGCCGACCGCGACCGCCTGCGCCGATTTGGTCCTGCCCGTCGCCATGAGCTGCGAGCGCGATTCGTTCCGCGAGTGGTGGACTCCGAGCCGCGCGATCACCAAGATCACGCAGTACGAGGAAGCAAAGTCCGACGAGGAGATTCTCGTCGACTTATCCCTGCGCCTGAACGGCGATAATGTGCCGTGGCATGACGTGGAGTCCCTGCTCAATTGGGTGCTGGCGAAGGATAACGCACCGCGCACCTGGACCGAGCTCAAGGACATGATGTATGAGTACAACTTCCAGGGCTACCGCCGTTACGAATCGGGAAAACTGCGTCCCGACGGACAGCCCGGCTTCAACACGATGACCGGCAAGTTGGAACTGCAAAGCTGCCTTTTGGGCGCGCTCGGCTACCACGATCTGCCGTATTTCGAGGAGCCGCCCGAGAGCCCCGTTTCGGCGCCTGAGCTCTATAAGGAGTACCCGCTCGTGCTGACCACCGGCAAGCGTCACTGGGAGTTCTTCCACTCCGAGCACCGCAACATGCCCACGATGCGCGAATTCCGCCCCGAGCCGACCTTCGACGTCAACCCGGCAGACGCCGAGAAGTACGGCATCGAAGACGGACAATGGGTGTGGATCGAGAACCAGCGCGGCCGCTGCCGTCAGATTGCCCACCTGGTTCCGACGATGAAGGAAGGCTGCATCTGCGCCGACCATGGCTGGTCGTTCCCCGAGACCGAGGAGGCGGCGCCGAACCTGCAGGGCATCTGGGACGTCAACATCAACAACCTGACCACCCAGTGCGTGGTTGGCGAAACCGGCTACGGCGCGCCTTACCGCTGCCTGCTGTGCAAGATTTACCCGGTGACCGAGGAGAACAGCAAGGTAACCCCCACCCAGGTCGTCGCCCAGATGATTGCGGATTCGGAATAGGAGGAGCAGGAAATGAGCGCAAACGGTCTTTTCATAAACTACGAGTTCTGCACTGGCTGCCACAGCTGCGAGGTGGCGTGCAAGAAGGAGCACAAGCTCCCCGAGGGCCAGTTCGGCATGCATGTGCTGCAAGATGGCCCGCGGCAGATGCTTGACGGCAAGTGGGAGTTCACCTACATCCCGTATCCCTCACATCAGTGCGACCTGTGCGCCGAGCGCACGTCGGAGGGGCGCCTTCCCACCTGCGTACACCATTGTCAGGCGGGTGTTATGGAGTACGGGCCGCTCGAAGAGCTCGTAAAGTACGCCGAGAAGTACCCCAAGTCGATGATCTACTCGCTCTAGATATTCTCGAAGCTATAGTAATTCTTCTTGGAAAAGCCGGCCTCGCCTCTCGCGGGCCGGCTTTCGCCGCGAGAAAGGAAGCCGGCCATGGGCTGCATGACCTGTAACCCCTTCTGCGGGAAATGCCGCCCGCCCCATCCAAAACCAGTCGTATGCGCGGCGTGTGGCAAGCTCGTCATGCGCGGCCGTTATGATGAGTGGGCATGCCCCCGTTGCGGTGCGGCACTGCCTCCCCGCGAGCGGCTCTGTTGCAACTGGACGGGCCTTCTGTGCGATATCCCTTGCATGTACAATGTGCGCGAGAACCCGACGGGCGAGCTTCATCCCTGCCGATGGCCGGATGGCAGCCATCTCTACAAAGGCTGACTGGGGCTCGTTCGCTCGGAACCTTGCAATCTGGATCAAACTAATCAAGGGCTCGTTAATCCAGGACTCCGAACAGGTAGTGCAGGAATAGGCGCGTGTCGCAGTTGTCTAGATCGATTCGATAGTCGGTTTTGATCTTGTTGAGCCGGTATACCACGGTATTGCGGTGCATGTTCAAAAGGTCGGCTGTCTTTTTTACGCTGCAGTCGAAGTAAAGGTAGACTTTCAAAAGGCCGAAATCGTTGGTTCCATTTTCGGCGTCGGCGCGGCGGAGCCTGCTCACGAGGTTCGGCGACGCGGCGTACTTCGCGAGGAACTCGGCGGTGTCGGCGTAGGGGTCAACCAAGTAGCAGGGGAAATAGCGATTGAATCGGAAAACGCAGTCGAGATAAGGTTCGCTCGCTTGCAACGCGAGATACTTCGAGAAGTTCTTCTGGCCGTATTCCAAGGCGACATCCGCTTCCATGCGTCCCATGTGGCAGTACTCGAGTATGTCGAATCGTGAGGAAAGCCCCATCTTCGCCCTAAGCCGGGAAACCATCTCGAAGAGCTCGTCTTCCATGGTGGCAATTCTTTTCGAGCTTCGCTTTGCCGAAATCATCAGTACGTAGATGCGCTGGTCGGTTATCACGGTACGGCACGCTTGGAGCCCCGTGCGAATCTGATGCGCGATGTGCGCGACGCCGCCGCACTCTTCGGCGCCTTCGATTACCGCTATCTCGAATACTCCTTCGGTCGGCAGGTCGAAGAGGCGAGCCTTCTCTTTGAAATCGTAGGGATCGTGGATACTGTCATTCATGATCGCCGAAAGAAACGCCGCTCCCTTGTCCCGCGAGGGGAGGGTCGTTTGCCAGAATCGGTCGAGGCAGGTGCCGACTCGGTCGGCGAGCAGGTCGAAGAGGAACTGCTGCCAAGGTTTGATCGGTTCTGGCGACACCATGACAAGATGTGCGGCGTAGTTTCCCCCGAGGCGATACACCCGCGACATGTTGGGGAGCGGATTGATGGCATTGCCGTCTTGGTCGAGGTGGCTTTTGCTCTGCGCATGCCAGTGCTGGTTTTGCGCGAGCCGCTCGATTGTCGGGATCATCGAAGTCGGGTAGGTGCCCGTCTCGACGAGCGCACGGCTCATGTCGTCGAGGGGAGGGAAGTGCGGTGTCGTGGCGACGCGGGCGTAGAGGGCATCGGAGAGCGCGATGTATTTCCCCAACGGCTCTTCGCTCAGCTCGATAAGTTGCTGGGTCGAGCAATTGGAAAGAATAAGCCGCGACATCTCGGCGTCCCATTCCCGGATGCCCACAAGGTAGCGGTTGATCGCGCTGCAGACGGCGGCGGGGGAAAGTGAGGTGGCAACGACGGGGAATGCCGCTCGCTTGCCTTTAGGTGCGGTGTCTTGCACCTCGTCGCTCACGCTCGGGGCGGACGGCGAATGCGAGGCGTCAGGCGTGTCGGCCTCTGAAACCCGTGTCGCCTCCGACACACCAGCGGCGATTTCCCGCTGTTGCCTCTCATCGGGCGCGGAGACCGCAAGAAGCGGCCTTGTTCGGCTGTCGCGCGCGATTTCGAGCGTGCAATCATAGGGAGCGACGAGGAGCACTTGCCGATCGTCGTCCGCCTCGGCCCCTGCGGTGTCGGTGCTGGCGAAAGAGAACGTGCGCCCCGCGCAATCGGGAGGGACCTCGACGGGAACGCCCGCCTTCTCGAGGCAGGGCTCGATGATGCTGAGCGGGAATAGCAAGGAGACCCCTTTCGGTGCGCGACCTTCTCGTTGCCATGCATTTGTTTGCCCCTATATTACCCCAAACGCCTTCTTTTCCCGCTTCCATGTGGAATGATGTGTGTACTTCTATTCGCTGTTGCCGTTCTGCTACACTGAAACGTGCTTCTTTCGGGTCTGTAGTTGCGGAAACGCCTCGAGCGTTTCTCAGTCCAAGGCAGACGCGGTCGAAAGGATCCACGTAAGTTGCGCGTTCTGCGCGCAGCGAGCATGGCGCGTCCTAGAGGTAAGTCGCACCGCCCGATCCCATTTTCGTGCGGCACAAGGCCGCCGCGGGCGAGAGGTACCACGGGTGCAAGCTCACGACCCAGTGCGCGAGTGTGGGGGCAAAGACTAGGTCAGCCGAAAGAAGCGCATGAAAAGGAACAGACGGAGGTTACGGTGACGAAGCGTTTTCGGAAAGCTATCCTTTGCGTGGCGATCGGTTGCGCCATGGCTCTTGCGTTCGCAATGACGGGCTGCTCGACCGATTCCACTTACGAGCCCGAGACGAAGACCCCTCAGGTTCAATCGCCGACCATCAAAGAAGCTGGCGTTTTGCGCGTCGGCGTAAACACGGGCCGCGCCCCGCTCGCCGGCATGTCGGGCAACAAGATCGTCGGCATCGACGTCGACGTGGCGGCCGCCATCGCGGACAGCCTCGGCCTGAAGCTCTCCATCGTCGATACGGGCAGCGATCCCGAAGGCGCGCTCAAGGACGGGTCGGTCGACATCGTGCTCGGCATCGACAAGTCCTCGACCGATGGCTCGTTCTGGAAATCCGATTCCTACCTGCCTACGGGCATCGCGTTGTTCGCCATGTCGGAGAACGCCGCCGTCCCGACTGCGACGACCGGCGCCAAGTTCGCTGCGCAGGTTTCCTCCACGAGCGCTTGGGCCGTCATGAACGAGTTCGGCGACACGTCGCTCACCTCCACCTCCAGCCCGAAAGAGGCGTTCGCGGCTTTGAGCTCGGGACAGGTGCAATACGTTGCCGCCGATGCGGTCATCGGCAAGTACTATGCGAACGGGTCGAACATCAACGCGAGCATCATCGCGCTCATGCAGCAGCCGAGCGGTTATTGCGTCGGTGTACTCGATAGCAACTCGGACTTGAAGACCGCCATCGCCAACGCCGTGAGCTCTCTGAACTCCAACGGTGTCATGAGCGTTATCCAGTCGAAGTGGCTGGGCGGCAGCATGGACCTCTCGTCGGTGAAGCTCACCGCCGGGGCGACGTCGGGCGCGAAGGCGAAATCGGACTCGACGACGAACGGCGCGACCTCGACCGACGCAGTGTCTGCTGATGCGGGCGCGCAGAGTGCCACTTCGACCGACACGACGGCGGGCGGCGCGTCCACGGCTGGCTCGAACGCCGTGAAGGCTTCGTAAGCTGCGACACCTCGGGCGGCGGTTTGCCATCGTCCGATCCACGATTCACAGACGGGCTTCTGGCTCGATAGTAGAAACGCCTCCTTTTCCGGAGGCTTTTCTCGATTAGCGCAGCTTTTCAGGGTGATTTCGCCACAAAAGCCACGGTGTCCCGCGCGAAGAGCCCTTTCGGCACGGGCTCTTCGCGCGGTGGGCTGTTCGCGTCTTGCCGCTCGGGTCACGCGGACGCCCCAGGTGCAGGCGGGCATGGGCGGTTTCGGCCCGCACCCGACAAGCAACGTCTTACTCTCCGAGCAAGTCCACCACGGTGAAGTCGGCCTTTGCGCTCTCGATGATCTCGCGGTTGCCGAACACGCAGGCGATGTTCTTGCTCGCCGCCTGGCTCACGGCGTCTCCGAGCGCCCGCACCTTCTCGATGGTTGCATTTGCTACCTGCGAACGCGTGACCAGGCGCTCTGCTGGATCGATGTGCGCGAAAACGTAGCCGTCCTGACGACGCGCGAGCTCGCGGGGCTTCAATGGTGCGTCGAGGCCCGCGACGGTCGAGACGATGTAGCCGTCCATCTCCGGTTCGCTCGGGCTGAAATCGGAAAGCCACGCCCCTGCCGCGCGGAAGCGCTCGAGGGTCTCGTCGACATGCGGGTCGCGATACGAGTAGAAGCGCAGGTTGCCCGTGCGGGTGGGCGAGAACCCTGCTCCGTAGGCGCCGCCCTTCACGCGCACCTCGTTCCACAAGAAGTCGTAGGATAGCGCCCTCGACGCCACGAGCCAGGCGCCCGAGTAGGGGGCTCCGAGCAAGCGGCGATCGAAGCCGAGCGCGGTGTAGGTCACGTCCGTCGGCACGGCGAATGCCTCGCCGGTTGCGGGGACCTGCGGTTCGGGCACGACGAGAAGCGCCGTGCAGCCTGGCTCCCCGGTGCGGCCCGTGGCCATTCCCGCGCCCATCACACGGTTAAAATCGTCGTCCTTGCCCGTGAAGCCGATCGTGCAGTTGTCGTCGGTGAAGATGCGGCGCGCCACTTCGGCAAGCTTCGTGGCGAGAGTTTCCTTCTCATTGTCGAACGTGGCGAGCGTGCGCTTCAGGAACCGATAGAAACCCACTCCGTCGATCTGCTCGCGCACGACGGCGGCGGGCAGGTAGTAGGACGCGACGTGCGCCATCGCCGCAGTGTGCCCGGCGTTCGCGAAATTCTGCTCCATACCGACGCGCTTCTGCACGAGGATGTCGCGGATTTTGCCGAAGTCGTCGTAAAGCGTCTCTTCGAGGATCTCGCTCGGCAGCGTCGCCGCCCACTCGGCGTTCTCGGTGAGCGTCGAGCACGACACGGTCAGCTTCGGGGAAAGCGCGCTGCGGTCGTCTTCCCGCTCGTGCACCTCGGTGTAGAAGGCGAGGTTGCCGAGCTTCGCCTGCGTGAGCGTGTCGATCTCCGTCGCGGTGTGCTTGCTCGTCGCAAGCTTGCCGAGCACCATGGCGAGAAGTTTCGCGTAGGGCAGCTCCTCGAAGGCAAGGCGCTCCAGGCCGTAGTAGCGATACGCGTACACGATGCCGCGCGTCGCCACATCGTGCCTGATTACGGGAATCTTTCCCGATTCGTCGAGGCGGAAAGCGGGCTCTGCGGGCGCTTGCTCGATGTCGCTTGCGCGCATGCGGGGAAGGGTCGCGAGCGCTTCGGGCGAGTCGGGCTCCTCCTGTGCACGGCGAAGGGCGGCGACGTCGGCTTCGATCGCGGCGATCCGCTCGTCGTCGAGCTCGCGTTCCATCTGGGCCAAGCGGGCCGCCGCGGCATCGTCGTCATCGGGGGCCTTGTCAACAGGCACGACCTCCGCGTCGGCCACGTGGTCGTTCTCCAGGAACACCTCGCGAATCAGTTGCTCGAAGTAGCCCTCGTCGAGCTTCTTGCGCAAGTTCGCGAACGCATCCTCGTAGCGCAGATAATCGAGCGCGGCATCGTCGTCGTAGAGCCAGCCGGCCATGCACGAGCACGCGAGCGCCACGCCGTCGGCGATCCCGAAGTTCTGTTCGCGCATCACGAACTCGGCATGCGAGAGAGCAGCCGCCACCACGTCGTGGTCGAGCGCGCCGTCCGCAAGCTCTGTAAGCACACGAGAAAGCGCAGGTCGCAGGCGCTCGGCGGCGCCTTCCTCAAGGCCTTTTGCCTGCACGACGGCAAAAGGCTGCAACATGGCGTCGGCCATGTAGGCGACGATGTCGCAGGCGAGGTTCTCGTCGAGCAGCGCGCGCTTCGCAGGAGCCTCGTTCGAGCCGAAGATCGCGTCGAGCAGGATGTCCATTGCGATCATGCGCTCTCTGTCGGCGGCGGTTCCCGCCACGAAGCCGACCGCGCAGCAGGCGTTCTCGGGTGCCGTCTTCATGGGCGTCTTGTTCCCGAACGACGTTACGGGCGCCTGCAGCTCAAGCGGGTTCGGCGCACCATCGGCGCCTGCCTCGGCGGCATCGGGCGCGAGATAGCGCTCGTCGAGGAAAGCGAGGAAGCGCTCGGGGTCCATGTTCCCGTAGAGCACGATCTTCGCGTTGGCCAGGTTGTAGTGGCGGCGGTGGGTGTCGAGGAACTCCTCGTAGGAAAGCGTCGGGATGGCGGAGGGCTTGCCGCCCGACTCGAAGCGGTACGCCGTGTCGGGGAACAGCGCTGCCGAAAGCTCGTCGTAGAGAATCGACTCAGGGTCGGAGAGCGCGCCTTTCATCTCGTTGTACACCACGCCGTTGTAAGCGAGCTTGCCCGAGCCCTCCTCGCCGGCGAGTTCCACATGCCAACCTTCCTGCTCGAAGATCGCGCGCTTGTGGAAGATGGCGGGGTGTAACACGGCGTCGAGATAGACGTCCATGAGGTTCAAAAGGTCCTGCTCGTTGGTGCTCGCCACGGGGTAGATCGTCTTGTCGGGGTAGGTCATGGCGTTCAAGAACGTCTGCATCGAGCTTTTGAGCAGGTTCACGAAAGGCTCTTTCACGGGGAACTTGTCCGATCCGCAGAGCACCGAGTGTTCAAGGATATGGAAGACGCCCGTGTCGTTGGCGGGCGGTGTCTTGAAGGCAATCGAGAACGCCTTGTTCGCGTCGTCGTTTTGCAGGTAGAGCAGCTGCGCGCCCGAGGCGTCGTGGTCGAGCACATAGGCTCGCCCGTCGATTTCGGGCAGGTCGGAGGTTGTGCGCACGGTGAACCCATGCACGGTTTCACAGGGGGTGAGTTCCATAGGGCGTCTTTCTCGAAAGGGCTTCTCGTTCGCTTCCCATTGTTGCACAACGCGCCTCGCCGCCTGGGGGCAACGTGGATATATCGCAGGGAAGACGCAATGGCTTGGGCCAATCATCTATAATCGTGCGAAGACGACGGAAAGGATAAGGCCGTGACTGGAGACGCCCAAAAATTCTCGCATATCAGCGTTGCGTCCGACGACGAGGACGATGTTGTGATCGAAGCGGGCGCTCCCCGTTTTCGCAGCTATGGGGAAGGCGAGCCCGTTGCGCAGCCCGCAGGAGACGAGGCTGCGGCGAGCGCGGTGAACAAGACGGCCGCGGCTGGCGGCGGGGAAGGCCTCGCCGATCGCGCTTCGACAGGTGTCGCTCCCGCCGAGAGGGCTTCCACCCCTGCCCCCGAGCGTGCCGCGAAGGCTGACAAGCCTGCTCGCAAGGGTTACGAGGAGACGACGCTTGAGGACCTCGAGGGCACCAAGATGTCCGGCATGCAGAAGGGCATCATCGCGGTGGCCCTCATAGGGATTGTCGCATTCATCGTGTACTACGTGGCGTTTATGGGCTAGAAGGGCCTGTGACCTGCGAAGAGATTGAAAGGTATCGCAATGCCGAAACACACTGGAAAAGCAACAGAAGGCAGAGACGATCAGGCGATGCGCAAGGGCGAGGTCGATCGCTCGAACGACATCGGATTGACCCAGGCGTTCGCGCCCATAGGCGATGACGGCTGGTCGGAAGGGGGCCGGCACGCCTATTCCGGCGAGGAGGGCGAGATAGCCTTCGAGGAAGACGCCTTCGCGGACGATAAGCCGGGGAAGACGGACCGCTTCGCCCCGATTCCGGGCAACGACCCCTACGCAGCCGATGGGCGGGACGCGCAGGACGGCTCCTCCGATGCGGGCGCGCCGCTTGGCACCGGCAACGCCTATGCCGCAGGCGAAGCGCGCGGCTCTTCCCAGGGGGCACATGCGGGCGGCTTCAGCTACAAAGGCGACGACGAGGACGAATATCCCGACGCGCTCGAGAGCCTCGAGCCCGTGGTCGAGCCCTCGACGTTCGACCCCGACGTTCCCGCCGACCCTGCTCCCGCGCGCGGGCGCCACTCTTCTGCCGCAAAGGAGGAAATCCCCTCCTACATGCGCAAATCGCGCCGCATGCGCCGCATCCTCATCGTGGTTGTGGTGCTGCTCGTGCTTCTGCTTGCAGCCGGCGGGTACTTTGCCGTCCGCCTGTTCCAAACCGCGCAGACGGCCGCCTACCAGCAGACCCAGCAGCAGCAATCGAACCAGGATACGAGCTCGCTGCAGGCGGGAAGCGAAGGCAACGACGCCACGTCGACCGTGAAGAAGACGAGCGCGCCGAACTTGACCGAGCTTTTGGGCTGCACGCAAGATGATGCGCTCGCCAAGGTTGGACGCGGCGCTCAGGTTACCGTGTCGAACGAGGTCAACGAGGAGGGCAACCCCATCAAGACCGAAGTTCGCGTGGCCTTGACCGACGAGCCTGCCGACACGCGCACGGGCACGCCGACGCTGTATCTGGGTCTTGACGAGGATGGGGCGGTCGTTCAGGCGGGCTATTCCGCCGGCACGGCGTCGCTCGGCTACGGCACGCTCTCGTTCTCGGACGCGGTGAAAAACGAGTCGATCATCGAGAAGACGCTTCAGGAGGCGGGCATATCCGTTCCTGCGGGCACGGTGTCGCTTCCGGCCGACAAGACGGAGTATTCCACCTACGCGTCGGACGGAACCACGTTGGTGAAGGAATATTGCCCGTTCTCGGGTGACATCGATATCAACGGCGTCTCCCATACGTGGTCGGCGGTCCTTTCCTATGACTACTCGGTGGCGAACGCCTCGGGCAACCTCGCCGACACGATCCGCATCATTTATGTGTACATCAATGCATAAATAGCAAATGAGCCCTTGCGTTTGCCGCGCGAGGGCTCTATACTGTAACGGCTGTATTCAAGCGAGGGCGAAAGCTCTCCACCTGTTTCGGCGCTTCGGCTGCTGATGGGTCGCTTCAATAACGTGCCTTGCGCACATCCTTTGAATTGCGAAACCCGCGGCCGTGCCTGCGGGTTTTTTGTTGCGCGCAAGCGCAAGAGGAAGGAAGGTGAGCGCGATAGCTGCTCAGGAGCCACGGCTCAATGACGAGATCACTGCACGTGAATGCCGTCTGATCGGCTTTGACGGAGCGCAGCTGGGAATCTACACGGTGGCGCAAGCTCAGCGCGTCGCGGATGACCAGAATCTCGACTTGGTCGAGATCGCCCCGAACGCCGAGCCGCCGGTCTGCCGCATCATGGACTATGGAAAGTTCAAGTACGACCAGGCCATCAAGGCAAAGCAGGCTCGCAAGAACCAGAGCAAGATCGAGACCAAGGAAATGAAGTTCCGCCCGAAGATCGACGTGGGCGATTACACCACCAAGAAGAAGCACGTGCTTCGCTTCTTGGACGCGGGGAACAAGGTGAAGATCACCATCATGTTCCGCGGTCGCGAAATGGCTCACCCCGAACAGGGTCTTTCCATTCTCGAGCGTTTGGCTGACGACCTCAAAGACGTAGCAGTCGTCGAGAACCAGCCCAAGATGGAAGGGCGCAACATGCACATGCTCATCGCTCCTTTGCCCGGTGCGGCGAAGAAGAAAAAAGAGACCAACAAGAAAGCAGAAGGAAAGGACGAATAATGCCTAAGATGAAAACCCACCGCGGTACCGCCAAGCGTTTCCGCGTCACCGGTTCCGGCAAGATCATGCGTGCGAAGGCTTTCAAGAGCCACATCCTCACCAAGAAGAGCCAGAAGCGCAAGCGCAACTTCCGCAACGAGACCGAGCTCTCTAAGGCAGACGCCAAGGTCGTCGGCCGCAATCTCGGCATCCGCTAGTTCGTTTTCAGTTCTTTAAGGAGATAATACTATGGCACGCATCAAGCGTTCTATCCACGCCCGCAAAAAGCGCCGCACCGTTCTCAGCCGTGCAAAGGGTTACTACGGCGCGAAGTCTCGTTCTTACCGTGCAGCGAAGCAGCAGGTCCAGCATTCGCTTCAGTACATGTATCGCGACCGTCGCAACAAGAAGCGCAACATCCGTCGCCTTTGGATTACCCGCATCAACGCTGCTGCCCGCATCAACGGCCTGTCCTACTCCGTGTTCATGAACGGCCTCAAGAAGGCTGGCGTCGAGCTCGACCGCAAGGTGCTCGCCGACATGGCTGTGAACGACCCTGCCGCTTTCACCGCTGTGGTCGAGGTTGCCAAGAAGGCCCTGTAAGCCCAGCTTACGCATCATATCGCAATCACTGAGAAGCCGAGGAATTCCTCGGCTTCTTTGTTTTTGGGGAAGGAGATCGCTGGCGCGTACGCCGCTATCCTAGCGTGTTTTCCTCCTCCTTAAGCTGCTGAAGGTCGAGGGCTACGACGTCCGCGGCGAAGGCGACGATGCGCGAGTAGAAGTCGTCGCCCGCAACGGCCGTCATCTCTGCGAGGCGCGATGCCCAACGGGAAAGATGCTGCTCAAGGAACTGTTTCGCCAAATGGAGGTTTGCCTGCGCCGAAGAGGAGTCGCCTGCCTCTGCTGCACGGGCGGCGCCATCGTGGAGATAGGACATGAACGCCAGTTCGCTTGCGAAAGCGTCGGGAGGCAGCGTCGATACTGCGATCTCGTAGCCCGTGAGCTTGAGGTAGTCGAAACCCGCCTCCTCGTAGCAGGCGATGACGTGCGCCTTGCGCGAAGGGACGGGGCTTGCATACTCGATGCGCCCATCCACGACGCCCGAGTTCCAGACACTACTTTCCGACCAGGCAATATGGTAGACACTCGACGAGACGAAGAAGCGATTGTAGAAGCGTTGCTCCAAATCAGGCGATGCCCCGATGCTTGCGAACCGGTCGTCTCCCATGGCGGAGGCGACGCGATCGAGGTCGGCGATGACGGTGGAGCTGGGGATATTGAGCAGCGCTTCTGCAACTGCTTCGTAGACGGTGCTCATGCCGCGGGATGCTTGGCCTGCGGTCGCGAGGGCCTGGGAATCGATGCTCATGATGCAACCTTTCTGCTGAACACTTATACCGAGCCGCGGGGGGCCAGACGGCCCCCGCGGCGGAGGGTGGGCGAACTATCCCAGGGCTACGGGGATTGCCGCCATGACGATCAGGTAGCGCAACATGAAGCCGCCGATCAGGACCCCGACCTCGCCTGCGATCGTGAGCCCAGGCTGCTGCATGAGTGATTTCTTCTCTTGCATCGACTTGTGGAGCGCCTGCGCGAACGGGAACGCAAGTCCGACGATGACGAACAGGACCCAGAATGCCAGCGCGTAGCCGCCGGTGAGCAGGTTCGCGACCGAGGCTTTCGCCGCTGCCGCAGCCGAGCCGCCCGTGATGGCCACCGTGCCGAGAAGCGCGATCACGAGGAGCGCCTCCAACACGGGAAGAACCATGCCGGACTTCACGGTAAAGCCGATGTTTGCGATTTCGTCATGAGCCTTCCCATGCGCGATGACCATGACGAGCGCGAATCCGGTCGAAGCTGCCGATACCAGGAACAGAATCGGCAGGATGATCGGGTGCCACAGGGGGAACGCGACGGACGCGTCACCCAAAAGCACGCCGGTGTAGGCGGCGACGCACACGGCCAAGATCATGCCGATGATGTCGAGCACGCGAGGCGTCGATTTCTTCACAATCATGATGATCGCGTCGATCGCCGCTACCACGATGAACAGCGTCAAGATGATGACGCCCCAGGCCATGACCGACCCCAGGTTGCTAACGAGGTAGAAGAATCTCAGCGGGTTCATCAGTCCCGCATGAGCATCGACGACCAGAAGCAGGGTGCCTACGGCCACGCAGACCGGGCCTGCGATAAAGCCGATTGTCTTGATTTTCGGACAGGGTTTCTTCGCCATGCCCGCGATGCCGGAGAGCACGAATGCGCCGGCGCCCATACCTGCCAAGAACAGATACAGTGCAATCATCCAATTCCATACCATGACGTATCACCCCTCGTAGTGCCGCAAGACGTTGCCGCCCTTGTGAACTGCGGAGGCAACGGGCATTGCGAGCGTATCGTCGAGCCCAATGTAGTAGACACGGGGTGAAAGTCCCAGGTCGGGATAGAGCGTCTCGGTCTTGCTCGCGGCAAGCTTCTTCGAGATGTCGCTCTCGGGGTCGTTCAGGTCGCCGAACATGCGAGCGTGCGTGATGCACGTTCCCACGCAGGCGGGGAGCATTCCCTTGCTGGTGCGGTGCTCACAGAAGGTGCACTTCTCCACCTCGCCCGAAGGCAGCTGGTAGCGCACCTGGTAGGGGCACGCGGCTATGCAGTACTTGCACCCGATGCAGCGCTCGGGGTCGACGACGATCGTGCCGTCCTCGGTGCGATGGCTTGCCTGAGTCGGGCACACCTTCACGCAGGGGGCATCCTCGCAGTGGTTGCACAGCTTCGGGATGTTCGCGCGCTTGATCTGCCCGTCGGCTTCGACGTCGAAGCTCTCGATCCAGGTGTTGAAGCAGCCGGTCGGCACCTCGTTTTCCTGCTTGCACGCCACAGCGCAGGCGTTGCATCCCACGCAGAGGGACAGATCGATCAGCATACCAAGTTTTTTCTCACTCATCGTTTATCCCTCCTTTAGGCTTTCTCGATCTTGTACATGCCGCCCGAGCGTCCAGGAGAGGTTCCCTCGGGGTCTGCCAGGGGATAGATCTCGCTGATCGTCGGGTCGAGCATCGTCTGCAGGTGGATGCCCGAGCCGATTGCCGGGTCGCCCTTGCGGGTTTCCTCGCCTTCGATGGCGACGTCCTGCGCACCGTAGGCGCGATGCCCGTAGCCATATGCCACGCCGAAGGTGCCTTCGGCAATGCCGCCGCGAACCATGGCCTCGCCTTCCATCACGTCACCCGAGGGGTTCGTGATCTTGATGGTGTCGCCGTCCTTGATGCCGAGCGCCTTCGCGTCGTCGCGGTTGAGCTCGAGGTAGTTGTGGTCGCACAAGTCGCGCATGATCGGGCTGTTAGCCAAGAAGGAGATCGAACGGAAGCGCGGCTTGTAGTTCGTCGAGCGGAACGGGTATTCCTCGCGCGAGTAATGGTCCTCGAGCGTGGAGTTGTCGGCGAAGCGCTCGGGGTCGTTGGTAAGCGTGCCCGAGAGCTTTTCCCCGGTGTAGGGGTTCGCGTCGGTCGCCTTGCGGTTGCTGTAGAAGTGCGTCAGGTTATCGGTGGCGTACTTGATGGCGCCGTTCTTGCCGATGCAGTCCTCCATGGGCCAGAAGCGGCCGCCGCGCGAGAGCACGTTCAAAACCTTCGGCCATTCCTCTTCGCTGACGGCGTTCTTCCATGCCTCGGGAAGGTTGTCGAGCGCCTGCAGCTTCAAGTCCTCGGAGGCGACATCGACGACAGGCTCAGCGTCGTAGGCGAGGTTGGCAACAGCCTTCAGGAAGAAGTCGCACGCGTCGTTGAGCGGCCAGGTCTTGCCGTCGACGTCGGTCACGGCATTGTCGCCGAAGCCGGGCATGTCGCACACCTTGGCAACGTCGCAGCAGAACGCCTCGAAGCTTGCATGGCGACCGCCCGAGATCTCGATGGTCTCAGGAGTCTTCGCAGGCCAGCGAACGGAGTTGCCCTTGCTCTTGAAGAAGCCCTCGTTGGTGACCACGCCGAAGCTCTCGAAGGGGTTCGTGTCGGGCACGATGTAGTCGGCGTACTGCGCGTGCTCGCCGATGACGACGTCGCAAGCGATGTGCAGCGGGATGATAGAGGTGTCCTTCATGCGCTCGAGCACGGAGTCGCGCAAAAGGCCGGAGGTCGCCTGGAGGGTGTTGGTCATCCAGGACATGACGATCTTCGCCTGGTAGGGGTACTTGCACAGCGCCGAGATGAGCGCCTGGTTGTCCGAGACGCCGGTGTGGCTGAACCAGGGAAGCAGTGGCTTCGGGTCGGTTTCGCCTGCGGCGACGCGGTTTTTGTACTCGTCGGTCTTCTTCCAGATGCGCTTCGTGCGGCCGATGTTCTGGCAGTTCTTTGCGTCAGTGAGTGCCGGCTTGCCAGCGATGGTGGAAAGCTTGTAGCGCTTGCCGTCGGCGGTGGTGGCGGCTCCGATGCGGCGGGCAACCATGCCGCCGAGCATCTGGTTCGAACCGATAAGCGCGTTTAAGAAGGTGTAGGCGGCCATGGAGCTCACACCGTTGGAGGCAGCGGTCGAGCCGAGGCCCGTCGTTGCGGCCTTCACGCCGTGGGAGGTGAACTCGCGCGCAACGTCTTCAATCGTCTCGCGCGGCACGCCGCAAATCTCGGCGTACTCGTCCATGGTGTTCGAGAAAGCGCTGTCCTTGAGGTAGAGGAACGCGGAGCGGACCTTGATGCCGTTCACTTCGCCTTCGAAGTCGATGAGGCCTCGCTCGGCGTCGGTGTTTAAGGCCGCCTCGTTCTTCTCGGCGTCCATAACGACGTAGTAGGTCGGCTTGGTCTTTGCTGCGGGATCGGCCTCAGGCTCGGTGAGCCCTGCGTCCGCGGCGGTCATGAGCTTGCCGTTGTTCGCGGAGGACTCGTCGTCGATGACGAGGAAGGTTGCGCCCGTGTAGGAGGCGAAACCGCCGGCGACAGCAGCCTTGTAGTTGGTGAATCCCAGATAATCGGCGTTGTAGGCCTTGTTCTCGATGATCCAGCGGGTCATGCCGAGGGCCAACTGGCCGTTCGTGGCAGTCTTGATGGGGTGCCAGGTGATGCCCTTGGCGCCCGGCGTGCAGCAGCCATTGCCGAGCACGGGGTCGAAGACGTCCATCTTCGCGCCATGCTCTTGCAGGTTGATCAGAACGTCACGCGCGATTTCCTGGAAGCTCTTGCCGTTAGTTCCAGGTGCGGTGCCCAGCCACAGAATATATTCGGCGTCTAATGCGTCGGGGCGAAGGGAACGGGACCCAGTGTGAAAGTACGAACTCGCACTTGCGGAGCCGCCTCAAGTGGAGGCGTGGCCAAATTGGTTGACCGACCCAAAGCAGTTCGCGAAGCGTCCGCCGAAGGTGGTGCGGCCGTCACCGCGTCCGCCCAGAAGGACGAATTGGTTGGATTTCGGTCCGAGCGTCGGCTCGTCGGGATTGAGCGGCGTCTCGGTGTCATGGATGGAGAGGAAGCCTTCGATTTCCTGGTCTTCCCCGATGTCGGCGAACAGCTTGCCGCCTTCCGTGACTTCCTTGATGAGCTGATCCCAGCTGATGGGCTTCCACTTGCCCTCGCCTCGAGCGCCCGCGCGCTTGAGCGGCATGGTGATGCGATCGGGCTGTCCGTAGCCGTCCTGCGTCGCCTGGCCGCGCCCGCACGACGTGCCACGCGTGGAGTTGCCGTAGCCGTTCGCGTAGCTCATGGAGCGATACGCGTCCTCAAGCGGTGCCTCGAACGGCAGGTACGGGTTTGCGCAGCTCGGGTTGTACGGGTTTCCGCCGACCGAGTAAAGCGTGCCGCCGTCGCGGGAAAGCTTCAGTCGGTTGCCGCATGAGCTGTAGCATCCCAAGCAAGCGCTGTAGCGGACGATGACGTCTTCGTTTATGTTGACGTCTCCGGTTTTCGGGTCGACCGAGGCTTCCAGCGGCTGGCCGTGGCCCGTCGCCGGCGCTGCGAAGTCAGCGTCTGCGGCAAGCGCCTTGTGGCTTTGCCCGGAGATGCCGACGCCCGCGACGCTCAAAGCGCCCGCGGCCCCCATGGCGGCAAGGAAGATCCTTCGACTCATTTTGGTCGATTCCATAATTCCCCTCCTTCTCGAAAAAATCGTGGAACCTTGAGGCCTAGTCTCGCAAGAAAGAGGGCGCGCCGTCATCGTAAGAGGATGGGTATATCGACCCTAATGCCCCATTTCCAGGTCTAACCACATTGTGACTATATTTCGCGTTTCCCCAGGAAAACAGGGTTGGTTATTAATCTAGTCACAGGTTTATCGGCATGAAGGGCAAAAGGTGCGCTACACTTTTCCTGCAGGGGGATGAAAGGGCAGGAGGAGATTGGCATGGCGTTCTCGCTTAAGGCGCTGCCGCTTCAGCTCCGACGAAGCGTCGGGTTGGGGTGCTATCTCGCTTGGGTATATTGCTCGCTGTTCTCGTGCGGGCTCGTCCCCGTGGTCATTCGGCTGTGCAGCATCGAGCGTTCGTGGGTGTATTCCGGGATCGGCGAGGCCGTTGCCGCGATCGCCGTCATCATTGTATACGCCCTGTTGCGCGAGAAGGGGCGCGGAGATGTGGTGCAGCGCATGATCGGTGTGCTCGGCGCCGGTTGCGCGTGCATCGGGTCCGTTCTCATCTGGGTGAGCCATCTCGATCTTTCGTGGTACGCCGCGCTCACCGTGGTGGGCGGTCTGTGCTGCGGCGCGGGGCTTGCGCTGCTTGGCATTTTGTGGGGGTCTCGCTTCAGCTACTGCGACGAGGAGCACATCGAATCGACCGTTCCGCTGTCGTTCGTGATCTCGTTTGTCGTGTACTTCGTGCTTTTGGCGGTGAAAGGCCCGCTGTTCATGGTGGTGGATGCCGTTTTGCCCGTCGTTTCCACGTGGATCGTGTTCCGCCCGCGGTGCGGTCGGAGCGTTTCCACCGACGGGGAGGCCATTGGCGCGCCTGCGCATGCCGGGATGCGCAGGCAGTTTTCCCACTTGGGCTCCCTTTTTGTGCTGTACTTTCTTATCTGGTTCCAGATTGCGCTGTTCCGCGTGGCGTCTTCGCCTATGACGTATGGCGGGCGCTTCATGCACTACCTTGTGCCGTTCTCCATTGCGGCGGTGCTCGCCATCGTGGCGTTTCTTACCTGTATGCGCCAGACGCGCTTCTTGAACTTCACCTTCCTCTATCGCTGGTCGGTGCCGCTCATGATTATCGGCTGCGGCTTTCTGCTGATCGACCTGGGCATTCCCGAGCAGCATAGCGTTGCGTACGCGGTCAACTTCATTGCCATGTTCGGCGTCCAGATGTGCGTGTGGGTTGTTTCGCCGAAGTATGTGAGGCGTATCGGCGTGTCATCGTTTCTCCTGTTCGGTGGCTTGTTTGCTGCGGAAGGCCTGGGAATTTCCCTGGCGCTCACCCTTTCGCTGCCGCTTTTCGATGCCGGCGCGCCCGCGCTTGCGAACTTGACGCTTATCGCGACGGGGGCGGTTGCGCTCGTCGCTATGCTCGCCGGCTTCAACCCGCGCTGGCTGTTCTTGAGCGATGCCGTGCGTCGCTTCACCGACGCGGAGTTCGCCATGTCGATTCCGCGTTCAACATGCTCGGCGTGCGTGAGCCCGTGCTCTGATGCGGGCGCTGCAGGGAATGGCTTGGCTCGCGGCGTGGCTGGCGGAGGTGCTTCTGGGGCCGACGCTCCTACGGCTTCCGTGAATGCTATTGCGGACGGGGTACTTGCTGTTGGCGGTCCGAGCGCGATGGGTGGCGTTGCTATCGGAGCGAACGCTTCTGGCGCTGGTGCGAACGCCTCCGGTGGCGTTGCGGCCGGTGCGAATGCTGCGGGTTCAGGGATGGAATACGGCGTTGCGGCTTCAGATGGCGCGCCTTTTGGCTTCGCCTCTAGCTCTGCACCTGGCTCCGCTTCTGGCTTTGCCGCTGGCGCTGCTTCTGGGCCGGGTGCCGCCGTGCCGCTTTCCGCGGGGGAGGAGCTCGCCTCCATCTTCGAGAAGACGGCGGAAGAGCTTCGGTCGCGCTATGGGCTTACCGAGCGCGAGACGCAGATCGCCGCGCTGCTCTTGTCGGGGCGCAGCCGCCCGTTCATCCGCGATGAGCTCGTCATCTCGCTCAACACCGTGCATGCGCACGCGCGCAACATCTACTCGAAGTGCGGCGTGCATTCCCAGCAGGAGTTCATGGACTTCGTGCACCTCGACTAGCCCGAAGTCGAGTAATCGAGAAGGGCGAACTCGCTTCGCGGGGTCCTGGCCCCGCCGCCGTCCCGCAAGGCCTCGCCTTCTTCCCATCGCCCAAAAAAGAAAAAGCTCGCCAAACGGCGAGCTTCTCAAGTGGTTCGTTTTGTGCTTCTTTACGCGTTCGCCGTGAAGAAATTCGCTTCCAGCTTCGCGAACGCATCGTCGACTTCCGCTTCTTCCTCGTCGTTGTTGAAGGCAAGGGTGTGGCACAGCTCGTCGGCGCCGATGAGCGTGTGGTTGATGTAAGCTTCGAGCACTTCACGCGCCGAACCTTCGACACCGGCGACGACTTCGATGCCGGCGTGGCAGAGCATGTTTGCGAAGTCGTAGTCAATCCCGCCGGTGATAATGGTGCTGACGCCCAGGTCAATGAACATCTGCGCGGTGTCCTCGGCGGAAAGCCCAGGGTTTGGCAGGTTGCGGCAGTCGGCGATGATCCCTCGCTCGACGGTGTAGCACATGAAGCTCGCGCAATGCACGGCATGAGGCGACACGCCTAAACCCTCGCATGCTACGATAATAATCATCTATCACGTTCCTTCTCTAATCTTCTCGTTGTATCCAAGATAACGTGCGGGGAACGCGATTTGAATGGTGCGCCCGCCAGCGGAATTATAGATGCCACGAGTGACATTTAACGCGTATGCGGTGCACGAAACGACCATGGTTCCATCATGATTCAATAGTTTGCATCCTACCATCTGGCTGAATTATTCGTGGTTCATCCTTCCCAGGTGAGGAATCTTTGAGGCGGAAAGGCCTGCTGGAAGGGGGAACCGCGACGGAAGGGGCAGGCGGGGCGGACGTTCAGCTGAGGGGTTAAGATTGGAATTCGCAGGTTGACCGACTGGGCGCGAGATTGAGCGAATGCGAGTCAGTCCTCGTGCGCTTCCCCCTGTTTGCCTCCTTCGCGCGTCGCTACTTGTTCTCGATGCTTCCGATGTTTTTGAGCTCGATGCGGATGAGCCCGTTTGACGTGCTGGTGAACTCGATGAACTCAGGATTCTGCGCGTACTCCGCCGGGAAGGTAATCTCGATGCCGGTGTCGGTGCGGATCTTGTGGTTGCGCGTGACGCGTTTGGCGACCGTGCGCTCGACGGGCGCGTGCTCGGGAAGGTTTTCCTTCTGCGCCGCTTCGACGAAGCTGCGGCGCGGCCCCTCGTCTTCGAACACCTCTTCGACGAACTCGTCAAAGGGCACCTCGTCGGAGTCCTCGGCGTTCTCGGCGACGTACGCCTTCGCCTTCGCCGTGGCGATCGCCGCGTTGGCGCCGTACTCGTTGGCAACCTCCTCGACCAGGCGCATCGTCGTGTCGATGAGCTCCTTGCTCGACGCTTCCATCGTGCACTGAAGCAGGCCCTGCGGGATGAGGTAGCGCTCCTCGCCAGCGATTTCGCGTGCCTTGTCGACGAACTGCACCGACATGGTGCGCACGTCCACCAGGGCAAACGAGGAAATCTTCTGCGAGGGGCTCGGCAGGATGGCGTGGTGGCGCTCGATGCGGTTCACCGACGCGCCGTCTTCGGCTTTGCCCACTTCGTGCATGAACGCCGGTTTGCTTTCAAGAAGCAGCAGCCCGAAGTAGCGGGCGCTTCTTCCGGCGAACGCCGCATCGAGCTCGGCCTGGGCAGCCGCGGCTTCTTCTTCGGAGAGTTCCGCGAGGTCATCCGCGGCGAGCTTCGGGGCGCGCGGCGAGTCCTCGAAATCGACGACGAGCAGGTCGCACGAGGCTGGCTGCTCCATGCGGCCAAGTTCGCTTCCTAGGAACTCGGCGATCATGAGCGAGAGGTCGGTGAAGTTGCTTTGCCCGTTCAGGTAGGCGCAAAGCTCGTTTTTGAAACCGCTTTTGGCCTCGAACTCGCCGCGCTTGTTGTCGATGTTGCCGAGCGCATGCTTCGCGACGCGCTGCACGTAGGATTTCGCGTTCTTGTCCGAAAGGTCCAGCTCTTCCTGTGAAAACACGTTCACGCATGAGACGAAATCGAATACGTGCAAAATGGCGTGGTTAATCTTGAACATGGAATCGGGCTTCCTCTCGTGACGAATAGCGGGAACACACATTACCCCATGAAGTGCGCGCGGGCAAACGCTCGCCGGCTGCGTGCGGTGGGGCAGGCATTTGAGGTGCGCGCGAAAATGGCGGACGCAAGTCGGTCTCGGTGCGATGGAGGGGTCGGGCGTTTGGGAGCGCGCGCGAAATGGCGGCTAAATATGGCGGCGTGCGACGGAGGATGCTGGGCGTTTCGGAGCGTGTGCGAAAATGGCGTGCGCAAGCCATCCGCGGCGCGATGGAGGGTCCGGGTCGGGGTGTTCAAGGGCGTGTACAAAATTGACGATAAGTTGTGCAGAAATTGTGGACGACACCACAAAACGCATAATAATGGGGAATAACTCTGTTCGATTTCGCTTCGAATGGGACATTATGGGGACAGGAAAATCGATTATCGGGTCGACTTCATCGTTCCTTCACAACTTATCGTCATTTTTGTACACACCGCGGGGTTGGAGCGGAGCATTCGAAGCCGGTTGAAGCCGCCCGCTTGCGGGGAAACGCTGCGTTTGGATGGGTTCTGCTGCTAGTTGAGAGGAGCCGCGAGCTCGCGCGGGGAAGCGCCCGCCCGCAAGCTCGCGCGGGGAGGAGCAGCCGCCCGCGAGCTCGCGCGTGGAAGCGTCCGCATTGGACGTTCGTGGGGAGCTTTAAGCCGCCGCACGCGAACATAAAGAAAGCGGGCGGGAAGGGATGACGCCCTTCCCGCCCGCGTGGAAGCGGTCGGATTGTGGCAGCTTATGCGCCCCCGGCCCTACTCCGCTTGCGGAGGCGCGCTCGGCGCTTGGGGCGCACCCGGCGCCCCGGGAGCACTCGGCGCACCAGGAGCCCCGGGCGCTCCGCCCGCTGTCGGCGCCCCGGCTGCGGGAGCCTCGAAGGGCTCCCCGCACTGCGGGCATTTCTCGGCGCTCACGTCATCGCATACATAGTGGCACTTCATGCAAATCCGTGCGCCCATCGTCGTCGAAGCTGGTCTGAAACACATGGCTCATCAATCCTTATCAGTCTTGCTCTTCACACTTGTAGACCTTGGCGCTCGCACCCGTGAGCGGCCAGGATCCCATCAGCGGATCGAGATACTTCGCGTCGTCGTCCAAAATCACGTTCACGTTCGACTTGAACACGCCGAACAGCGACGGCTCGGCTTCGGGCTCCTCGGGGAACCACCAGTCATGCTGCACGCTGATGACTCGCGGATCGACTGTCGTCGTGGTGCGGGCGCGCTGCTTGATGCGGCCTTTGTGCGTCTCGATCCAGCACCAATCGCCCGGTGCAATGTCAAGCGAGATGGCGGTGTCGGGGTGGATATCGAAGATCGGGTCCGGATGCAGGTCTCGATACGCGCCGGGTTGGCGATGCTCGGTGTGGTAGAAGGGCATGAACCTGGCGCCCGTGATCATGCAGAGCGGGTACTTCTCGGCGTACTCCGGGTCCGCTTCGGGGAAGTTCGGCGGGAACGTGAAGCTCGGCAGCGGGTCGAAGTTGCGGCCCGTCTCCTTCGCGAGCTTCTCGATGACCGTCGAGTACAGCTCGACCTTGCCCGTCGGGGTGAGGAACTTGAAGCCAGGCTCCTTGTACTTCTCCGGCACGTTGGGAACCTTCAGGTACTTCACCTTCTCGCAGAAGTCGCGGAACTTCATGCCGAAGGGCGCCGCCTGGTCGTTCATCATGTCCTCGTACTTCGGACCCCACCACTTGTCGGCGAAGCCAAGGCGCTCGGAAAGCCCGTACCAGAACTCGTAGTCGTCGCGGAAGTCGATGTCGGTGCCGCCTTCGAAGCGCTCGAGGACGGGCATGCTGCCGGCCATGCTCACCTGCTCGACGTCCATGGTCGGGTAGCCGATGCTGCAGCGCTCGAGCCACGTTGCCGCGGGCAGCACGTAGTCGGCCAGCGCCGCCGTCGGCGTCATGAAGTAATCGTGCACGATGAGCAAATCAAGGCTCTTCAGCGCCTCATGCACGAGCTTCGTGTTGCTGAACGCGAGCATCGGGTTGTCCGCCTGCACGATGCATGCCTTGATGGGGTAGGGGTCGCCGCTGATCATCTGGCGGAACATCGTCGGCGCGTTGCTGTAGGGATAGAAGCGCGGGTAGGCCTTCGAGATGATGTCCCAGCCCTTGAAGGTGAGGCCAGGGTACATGTCGTTGCCGACCATCTTGTCGCGTTGCTCTTGGGAGAGGGCGTCGTGGGAGAAGTTCATGTCCTCGGTGTTGCCGCGGTCGCCTGGCATGGTCAGCTGGTCGCCGCCGACCTTGTCGATGTTGCCCGTGATGGCGCGCAGGATGGCCTTGCCCTGAATCGCGCTCGAGGCGTTGAGGCCGCAGCCGTCGCCGCCCTTCTCGCCCCAAGGCAGGCAGGCGGGCTTGGTCGTCGCGTACATGCGAGCTGCCTGGCGGATCTTGTCGGCGGGGATCCAGGTGATTTCGGCGACCTTCTCGACGGGATATTCCGCCGCGCGCTCCTTCAGCTGGTCAAAGCCGTAGCACCATTCCTCGACGAACTCATGATCGTAGAGGTCTTCCTCGATGATCACGTTGATCATGCCGAGGGCGAGCGCCGCGTCGGTGCCGGGGCGAATCTGCAGGAAGAGGTCGGCCTTCTGGGCAACCTCGCAGAAGCGGGGGTCGATGACGATGAGCTTCGCGCCGCGCTCCTGCATGTTGCGCAGGGTCCACTGCCAATTCAGAAGCTCGGAAGCTGCGGGGTTGCGGCCCCACAAAACGACGAGGTCAGCGCGCTTCCAGTCCGACTTGTCGGAGCAGAAGCCGCCGTAGGTGCACGGCTCGAGCCACATGTCGGAGCTGTAGCAGATGGTGCCGTTGCCACCGGTGTTCGGCGTGCCGAACAGGTTGGTGAACTTGTAGTGCAGGTTGGACTGCGTGCGGTATGTTCCCTCGAGGAAGCACAGGGTCTCGGCGCCGTACTTGTCGCGAAGGTCGGCAAGGCGCTCGGCCATCTCGTCGAAGGCCTGATCCCAGGTGATTTCCTCCCACTGGCCGCTTCCGCGCTCGCCGACGCGCTTGAGGGGCCTCTTCAAGCGGTTGGGGTTGTATTCGAAATCTTTCCAGCGGTCATGCTCGAGTCGGGAACACACATATCCCTCGTTGTGCGGGTTGTCCGGATCTCCCTCGATCTTCACGACTCGGCCGTTTTCCTTCGTGCAGAGAACTCCGCAATTCAGATGGCACAGAAAACACGATGCTCTCTTGACTTCCCTCTCGACCTCAGCCATGTCTTTCTCCTCTCGACTTTGCGGCGCCGTCTTGGCTACCGATGTTTCGCCGCATCTTGAAATTCCCTCTTGATGCTTCGGCGATACTGCTAAGATGGGTTATAGGGGAAAAGAATGAATCACATTGAGAAGGTGATTCTCGCTGAACTGGGGAAATGCCGTCACCTTCGCATAGTGATTCATACTTGTAACGGGGGATTCCATGGGAGTGGATAATTCTGGCGTCGCGTCCAGCGGCGAATTTGGTACACCCAACGCTGCGTCCGGCACCGTGTCGAAAAGCGGGAGCGGCGCGGTCGGCGCCGCATCTGGCGGCAAGCTCGTCGCGTCCAGCGCCGCAGCTGGCGGCAAGCTCGTCGCATCTGGCGCGCTCTCGTTTCTCGATTCAACGGATGGCAAGGGCGGGAGAAAGCCGGTGATGCAAACGTCCGCCGCGTGCGTGCTCGCCACGATCGGCTTCGCGTGCCTCACAGTCTGGGGCACCTATATCGTGTTCTCGCCTGCTCTTCCGCTTCTGTCCTTCGAGCCGCTGGAAATCGCCATCCTGTGCCTTATCGTCTCGCGCGTGGTGATGGACGCGTGCCTCGCTTTCTGTTCGAAGTTCCCCGACTTCGTGTTCAGGAGAATGCGGCTCTTGGTGCTGCCTGGCTCGCTGCTTCTGTTCGCCCCGGCATTTATTCTGGCGGGTGCGAGCTGGGCGGGCCTTGTTCCCGAAGCGTGGCGCATGCCCTGCGCGATCGCGGTCTGGGTGCTGCTTGGCGCGGGGGAGCTTTCGCTCTCGCTTGTGTGGACGGTGCTCTTCAGCATGATGGCCCCGAAGTGGACGGCAATGTCGATTGCGGTCGGCGGCGCGCTGGCCACCCCGCTCTTTCTCCTGGTTGCAGGCGCGGGAAGCCCACTCATGGGCCTGTTCGGCCTGGCGTTCATCGTGATCTCGTGCATGGTGCTCGCCTCCATTCTCGTCTCCCGCGTCGACCCCGACACCTTGAAGGCGATGGAAGGCTACCAGCGCGACCCCTCCATCACGCTCAAGGCTGCGGCATCGATTGCCGCGAACGGGATGGCGTATGGGTTCGTTGTCGTGATGCTTGCGCTTTCGGGCGTCGGGGCGGTGCTCATTGCCTCGGCGGCGGGCATCGTAGGCTCGGGCGTTGCGATCTTCTGGGCGACGAAGCGGACGAAGTCTCGTTGGGATATGAGCGGCATGCAACGCCTCACCGTTCCGATCGTCGCCGCATCCATCCTGTTCATTCCCTATTTCGGGCATACTGGGCGCATTGTGTGCGGCGCCGTCGCCGTGGGAGCGTTCGCCTACGCGACGCTTATGGAATGGACCGATCTTGTGGTGTCGAACGCCGAGTTCCAGCTCTACCCGGTGAAGCGCTACGCGATGGGGCGCCTTGCGCAGTGGACCGGCTTCGCGCTCGGCGTCGTCGTCGCGTTCTTCGCGTTCCGCGCGGGCGACGTGGCGATCGAAGGGCTCGGCGAGCTGTCCTGCGTGATCGCGATTATCGTCGTTGCGGCTTTTTCGCTCTACGGCGCCGACGATTCCGAAACCGAGGACGCCCTGCTGTCCCTCATGACGGCGAGCGCCGAATGCCCGCCCTCGATCGACCCGCCGAAGAACGCGTCGCCCTTCCGCGACCGCTGCCGCGCCATCGCCGAGCAGTACGACCTGTCGCCGCGCGAGGCGGAGGTGTTCACGTGCCTTGCGAAGGGAAGGAACGCCGAGTACATCCAACAGAAGCTGTTCATCAGCTCGAACACCGCGAAAACGCATATCACGCATATCTACCGGAAGATGGGGATCAACTCCCAGCAGCGCCTGATCGACCTGGTCGACCGGGAGGAACAGCCGCCTGCCCGAGAGGAGCGCGACACCCGCGACACCCGCGACGCCTGAGAGGCTTGTGGGGCGGGCGACACCCGCAACGCACGTGGGGCCCGCGAGGCGCGCGACGCCCGCGAGACGCGCAGAGGCGTTGGAGAAGACGCGGCCCCGGCCGATTCCGTGCTACACTGATTCGCCGAGAACACCGCGACTCGGGAGGGTCTTCCATGTCTAAAACCGTGGCCGTCATCGACGGCAATTCGCTTATGCACCGCGCCTACCACGCCGTTCCGCCCACGATGAACGCGCCTGATGGCACGCCGACCAACGCGTGCTTCGGTTTCGTCGCCATGCTGCTGAAGTTCGTGGAGATGGCGCATCCGGACGCCATCGTGTGCGCCTTCGATGCGGGGCGCCCGAAGTGGCGCATGGAGGCGATCGAGCAGTACAAGGCGCAGCGCCCTCCGATGGACGACGCGCTTAAAGTGCAGTTTCCCCTGATGGAAGGGCTGCTCGAAGCGATGAACATCCCGGTCGTGCGCGTGGCTGGCTGGGAAGGCGATGACATCCTGGGCACCGTGTCCGCGCGCGACGAGGCGCTCGGGTACCGCACGCTGCTCGTGTCCGGTGATAAGGACGTCTATCAGCTCGTGAGCGAGCTCACCCACGTCGTCACGACCAAGAAGGGCATCACCGACGTCGCGATCTACGGCCCCGACGAGGTCTTCGAGCGCTATGGCGTCACACCCGCCCAGTTCCCCGATTTCCTCGGGCTTAAGGGCGACGCGTCTGACAACATCCCCGGCGTGCCCGGCGTGGGCGACAAGACGGCCGCGAAGCTGCTTTCCGCCTACGGCAACCTCGAGGGCATCTACGAGCACACCGGCGAGCTCAAAGGCAAGCAGAAGGAGAAGATCGAGACCAACCGCGACCAGGCGTTCGCGAGCCGGAAGGTGGCGACCATCTCGCGCGATGTCGACTTCGAGCTCGACTTGGAGGACGCGGCGTTCCCCTCGTTCGACGTCGCGCGCGTGACGGCCGCCTTCAAGAACGTCCGCTTCAACGCGCATCTGACCCACGTGCTGAACCTCGTGGGGGAGAAGGCTCCTGCCGAGCGCGCCGCGCTTTCGTGGGAGCCCGTCCTGCACGGGGCCGACGCGCTCGCTGCCGTTAAGGGCGCGATCGCGGAAGGGGAGCGCGTGGGCATCGCGTTCGTCGAGCCCGAGCAGGCGTCGCTGTTCGACGCGGGCGCGTTCGCGGCGTTTTCCACCTCGAAGGGCGCTGCTTCCTTCGAAGGCGACGAGGCGCTTTCGGTACTTGCCCAGGTCGTGGCGCAGGGGCGCTTCGCCGCGCTCGACGCGAAGGAGATGCTGCACCGGGTGTATCCCGCGGACACGGCGCAGGAGGCGCTCATCACCGACGAGGAGCTGTTTGCGGCTGAAATCTTCGACGTGGGGCTTGCGGGCTACGTGATGAACTCGTCCGTTTCCGACTACACGCTCGAATCGCTCGCCGACGAGTACTTAGGCGGGGCCCTTCCCGAGGTGAAGACCGACGAGGAGCGCGCTTGCGTGCTCGCCGCGGCGGCGCGCGCTCTTGAGGAGCCTCTTTCCCGCGCGCTCGAAGACGACGGGTCGATGCGCACCTACGCCGAGATCGACCTGCCGCTTGTTCCCGTGCTCACCGCGATGGAGCGCACGGGCGCCGCGATCGACGTCGCGCACCTCGACGAGATCGGCGAGCGCACGCAGGGCGACGTCGATGCCTTACGCGCGCGAATCATCGAGCTCGCCGGCGAGGAGTTCAACGTCGACTCGCCCAAACAGCTCGGCCATATCCTGTTCGAAGTTTTGGGCCTGCCACCGAAGAAGAAGACGCAGCGCGGATATTCCACCGACGCGAAGGTGCTCAAGGAGCTCGCCGAGGTTCACGAGCTGCCCGCGCTCGTCCTGCGCTACCGCGAGCTCGCCAAGATCAAGTCGACTTACATCGATGCGCTGCCCCGCATGCGCGCAACCGACGGGCGCGTCCATTCCTCGTTCAACGAGACGGTGACGACGACGGGTCGTTTGTCCTCGTCAGACCCGAATTTGCAGAACATCCCCGTGCGCACCGAGTTCGGTCGCCACATTCGCGAGTGCTTCGTGCCGCTCGACGAGGACTCGCTGTTCCTCTCGGCTGACTACTCGCAGATCGAACTTCGCCTGCTCGCGCACCTGTCGGGTGACGAGCACCTGGTCGCGGCTTTCAACAGCGGCGCCGATTTCCACGCATCGACGGCGAGCCGCGTGTTTGGCATCCCCGTCGAGGAAGTGACGCCCGAGCTTCGCTCCCGCGCGAAGGCGGTGAACTTCGGCATCGTTTACGGGCAGCAGGCATTCGGCCTCTCGCAGAGCCTTGGTGTACCATTTGGCGAGGCCAAGGACATGATCGACCGCTACTTCGAGGCCTATCCCGGCGTGCGCGCGTACCTGGACGCTACGGTCGAGCAGGCGCGCGAGCGCGGGTACGCAGAGACCATGTTCGGCCGCAAGCGTCACATTCCCGAGCTCCACGCGGGCAACGCGAACATGCGCGGGTTCGGCGAGCGCACGGCGATGAACCATCCCATGCAGGGCTCGGCCGCTGACATCATCAAGCTCGCGATGATCGAGGTGTCGCGCAGGTTGCGGGAAGAGGGCTTCGCCGCGAAGCTGCTCATCCAGGTGCACGACGAGCTGGACTTCAGCGTGCCCCGAAGCGAGGTCGAGGCGCTCTCGGCCATGGTGCGCGAGGTGATGGAAGGCGTCGTCGAGCTTAAGGTTCCCCTCATCGCTGACGTTTCGAGCGCCCCCACCTGGGCGGAAGCGCACTAGCGAGCCAGGGGAGGGCGTGCGCTCGTCGCGTTCTTCGCGCCTCTCGGCCGATTGCGGATCCGCGGTATAATGGGCCAATCTCAGCCGACCGCAAGGAGGACCCGTGCTTCAAAACGACAAGATTTGGATGGCGCAGGGCGAAAACCCCTGCTATCTGCTCCTCAACCAGGCAAATCGCCACGGCCTTATCGCTGGCGCTTCGGGCACGGGCAAGACGGTCACGCTCAAGGTAATGGCGGAAGGCTTCTCGCAGGCGGGCGTGCCCGTCTTCATGGCCGACGTCAAAGGCGACGTCACCGGCATGTGCCAGGCGGGCGTCGACTCCGAGAACATGCAGAAGCGCATCGCCAAGTTCGGCCTCGAAGGGTTCACCTACCAGGGCTGCCCCGCCCGTTTTTGGGACATGGACGGCGAGAACGGCATCCCCGTTCGCGTGACCGTCTCCGACATGGGCCCGGTCCTGCTCTCGCGCTTGCTCGGCCTCACCAAGGTTCAGGAAGGGGTGCTCAACATCGTCTTCCGCATTGCCGACGACAGGCAGATGCTGCTCATCGACATGAAGGACCTCCGTTCGATGCTCAACTACGTGAGCGAGCACGCCAAGGAGTACACGACGACCTACGGCAACGTCTCGTCGCAGTCCGTGGGTGCCATCCTGCGTGCGCTCATCGCCGTTGAAGACCAGGGCGGCGACGTGTTCTTCGGCGAACCCGCGCTTGAGCTGGCCGATTGGTTCGCCTGCGACCCGAGCGGCCAAGGCTACGTCAACATCTTGAACGCCGCGCGCATCATCCAGCAGCCGCAGATTTACTCGATGTTCCTCCTGTGGATGCTCTCCGACCTCTTCGAGAAGCTTCCCGAAGTAGGCGACCTCGACAAGCCCAAGTTCGTCTTCTTCTTCGACGAGGCGCACCTGCTGTTCAAGGACATGCCGACCGAGCTGCTCAGCAAGATCATCCAGGTCGTCAAGCTCATCCGCTCCAAAGGCGTGGGCGTGTACTTCATCACCCAGTCGCCGAGCGACATCCCCGGCGAGGTTTTGGCGCAGCTTTCCAACCGCGTGCAGCACGGCCTGCGCGCCTACACTCCCGCCGAACAGAAGGCGGTGAAGGCGGCGGCCGAGGCGTTCCGTGCAAACCCGAACTTCAAGAGCGAGGACGCCATCATGGAGCTCGGCACGGGCGAGGCGCTCGTGAGCTTCCTCGATGCGGACGGCAGGCCCTCGATCGTTGAGAACGCGAAGATCCTGCCGCCGCAGTGCCTTATGGCCGCCGCGTCCGACGAGGCGAAATCCGCTGTAATCCAAGGTCAGGCATCGCTCATGGCAAAGTACGGCGACGCGATCGACCGCGAGAGCGCCTACGAGATGATCCAGGACGAGCGCGAGCAGAACGCCGCCGCCGAGGAGCTTGCAAGGGAGCGGGCCGAGCTCGAGGCGCAGAAGGCGGAGTTTGCCAAGCAGCAGGAAGAGGCGCAGAAGGCGGCCGAGAAGGAAGCCGAGCGTCAGCAAAAGGCCGCGGAAAAGGAAGCGGAACGCCAGGCGAGAGCGGCTGAGCGGGAAGCGGAGCGCCAGGCGAGGGCGGCAGCGCGCGAGGCCGAGCGCCAGGCGAAGGCCTCCGAGCGGGAGCGCCAGAAGCAGAAGGACGCCGTAGCTCGCGTCGCCACGAGCATCTTGGGATCCGCCGGCCGCACCGCTGCCAACCAGATCGTCCGCGGCCTCTTCGGCACGCGCCGCTAGCTGCTCGTACCGCCCGCGTCTGCCGCCCGCCGTGCGTCGCCCGCGGCAGCCGCGCATGCTGGTAACCCTCGCTCAGCTAGCTGCGTCTCGCCCGCCGTCCGCCCCGGTTCTCGACATTCTGCGCGCTCCGTGCGTGCGCTCGCTCAATGTTGTGCAACGAATCGATCCCGCTCGCTTGTACCGTAGGCTTAGGCGTATGCCATGCATCCGAAGGAAGGGAGGGGGTAATCAGCCTAATCGCCACTGCAGCTGGGTTTTCCGTCATGCGGATTTGCTTCGGGCAGTAATCTTCGCTTTTGTTATTTTGGGCGTTTTGGTCGTATTGAAATATAGGCCGACCATGTCTCTCAAAGAGGCTGCGCAGCTCGTTGCCCTCGGTGCGGTTAGCAGTATCTCCTCGTTCACCCATTATCTGGCAATCGATATGCTGTCGGTGAGCGCTGCGATAGCGATTCAGTTGCAGTTGATTCAGCCAAGTGGGCTCTGGCGGTGGCATCTCTCGAACCGCCGTCAGAGTGAGATAGCCAGGCGTTCGCGGCACAGGCCCTCCTTACACCCCCGACACCTTCGTCACGTACCGCTCGTCGTATTGGAAGTCGACGTAGTAGCGATTGTCGATGGGCAAGCGGTCGAAAATAGCTTTGCCATCAGCTATACAGGCCTCGATCTTCTCGTCGCTCATGCCGATTTGGCGCAGGAAGAACCGCGTTGCAAAATGCGCGACCTCCTCGTAACTGAACTTTTCCTGCTCGATTGAAACTCGGCTGACGAGCGCATCGGAAAGGCCGAGCTGGGCGGCGACGATGAGGTCGAGTTCGTTTTGTCCGATTCTCGAAACTTCTTGATCGTCCATCACGCAACGGTAGTAGTATTCGACGACGTCGTGCACAGATTTCGAAGGGATGCGTTCGCTCGTAATCTCGCAAAGGAAGCGTCGGATATTATCATCTTCGTAGATGCGCTTCCACATATGGAAATTCTCGACTACCGCGAGCTGCGTTTTCGTGAACAAGTCGCCACACATCTTCTCGATGTACTGCTTGTTCTGCGCCTCGTATTCCACTTCGATTGCGGTGGCGATTCCGGCTTTCCCGCCGAAGTGATAGGTAATCGTTCCTGGCGGAATATCGGCTTCTTGGCAGATATCATCATACGTCGTGCCGACATAACCGTTGCGATAGAACAGCTTTTTGCAGACGCTCACGATGAGGCGTTTCTTCTTCTCTCCTGCACTTAAACGAACCATCAACCAGGCTTTCTGTTCGAGACGGGCCAGTCGCTCAGATTTTGAGGAGCTGCTATTTTTACTTGTCTCTCTTATTATAACGAAATATAGTGCGCTTATCGAATTAGTGCGCACTCATATTTGATTCTTTACACATTTATAGGGGATATAATCATAAGGAGGGCAAAATGGCTGTTCTTGCAAGCGTTGCGATGGACCTTATTAACGACAAGGGTGCAAACCGCGCGAAGATGGATGGCTTCATCGAGAAAGCGGCGGCGCAACATGCTGATTTCATTCTCTTCCCTGAGCTTGCACTTGGCGGGTTGCCAATAAACCCGATGTTCGTTTTCAATCCAGATGATGCCAAGTATCAGCATGACGTTGCGGAACTCGTTCCCGAGGGCGACAGCACCCAGCATTTCATCAATATGGCGAAGAAGCATGATATTTACATCGGTTGGGGCATGGCCGAACAGAGCCACGAGCGTTTCGACGTTCTCTACAACACGCTCGTTATCGTAGGGCCCGAAGGGTTTGTGGGGAAGTATCGCAAAGTGCATCAGCCGCTGACCGAGCGCATCATGTTCTATTCGGGAACGGGAGACTATCCGGTGTTCGATACTCGTTTCGGTAAGATCGGCCTCATGATCTGCTTCGATAAGGCGTATCCCGAGGTTTCCCGCACGCTCGCGCTCAAAGGCGCGCAGATCCTCCTTTGCCCGACGGCATGGCCTTCAATCGAGCCCTCGGAGGACGACAACGACTTCCGTGCCGGTAATGTGTTCTCGTTCGCCCGCTCTCTCGAGAACATGTGCTTCTTTATTGACTCGTGCGTAAGCGGCGAGTTCGAGATGGGGCATAGCCGCATCATCGGTCCGAACCCGATGCAGGTTTGCGCGACGACGGGGTTCGAGGAGGGCATGGCAATTGCCGACGTGGATATCGAAGGCGAGATTCTGAAGTCGCGCCTTTACGCGATGGGTGGGTCTGACCTGCTGAAAGATCGCAAGCCTGCAACGTACGGGGAGCTTGCGAAGCCCAATCGATACAACCCGATGTCGGGCGATATCGGTCAGTTCGAAGAGTAGATACCTAATCGCATCCACCTAAGGAGCAATCATGATCTTCAAAGGTCCTGCTGGCTTCGGCCGCATCGTGAACTGCATTATGAATATCATCATGTGTGCAATCTTGAGTTTTTACGTCCTGTGGACCGTGCAAAACATTCCGGGTAACGAGGCACTTCCTATCCTCACTCCACTCGGCTTCCTCGTCTCCCTTGTTGAAAGCTTTTGCGTCGGTATGTTTATCGGCGACTTCATTCCTGCTCTTGCATGGGGAAACAAGCTTGCTGCCGCGTTGCGCATCAAGAACAGGATTGGTGTCCATTTCGTAAGCGTTGCCGTTTTGGCCTTCGTAATGATCACGTCGATCAGCTTCATCTGTACCTGGCTCAACAACGTTCAGACGACGGGAATGGCGGGAACGATTGCTTCCTGGACCATGGTGTATCCCTTCCTTATCGCAAGTGGTTACGTCGTCGAGCTCATCAGCCTTCCGCTTGCTATGAAGGCCGCCGCTGCCATCAGCGGATTCGACCCAAAGGCGGCGCCTGCGCCTGAAAAGTAGCGTCGCCGCGCCAGAATGAGCGGCTCAGTCTCTCATTCTGGCCAGGCAGAATAATTGGCATGCGCCCGTCTTTCATTCGGCGGGCGCATTCTTATCAACGGAGTGAAAATGAAGAAAAACGACGGGGTAGCCAGGACCATTTCCCATCCAGGAAACTATCTGGTCTTCAGCGTTCTGCTCCTCATCATGGGAACGGCTGTCACCACGGTTCAATACAAGGTCCCTAGCATTCTTGGACCGCTCATGGCCGATTATGGGATGACTTCTTCGGCAGGGTCTCTTCTTATGTCCGTGTTCACGGCGGTTGGGATATTCCTTTCCATTCCTGCGGGATCCCTTGTGAAGCGGGTTGGACCGAAAGGCGTTTTGATGCTTGGCTGCGGAGTCATCGTTCTCGGCAGTGTCGTCGGCTCGGCGGCGGGCACTTCACTCGTCTTTATCGCGTCGCGCCTCGTCGAGGGGGTCGCCTTCGTCCTCATCACCGTCGCGGCGCCCCTCGCCATTGAGAAATACGTTTCGCTTGACAATCAAGGCACCGCAAACGGGATATGGGCGCTCTGGATCTGCTTCGGCTCAGTTATCGGATCGACGGCAACGCCTGTCGCATTCGATGCGTTCGGTATGACGGGAACATGGCTGCTCTACGCGGCGTTCGTCGTCGCTGCTGCCGTCGTGCTTGCGCTGTATATGCGGAAGATGAAACCCATCGTAGGTGAAGGAAAAACTTCGTTAGGTGATGAGAAAGTCGGTCTTAAAGGGTATCTCTCACTTTTAAAGGTGCGTCCGTTGCTTTTCCTTTTCGCTTACCTCGTATTTAACATAGAGATCCTTGCCGTTCTTAGCTACACGCCGACGTTCTTGCAGCAAGCGGGGATGGACGCATCGCTTTCCGGGTTCGCAAGCTCCTTGCCCGGTCTGCTCGCCATTGTTTCGTCTCCCTTGTTCGGCAAGCTTGCCGACAGGACGGGGAAGACGAAGCCGTTTTACCTGATTGCGCTTATGGTGTCGATTCCGGCGACGTTCTTGATGATGACGCAGTCGGGGCCACTTCTGTGGTTTGGCGCGTTTCTCATGGGATTTGTCGGCTACGGCGTTCCCGTTTTGGCCCTTACCGCTTTACCGCGGATTGCCGGGAGCAATGCCTTGATGCCGGCAATGGTGGGGCTGTTCATGTTGGTGCAGAGCCTGGGGGAGTTTCTCGGGTCGTTTCTCGTGCCGCTTTTGCTTGGTCCCGCGATGGGGGAATGGACGTTCTGCGCTAGTGTGATTTCGGTGATAAGTATGACTGGGGTCGCTGCGCTTGCGCTTTGCAAGTTCAAGTAACTTTTTCCTTGCGGAGCATGAAGGCTCCTATGGGAGTTGGTAAAGACGTGGGCGGCGTCCAACGAGCGTCCTGAGAGAATCTTGAAGTGCATCGGATGGCTGGATCAGCCAAGAAAAAGACTCAGCCAATCAAGGTGGGCCGCTGGTTGCATGGCAATGAACTGCGCAATCAGCGGCCTGTTAATCCTGTGTAGCGATTATGCAGCTAGTTCTTTAGATGCTCGTTTAGGAAATTAACCATAATATCGACCACCTGCGGCTGATTGAACAGCGGGCCGCCGTGCGATGCGCCAGCCACTACGTAACGGTCGGCTTCGACTCCGGCATCGACCAGTCGTTTGTACAGCTCCATGCTGGCGACGGGGGAGACGAGTGTGTCTTTGTCGCCGTGCAGGATGAGGAAGGCGGCATCGGTCCCGTCGATATAGGTGAAGGGGCTTGCGGGTGCTGCGGTATCGGGTGTGTCAAACACGGATGCGCCCTTGTTGTTGCCGAAAGCTGTTCCGTTCACGAGTATGGCCTCAGTGGTTGCGGGAGAATGGTGGCCCTGCTCGATCTCCTCCTGGAGACCTGCGCCGATAAGCGTTAGGTCTGACACTCCGTACAAGTCAATAACAGCGTTGACCTTCGAATCCTCGGAAGTGTTGTCGCCTTTCTCAAAGTCGACGATGTCGCCTGTCACGCCGAGCATCGTTGCGAAATACCCACCTGAGGAGTTGCCCACAGCCGCCACGCGGTTTTTGTCGATTTTGTAGGTGTCCGCGTTTGCCTTGAGCCAGCGCACTGCAGCTTTCACGTCGAGCAGAGGCTCGGGGAATTTGACGGTCGGTACGACTCGATGCTGCACCGAGGCAACGGCATAGCCCGCTTCCGCGAAAGCCATGCGATGAACAATGTTGCCCTGGGGGTTCGAGCTCGTGAAGCCGCCTCCGTTTACGAAAACAACGAGCGGAAGTGTTTCTCCTTCGCCCGCCGAGGGCAGAAGAAGGTCGAGCTTGAGGTTGGTGGTGGCATTCGCCGCATTGACCGTCTTATAGACGATGCCCTGAATCTCGTTGATAGTGAGGTCAGTAACTTCTACGTTGAGAACATTGTCGCTTGTCGCTTCGGTGAGGGATGCGGATGCCGTGCCCGACGCAGCCTTGCTCGTGTCATTAAAAGGCTCAGCTGCGGCAGCCGTGGTAGTCTGCGTTGAGCAGCCGACCATGCTGGCTCCAACAGCTGCCATTCCCATGAAAGCGCCGGCTTTGAGCAAATCTCTCCGAGTCATAGAGTTGTCCATTGGTTTCCCCTTTCATTTTGGTTTGTGCGTATCCCCTCGCACAGGTTGAAAGGTATGGAATTGGCGGTGAAAGTGCTACCCATAAAATATGGTAATTTCGATTATCACCAGGTCAAAAAAAGAATTAAGATACTCGATTAAAGAGATGATTGCGATTGAACAAGGTCGATTACTTCTTGTTTTGAATGAACGTTAAGCTTGCGGTAGATGCTTTTCGTATGGCTCTGCACTGTTCCCCTCGCCAAGCACAGTTCCTCGGCGATGCGATTGACGGTGTACCCGCGTGCCACGAGGAGTGCGATGTCTGTCTCGCGCGGCGAAAGAAAGAAGCCACTGGCTAGCCAGGTACGCAACGCGTCGTCGCTATTCTGTGTCACAGATTGACTCGGTGAATTCGACGGTACGACGGGGGCTTCTGTATTGACGACCGAAGAAAGATTGCACTTCTTTCGGGAGCTCTCATCATCTGCTACCGGCATTCGGTCCTTAAACGATGGTAAATGCATCATGGCGAATAGTGCGAGGCATATGCCTGCTGCGGATAGGATGACGATTGATAGCATGCCGAGAATCGCGGCGATGGGTTCCGACGATTCTCTGGGAAACGCGATGGGGAGCAAATAGCGGGACACGATTGTAGTCAAGGAAGTAATCGCGAGAAACGTCCCCGCTCCTCCAAGTTCTCCCCCTCGCTTCTCGGTCCAAAATGAAAGGAGTGAGATGAACAATGAGAACTGGAGACAAGTGTGGGTGGTTGCTGCGAACGGCATCGCGTTGTCAGTTAGAGCGAGGGCGAGCGAGCTCAGGATGAGGAGCGCTCCTAGGATGATCAAAATGATGCCTTGCTTAATTGGGAACGGCTTATGCAGCTTCATAATCCCTGCCATCGAGATGGCAATGAGAAATGAGAAAAGGTATGATTTCGGCGTTTCCAGTGTGGGCATATACCCAGTAGTTGGTGCGAACAGGCAAAGAGTCGGCGTGCTCGCGATGAGGCAGAAGCACGTTGCCGCAAGAACAATTATATTGGCGTGAGGGGAATATTGCTGGCGGAGGATGGCGGCGCGCTTTTCTTCTGGCTGTTTCGCAACGCAGTTTGCAAGTGCGAGAAGCGCAGAGGAGGCGAGTGGAAGCATTACGAGTGATGCTTTGACCGCGCTGTCGGGAAGGTATTCAATGCTCGCCGAAGCGAAGGAGGCGGCGAAAGAGACTGATGCAATGAAGCTCCAATTTTCGTGGCTGGAAAGAAGATGAGAAAACCATCCGAGGGTGATTGCAGAAAAGCCTATGGCAAATGAGACGATTCCCGTGAGCTGCATGGCAAGGGCGAATGTCGATGTAAGCTGGGACGAGGAGAAAAGCAGTGCGGCTGCTATCGCGCAAGCGAATCCGGCAAGAAGTGAGAAGCTTGGGCGTGCTGATCGTATTGCGCAGTACGGGAATTGGCTGGCTTTTCGCAGCGCGAGAGCCGCGAGTCCTACTATAAGAATATTTGTTATGGCGTATGCCTCACGCCCATCGAGTCCAGTGGGGCTGGGAATAAAGAATAGGTTTTGGAAATAGGGACCACGCAGCATCGGCCAATACAGCATAAGGCCTATTGTTACAGCGATAGTTTTGCGCACTTTTCCTTCCCTCCAACCCTGATGGCTAATTGTAGCGCATAGGCGGGAGGTCTCAGTCTCGAACGTGCTTTGCGATGGGCAGTGATAATTTGTCGAAAAGCATTCTCTACGAAGAGCTGTTTGAAATCACTACTTCAATCTTCTAACTAAATCGAAGATTTCGAATTGCCGAACAATCGACGGTCGGATATGGCGGGGGCGGAATTGCTGGAACGGAAATAGGCCACCCTCATCGAGTTGGCAATGAACGCGATTCGGTCGATGTCAAGAGAGTCTCCCCGATTGGTCGTAGCGGCATGCGCGAGCAAGCCGATGTATGAAGCTGCGATTGCGGCAACGTAATAGGAGCGGAGCTCATCGTTCGGAACCCCCTCGTCGCTCATCATGGCTCCAAGCTCTTCTCGCAGTCGTCTCGCAAGTCTGTCCTTGAAGTAGGGGTCACCGTTGTCGCTCATAATTGGTTGCAGTAGTTTGTGAAGGCAGATCCCCATTCCGAAGAAATGTCTGATGCTCTCATAGGGTTTTCCGGCAACGCCGCTTGATTGGAGCTCGGTGGTGCTGCCGTTCATCAGGGGGCGATAAAGCACGAGTTCCCCTAAGAGGTATTGCTCTAGACGTTCCAGCAGGTCGTAGGTGTCCTCGAAAAAACGATAGAACGTGGTACGAGCTATTGCGCAACGCTCCGACAACTCCTTGACAGTGATTTTGGCATGGGGCTTCTCTCTCATGAGGGACAGGTAACCCGATATAATCTGGCGTTCCTGAAAGTTGAAAGCCTCGTTGAAGTCCATGATTCATCCCCCCTATCTCGCATTGTAGCGCGATTGCGCATCCGGCGAGGTCGGCGCCGGTTCGGAAAGGCGAACCGGCGCCGATTATCTTTCGGGTTGCTAGAAAATCGGGTGCGTGGGATGCGCTGCTTCGTCGACCTCGAACACGTAGTCGTCACTGTACTTCGGCGGGATGACCGGGATTTGCAGGTACGACTCAAAGCGACCACCCGTGTGAAACACGTGTTCGCCTGCATTGTCCGTCTCCCAGATAAGCGGCTCGATCCAATGCGCTTCGCGGATGTAGCGGCCGGCGATGTGTACGCGGATAGTCTCGCCTGCGTGCCAGATGCGGCTCGTCGGGTTTATCTCGATGTCGATGGGCACGATTTCGCCCGGTGAGAGTTTCTGATCGCGCAGATGCGACTGAACGGGCTGATAATCGGTGGACAGCTCGGGATCGAGCTCTCGGTGCGACACGCGCATCTTGCCCCAGGCGCCTGGGTGCGGGGCCGTGCCGCCAAAGACGGTGACAGGTTGTTCCACGCCGGCGCGCGAAAGCTTCTTCACGGTGACGAACAGGTCCATGTCGTCATGGCCCGCCGCCTCAACCCAGGCATGCAGTTTCATGTAGCCCGTGAGTTCGGTGTCCCGTTTGAAGGTGTGGTCGAAGACGATTTCGCCCTCGTTGGCGTCGTATCGCGCTTCGGACTCGGCGGCGGGGTTCTCGAGCCCCATCGACGCGTCCGCGGCATTTAGATAGAGCTTCTTGTACTGCGTGCGCGCAAGCGGGAACTCGCGCTCGGGACGGTTGACCTGCCAGCTCTCGTCGAAGCGGTCTTGTACCTCGATGCGCACGCGGGGCGTGGACTCCCAGCCGTTGCGGATACCCTTGCAATAGCGGTCGAAGAACATCTTGAGCTCGGGCAGGTATGTGGAGGAGTAGAAATCGGGCCACTCGAACTCGCGGTGCGCGCGCAGCCACTTCTGTTCGCTGGCGATCTTGCGCCAGCCGTTGACAGAACCTCGCAGGTGGAAATGGTTCCAACCGGCTGTCACGTAGGCGGGTACGACTACCTTCGAGAAGTCGGGGATCTTATCGGCCCAGTAGCCGTTCATGAGCGGGTAGCGCTCAGCCATGCCGCCCATGTCGTCGATGCCTTTGAGGCCGCAGGCCCCCGCCGTAGCGAAGTTGGTGAATTGGACGGCAGGGATGCCCCCTTCGCAGAGCGATTCGCGGTACATGTCGCTCATGCCCTCCCACGGGGCGATGCACGCGAGGTGCGGCGGCTGCTCGGCTGCGATATGCCACTGGCTGATGGCGAGCGCGGACGAACCCGCCATGGCCACCTTCCCGTTGCACCAGGGCTGCTCGGCGCACCATTCGATGAAGTCGTAGCCGTCTTCGGCGTCCTGCTTGCCGAATTGCTCATGGTACCCGCCCGAGTAGCCGATTCCGCGGATGTCCACGTTTGCGACGGCATAGCCGTTGGGTACCCAGAACTCGGGGTCGGCAGCTTCGAATTTCGCCAGGTCGGAAATGGACCCTTTGGGGACGCCCGGGGTGTAGGCCTTGAGCTCGTCGGGGCGGTACTCGTTGGGGCGCTTGCCGTAGTTCGACCAGGCGAGGATGACGGGAACCTTGGCCGTCGAGTCGGCGGGGCGGAAGATGTCGGCATACAGGATGACCCCGTCGCGCATGGGGACCGCTACGTCCTGGTCGCAGATAATCCCGGGTGCCGCCTCGTAAGTGCGCTGGTTAAAGGGGTAGGGCTTGTGGAGCTTTTTCTCGTCCTCGGGGAGTTTCTCGAACTCTCCGATCGGGGTGGGAACGAGCTCCTTGGCGTAGAGCTTTTCGATAACCTCCCCACCCATCTTGGTTTTCACTGTGAATTGTTCGCGTCCGAATAACATGATCCTTCCTTTCGAGTCGTTTAATGAAATGAGCGGCGGGATTATTCGCCTCTTTCAGTTGAGGAATATCGCGCGCTTGCGTCCTCGGGGGAGGGGTGCTTGCCCATGACGAATTTTCCGATGAGTGCGTCGCATACCCAGGAAAGCGCGAACGTGACCAGAGTGCCCCAGGTGAAGATGACGAGCATGTCGATTCCGTTCAAGCTCATAGGGGGGCAGCAGCTCTCCCGCGATGGGGAATGATGTCTGAAGGCAGCCGAGTGTTTCTGCGAATCCTAGAAATACGCATGCCACGGCGTTCAATGGCGTGCGATCGAGCAGACCCTTGTGTACGAACACGATGGCTGCGCAGATGAGAAAGTCGATGATGATGTCGAGGATAACCGGGCCTGCGGGCGACAGGGCTGCGATGGCGCCGATGGCGACAAGACCCCAGACAAGCCCGCACATAAAGGAAAGCCACATGTTGAGCAGGTACTTGCGGTCTTGTTTCTCCTTCATGAAGAATAGGATGAGCGGCATAAAAGTGAGCCAGAACATTCCCTGGTACTTGTTGAACGGGGCGAAATCCCACATGAGGCCGTCTACCAGGCAGACGAGGCCTGTTCCTATGCCGGCGAAGAGCGCGATTTTGATGAGAACTGATTTGGGAGGCATGGGAGAAACCTTTCTCTCGACTTCCGATCCGTCGGCCCCGTGCGCATTGGGGCCGCGGAATCGGGATGTATGGGTGCGCACCCCTTCTAATGAGAAAGTATCGCGCTGTTAGTGAAAAGCTGGTGCGACATCCAGGTTGGGAGTGTCGCAAGTTTTTGAGGAAAGGCTGTTTTCCCTGATGAAGATGCAGATGCCTGAAGCATTCATGGTCGCAATAAGCCCATGGGCACTGCCGCAGATAAGTTTTCGCCGGCTCTTGGCCCCCCTTCCTCTTCAATTGTTTCCCGGACGACCGCTCGAAGCTACGGCGGTTTCCTATTTAGCTCGGGTTTTATCTGCCGAAGATGCGCCTTCCAAGTTCCAATGACGCTTCGATCACCGTATTGAAAGCGATGCTCTCGGCCCTTCAGGACGAATATGTTCGAGTAGGAGCTTCTCTCTAGTCTGAGCAGCAGATGCTCGAAGGTACATCTGCAAGACCTCTTGAGCTTACAGCCCGCTCTTGCTGGCCGCGGCACGTATCTTTCCGCGCAGACTCGCGTCGTTTTCGATTTTCGCCACCTACAGCACCTCCAAATCAACTCGGAGTTCTTCCCTGACTCCTAAGCTCTCGCACATCGTTGCAAGTTTCGGCAGGTCCTTGTCGCCGCGCTTGGAGTACCCAGCGACTGCATCTCGTACGAGCCGAGCGTCAGCCCCTTCGGTTTTTCTTTGCTTGAGGAGGGCGGCGATAGAGCGCTCCGCGTCGTAGCACCTCACCGTGTTCCCCGCGGACGTTGTCGCTGTCCGCCAGCCCTGTCTCGAGCGCGTAGGCGATGGCGCCCGCCGAAAAACCGGAGGCTTTGAGCTCGGACGAGGATGCAACGCCTCCGATGCTTTCGATGTATCTCACCAGCCTCGTGTTTGCCATATCTATCCTTCAAGCAGACGTATAAACATCATTGTTCACGAAATGTTGTATAAGCGTCTGATAATGGGGAAAGGATTGCATGATTCAACTGAGGTTGAATAGAGGGAAGCGCCATGAAAGACAATATGGTTTGCAGATGCCTTAAGGAGCTTGAATGCCCCTCTCTCGCGTTAACGGAAAGCGAGACTGTGGCGGGGGAGTGGGGCGTGGAGCTTCATGCGCTGATTCGGCTAAGCGGTTCTCCACCTTATCTCTTCGCAGGTGACAAGGACGTTCGAGACGATTCGCTCTGGATGCAGGCGCTCCTCTTCGCTGAGGCCGCCGCACCTGCTTTGGACAAGCGAGGGGATTGCGCGAGTAGCCGCATCTTAGCGCACGAGTCTTGGATTACTGCAGCGCCGCGCGCAGACTCTCTTCCTATTGCATATGGCGCTATAATGCCTTGAATTATATTTGCATTGCATTTTGATTGACTGGAGCGTTAGCGCTTGGGATACGTAAGGGGCACGTTCAAAGTAGTCCAGAAAAGGTCTTAATCGGCAGCGGGAGGTTTAGCCATGGCGTCCGAAATCAATGGGTATGGTAAAGCGGTCGAAGCTATAAAGGCTGCGATTCTGCAAGCGCAGTACGCTGCGGCTAAGAGCACTAACGAGCAACAACTTCGCCTCTACTATGCAATCGGCAGCTTTGTCTCTGCCAATACACGGTGCGGTCGTTGGGGTTCTGGAGCGCTTAAAGCTATCAGCGAGCAATTGCAACGTGAGATGCCTGGCCTTCGAGGTTTCTCTGGGCGTAATCTGTACTATATGAAGACTTTTTACGAGGAATGGTCTAGCAGCATTTGTCCAGACGGAGTGAGTGGTCATAGTTTTGCAGTTGCAACTGCAAAAAGCTCCGCTGATCCAGACCTGTCAATTTTGCAGTCGCAATTGCAAAATTTGCAAGATGGTAGTCGTGTGGATTTCGTTTCAATCGGTTTTACGCATCATTGTCTGATTTTGACGGGCGCAAAGACCCTCGACGAGCGCCTCTTCTATATCCGCAAGTGCGCTACGGAGCATCTGAGCGTCGAAGCTCTCAAGCGCTCAATCAAAGCTGACGATTTTCATCACCAGGGCAAGGCTCCAAACAATTACCTCGCTACGCTGCCCAGGAGCCAGCAGGCCCTGCGCGCCATCAACACCTTCAAGGACGAATACCTGCTCGACTTCATCAACGTGGAGGAGCTCGGTGTTCGTGATGCTGAGGACGTTGATGAGCGCGTGCTCGAGCAGGGCATAGTCCAGAACATTAAGCAGTTCATCATGACGTTCGGTAGGGGCTTCTCGTTCGTGGGCAACCAGTACCACCTCGACGCCTTTGGCGTGGACCAATATGTTGACCTGCTGTTTTTCAACCGTGATCTCAACTGCTTGGTGCCCGTCGAGCTCAAGCGAGGGCCGTTCAAGACCGCCTACCTAGGCCAGCTGTCCGGATACTTGCGAGTGCTAGACGACTATGAGCGCCGTGAACACGAGAATCCGTCCATCGGCTTGGTACTCTGCAAGGATATGAACAGGGCGTTCGTCGATTACATCATTCAGGACTACAACAAGCCCATGGGCGTTGCCACGTACAGGACCTCAGCTGACATGCCGAGCGAGTTGCTCGACGCGCTTCCACCCATTGACGGCTTGAAGGCGCTGTTGGAAGGTGATGGTGATTAATAGCAATCGGGCGGGCTCGCCTAGGCGGTCCTCCACCTTATCTCGTCGCATGTAACGAGGAGGTTCGAGACGATTCGCTCCGGATGCAGGCGCTCCTCCTCGCTGAGGCCGCCGCAGTCGTCGTCGGCGAAAACCCAGCAGCTTCCGTTTGTCTTCTCGATGGCGCAGCCCCACAAGGGATCGGGGTCGTTGTAATTGGAGAAGTTGAACACGTGGAGGTGCCTGAACTCGACCTGCACTTCCGGCCATATGCCTCGCTTGGTTTTAGCGTTCCACCTGGCAACCAGAGGCTTCAAAGGTGGCTTTTCTCTTCCTTCCTACGACTACTCGGCGCTCTTAGAGGAGCTTTTTCCTGTCCAGTTGTTTCTCGAACGACTGCTTGAAGGTACGGCGGTTTCCGAAAAAGCGTTCATGCGTCTTGGTTGGTTTACCGGCATCGTAGGCATCGGAGACACGAGCAATAGTGCAGATGTAATCTGCGACTTGGAGAAGCCTGCGAGCATTCGGGTCTGCATCGCGGTAATCGGCAACGTTTTTTGCGAGTACATAATCTAGCGCATCATGAAGCGCGATGCTGACTGCGCTCTGTCCGTTGTCGTAATACACTGCAATCATTTCGAATTCTTGAAAGAAAGCTAGGCGCGCGAAGACAAGAGATGCAAGGTCGCGTCTTATCCTCGCTTCGAGCTCATTCCTATTGTGCACGTTTGAAGTGTCGTACTGCAAAGTAAAGAAAGAAATGGGCAGTTCGCGCACAAATCGAGCAAATTGTGCGAGCAATCGCTTTCTATCGCCAGGGGTGACGATGCTGTACCTTTCATTTCCGTGCAAGAGGTCCTTTCCGTGAAAAGGCACGTCAGGGAGATCAGCAGCGGCCAGGCGCTCTTCGTAGCGATTGATAGGTGTTGCTATATCCGAGGAATGGTCGTGGAGAACGACCGCAACGATGTACCGACCCTCCGAAAGGTCTTGATTGCCCGATTCGTCGATATGCAGATTTAGGCGATTTGCCAAAATATCCTCGAGATAGTCGATACGAAAAAGGCGAGGTACGAACCTCGCCAATCTGACACCTGCAAGGCGCAAGGCCTTTTCGGTGGACTCAGTATCGCACTAAACGCCCCGTCTCTTCAAGACTTTTTTCGATTACGCAACGCGTTCCCCGGTTGAGTTCCTTCGCCCCTTATTCAGCCCTCCACCTTATCTCTTCGCAGGTGACGAGGAGGTTTGAGACGATTTGCTCCGGATGCAGGCGCTCCTCCTCGCTGAGGCCGCCGCAGTCGTCGTCGGCGAAAACCCAGCAGCTTCCGTTTGTCTTCTCGATGGCGCAGCCCCACAAGGGATCGGGGTCGTTGTAATTGGAGAAGTTGAACACGTGGAGGTGCCTGAACTCGACCTGCACTTCCGGCCATATGCCTCGCTTGGTTTTAGCGTTCCACCTGGCAACCAGAGGCTTCAAAGGTGGCTTTTCTCTTCCTTCCTACGACTACTCGGCGCTCTTAGAGGAGCTTTTTCCTGTCCAGTTGTTTCTCGAACGACTGCTTGAAGGTACGGCGGTTTCCGAAAAAGCGTTCATGCGTCTTGGTTGGTTTACCGGCATCGTAGGCATCGGAGACACGAGCAATAGTGCAGATGTAATCTGCGACTTGGAGAAGCCTGCGAGCATTCGGGTCTGCATCGCGGTAATCGGCAACGTTTTTTGCGAGTACATAATCTAGCGCATCATGAAGCGCGATGCTGACTGCGCTCTGTCCGTTGTCGTAATACACTGCAATCATTTCGAATTCTTGAAAGAAAGCTAGGCGCGCGAAGACAAGAGATGCAAGGTCGCGTCTTATCCTCGCTTCGAGCTCATTCCTATTGTGCACGTTTGAAGTGTCGTACTGCAAAGTAAAGAAAGAAATGGGCAGTTCGCGCACAAATCGAGCAAATTGTGCGAGCAATCGCTTTCTATCGCCAGGGGTGACGATGCTGTACCTTTCATTTCCGTGCAAGAGGTCCTTTCCGTGAAAAGGCACGTCAGGGAGATCAGCAGCGGCCAGGCGCTCTTCGTAGCGATTGATAGGTGTTGCTATATCCGAGGAATGGTCGTGGAGAACGACCGCAACGATGTACCGACCCTCCGAAAGGTCTTGATTGCCCGATTCGTCGATATGCAGATTTAGGCGATTTGCCAAAATATCCTCGAGATAGTCGATACGAAAAAGGCGAGGTACGAACCTCGCCAATCTGACACCTGCAAGGCGCAAGGCCTTTTCGGTGAGCTTAGTATCGCACTAAACGCCCCGCTTCTTCAAGACTTTTTTCGATTGAGTGGCATAAC
>JAUNWQ010000075.1 GCA_030540225.1 Coriobacteriia bacterium | reverse complement strand
GTTCCAGCTCATCGAGTTCCAGCTCAACCAGCAAGTCCCGCGCTGCGAGCCCCTCGGGTTCCACCAGCTCGAGCGGATCCTCTTCGAGCGCAGCTGCCCCCGACAGAAGCTCCGGGGCTGACTAGCGAACTATCCTTTACCGAGTTTTATCTCTATCGGGGATATTTCGCGCTATACTATCCACAAACCTGTATATTTGGGTTTTGGAATATAGGAGTAGGGAAATAGAAAGAAGGAAAAGGAGGTTTCCATGTTATCGAACGCCAAAAAGACCTGGTATATTGCGCTTGCATTCGTGCTCGCCACGGCACTCGCATTGCCGAGCCTTGCATTCGGTCTCGATGGAAAGGGAGACACGTCAACTGCCGCCGATGGCACGATGGCTGTCTACGTCGAGGATGAGGCGGGCAACACCGCGCTCATGAAGACCTACACCGCCGACGAGTTCGCGGCTCTCGCGACCGAGGTGGATGCAGGCTACCAGTACACCAAGAACGACATCGTCAACGTTCTCGCCGTCAAGAAGCTCGTCGAATTCGACAAGCTCATCGCCGACGCTGGCGCTTCCGCGTTCTGGACCGAAGGCGCCAAGTTGCAGTTCACCTGCACCGACGGCGTGTACAAGAAGAGCGTGCCCAGCTACGAGCAGCTCCACGAGACGGGTTTCTTCTACCCGAATCGCTCCAACACCGAACTGACCGACGTCTCGGACGCCATTGAGGTTCCCGCGGGCATCGCTATCCCCGGCTGGTATAAGAGCGTGAAGACCACGGGCGAGATTTCCGCCGACGTGCTCACCGCTGCGCTCGGGGTGCTTGACGGCACCATCACCGACGCCAACCAGGCCGGCAACTCCACCAAGGTTGCCATCGGCATCGCTCGCGACCTCTCCTCTTCCGAGGAAGGCGTCGTCATCGACGCCGGCATGCGCCTTACCGGCAGCGTGGTCGCTATCACCATCAAGGCACCGGCTGGCGTGACCGCGAACAGCATCTCCAACTGCGAGATCAACGGCACCGACACCCAGTACTACACCGGCAGCGCCATCACCCCGATCACCGTGTCCGACCAGGAAGGCAACCTGCTCGCCAAGGACGTCGACTACACGATCGAGTACGCCGACAACGTGAACGCCGGCACCGCCAGCTTCACCATCACTGGCATCGGCAACTATGTCGGCCAGGTCAAGGGCACCTTTACCATCACCGACAAAATCCTGAACGTGCAGATCAACGGCCTGCCCGTGAAGTCTTACACGATGGCCGAACTGGCGTCGAAGCTCTCCACCGACACGCAGTACTACCAGCAGTCCAACCACGGCAAGATCGTGGGCTACGCTGCCACCGATTACATCACCTTCGCCGACCTTCTGAAGGATGCCGGCATCGACCAGTACTGGACTGAAGGTTCCAACCTGCAGTTCATCTGCACCGACGGTCTCTACGGAAAGAACCAGCCCACCTTCGAGGACATCGCGGAGCAGAACCTGTTCTACCCCAACCAGTCCCCGACCGACGAGAACATTACTGATCCCGTCGAGACCCCCGCGATTCTCGCATTCACCTACGGGTCCCAGAACTCTGACGGCGAAGTTGTGAGCGATACGGCACAGGCTGCCGCCAGCAACATGAGCACCTACCCCCTCGCAAAGGTCTTCCGCGGCTGGAAGGCCGAGGAGAGCGGCTCCATTAACGCTCCCGGCTGGCGTCTTGCCACCGGCGTTGTCACCGTGAACCTGCAGACCACCCATGCGTCGAAGATCTTCTCCGACGTCGAGGCAAAGTCCTGGTATGAGGATGCCGTCACGTTCTGCAACTTCACCGGGTTCATGACCGGCTATGCCGACACCGACCTCTTCGGGCCGAGCAACGCTCTCACCCGCGCTGAGTTCGCCACCGTCCTGTATCGCATCATGAATCCTGACGCCGCTTCCGCTGACTTCACAAACGTGAAGAACGAGACCAATTTGCCCGACGTCGAGGACGGTAAGTTCTACACCCCGGCTGCCAACTGGGCTGTTGCCGAGGGAATCATCTCCGGCGTTGATGGCAAAGAGTTCCAGCCGAACACCCCGTGCGATCGCCAGACCATGTGCGTCATCCTCTCCCGCCTCTTCGGGGCCGAGAATCCCTCCATGGATAAGCTCAATGCCATGCCGGATGCTGAAGGCGTTGCCGTTTGGGCAACTGAGGGCGTTGCATGGGCTCTGAACGAAGGCGTCATCTCCGGCGTCGACGTTGAGGGCACCCGCTACATCCAGGCTGACACCGTGCTCAGCCGCGCTATGGCCGCCCAGGTCGTCGCCAACTCTTGCTACAGCGGTCTGTTCTAAGTAATCTCAGAACAACCTTGTTTGCATGAAAAACGCTCGGTCCGCAAGGGCCGAGCGTTTTTTTGATTCACGAGAATTTAACGTGCTACCGGGGTTACCACCCATCGGATGCCGAAACGGGAAGGACCGCTACGCCTCACGCTCGTCGAAGTCTCCCACAAGGGCGCGTGCGAAGTCGTGCGGGTCGAAATCCTTCAAATCGTCCATGCCCTCGCCCACGCCGATCTTCAGCACGGGAAGCTCAAGCTCGTGGCTCACAGCAAGCGCGATGCCGCCCTTCGCCGTACCGTCGAGCTTGGTGACGACGATGCCGTCGAGAGAAAGCGAGTTGTTGAACTCGCGCGCCTGCTGCAGGCCGTTTTGGCCGGTCGTCGCATCGATGACGAGCACGGTGTAGACTGGCAGCTGCGAACGCTTGCGCACGACGTTCACAACCTTCTCGAGCTCGCGCATAAGGTCGGCAGAGGTGTGCAGGCGACCTGCGGTGTCGATAAGCACCAGATCCGCGCCCGTTTCCTCCGCACGCTCGATCGTGGCGTAGCACACGCTCGCAGGGTCGCTCCCCCGCTCGCGCTCGACAACCTCGACATCGGCACGGCGCGCCCAGACCTCGAGCTGCTCGATCGCAGCAGCACGGAAAGTGTCGGCGCTGCCCAGGATGACGTTGCGACCCGCATCGGAGGCCTCCTTGGCAAGCTTTCCGACGGTCGTCGTCTTGCCCGTACCGTTGATACCCACGAAAAGTACAAGCGCGGGCTCGCCGCCGAAGACCTCTTCCCCGCCCTCGGTGAACGTGCTCGCAATCTGCTCGTTCAGCATATCGAGCACGGCGTAGGCGTCGGGAAGCGCCTTGCGCGTCGCCTGGTCGCGCAGGTTCTCCACGATGGAACTCGCCGCCGGAGCGCCGACATCGCTTAAGATGAGCGTCTCCTCGAGCCCGTCCCAAAACTCATCGTCCAAGTCCGGCCCGCGGTCGAGCAGGACGTTCATCTGCTCCTTGAATTTGTCGCGCGAGCGCGAAAGACCCTCGCTGATGCGATCGAAGAAACCCATGTTCTATCCTTTCAGAAAAACGAAGAGGCGAGCAATGCGCCTCGGAATCTTCCACATCACAGCATAGCAAAGAAACGCCCCCGACATCCGAAAATGCCGAGGGCGTTGACAACACGTAGGCGGAAGCAGCGAACTGACACGCCGCACAGGCTCTGAAACGCCTACGCTTACTCGGCGTACTGCAGGGCTCTATCGAGCTTCTGGCTTATGACCTTCGTCACGCCGTCGGCCTGCATGGAGACGCCGAAGAGCACGTCTGCAGTCTCCATCGTACGACGCTGGTGCGTGATCATAATGAGCTGTGTAGTGCCGCGAAGCGATTCCACAAACGCGACGAGACGGCGCAGGTTCGTGTCGTCGAGCGCCGCTTCGACCTCGTCTAAGATGTAGAACGGCGTCGTGCGGATGCGGTAGACCGCGAACAGGAGCGCGATCGCGGTGAGCGACTTCTCGCCGCCGGACATAAGTGACATCTTCGTAATGCGCTTGCCGCGCGGCTGCGCCGAGACTTCCACGCCCGTGTTCTCCATATCGTCGGGGTCGACGAGGGACAGATGCGCCGTGCCACCGGGGAACAACGTGGAGAAGATTTCCTGGAAGTTGGCGTTCACCGCCTCGTAGGTCCTCGCGAAATCGTCCTTCATGCGCGCATCGATGACGCGGTTGATCTTCGCAAGCGCCTTACGCGCGCCGTCGAGGTCGGCAAGCTGGCTTGCCAGATAGTCGTAGCGCACCTTGAGCGCGTCGTACTCGTCGGCGGCGTCGGGATTGATCGTGCCCAGGTTGGCGATGCGACGGCGCAGCTTGAAGGCGGCGTCCTCCACTTCGTGGCGGTTCTCGAGCTCGGGACACGCGAGCGCCGTCTCGAGCGGCGTGCGGCAGCCGTGGACAATCTCGTTGACCGCGGCCTCGACCTGCACCTCCAAACGTCCTTTGTCTACACGCGCAGCGCTCATGCGCTCACTGGCCGCGTCGTAGGCGTCGTGAGCCGCGCGCGCCTTCGAGCGCGCCTCGTTCGCCTGGGCATGCAGCCCCGATTGGGAATCCTGCGCCTGCGTCGCCTTGTCTTCCAAGTCAACCGTCCAGCGGCGGGCGCTCTGCGCGAGCTCCTCGAACACCGCAAGCAGGGGCTCGATGCGGGATGCGGAAAGATCCTTCGCACGATGGGACAAACGCTGCGTCTTCGCCTGGGCGGCGAGCTGGGCGAGCTCTCCTGCGCGCGCATCGCGGACGCGGATGGTGTAGGTCTCGCGCTCCACAAGCGTCGCCGCGGCGAGCCTGGCCTCGGAGAGGGCATCAGTTGCCTGCTGGGCGGCATCGCGCAAGGGAGCGGCGGCATCGAGCGCGGCGGCAAGACTTTCCTTCACGCCTTCCAGCTCATGCCCGAGCTCGTCGGCCAAGCGCGCATATTCTTCCACGTCGGGGCGTGCCTTCGCGATGACCTGCTCCGCCTCCGAGCGTTGCCGCTCGACGTTTTCGAGCTCGTGGCGAGTCGAAGTGAGCTTCTGCGCGGCAGCGTCGGCAGCGGCGCGCGCAGCGTCGGCCTTGCCCTTGGCGGCAGCGAGCTCCTGGCTTTTCGCGAGGCTTTCCCCTTGCGCCGTGCGCAGGGCAGCGTCGGCGGCATCGGCAGCCTCCTTCGCCTTTTGCGTCGCCTCCTTCGCAATGACAAGCTCGCGGGAAAGCTCCTCAAGCCTGCGAGCGCGCGCAAGGGCGCCCTGTCCCCCATCGTCGACATGGCGACCGGCGACCACCTTGCCCGTCGGCCACACGATGCACCTGTCTGGCGTGACAAAACGCAGGCCGAGCGTATCAGCCTCATGGGCAGCGAGCGCCTCCTCAAGGTTTTCGCACACGACGACATCGCCGAGGAGCGCGCGGACCGCACGGGCGGACGACTCGGGGAACGAAAGCCCCTCGAGAAGCGCCCGGCCCAACGCGTTCGCGGGTCGTGCTGAGGCATCAGGCATGGAGACCCCGTTCGCATCGTCGCGCAAGACAAGCGTCACCTCGCCGTTTTTCCCTTCGGCGGCGAGCGCGGCGACCATGCTTGCCGCATGCGACCCGTCAGCCACGAGGAACGCTGCCACGTCGGCGCCGAGAAGGTGCTCGACGAGTGCCTCCTGCCCTTCGGGAGCAGAGATTTCATGGGAAAGCGGCGCGACTGCGGCGTCGAAGGCGGCCGCATTGCTCGCGAGCCATTCGAGCGCCGGGCCCTGGGCCTTCGCGGATGCCCGCTCAACTTCGCGCAGTGCCTCGATTGATGCAGCGCAAGCGCGCTCGGCGTCGCTCGCCTCGTCGCGGGCGGCACGTGCCTCCTCGGCAGCGCGCACAGCCTCGCCCACGTGCATGCGGGATTCCTTCTCGACCTGCTCGAGCGCCGAGAGCTCTTCGGCAAGCATTCGGGCATGGGCCTCCGCCTGGGAAGCCTCGGCCTGGGCGCGGTCGAACTGAAGGGTAAGCTCTTGGGTATGCCCCTCGATGATTTTCATGTGCGCGAGCCCGTTCGTGAGGGCCTCTTTAAGCTCGGCGTGCTTGGCGCGGGCCGAATTGATGCGCGATTCCAAATCGCGGCTCGCGCGGCCGAGCTCGGTCGCGCGCTTTTCGGTCTCGGCGCGCCTCGACGTTATGTCCGCATGGTCGGCAGCGAGCCGCGACACCTTTTCTTCAGCTTGCGCACGCTCGGCCTGCACGCTTGCAAGCTGGGCGTTTGCCGCATCAAGATCGGCTTGCGCAGTCTTTGTGCGAGCGGCGTTCGCCTCGAGCGACACCGCAAGCTCACCTGCACGGGAGGTCGCTGCGCGCTTACGCTCGCGCATGACAAGCTCAGCGGACTCGATGCGCTCAACGGCGCTCGAAGCCTGACGATGCTGGCGCGTGAGCTCACCAGCGCTCGCCCCCTCTTGGCGAATCTTTTCCTGCAGCGCCTCGGCGGCAGCTTCCGCGTTCGAAATCTCCGCGCGCTTCGCCTCGAGCTCGGCAGCAACGGCTTCCTCGCGCGCCGTGGCGGCGGCATGCTTTTCCTGCAGCTGGCGCAAGTCATCGACGGCAAGCTTGAGCTTCAGCTCGGAGAGCTCGGCGGAAAGCCCGATATAGGTGCGGGCGCGCTTCGCCTTGCGCTCGAGCGGCTTCAGTTGACGTTCGACCTCGGCGGTCACGTCGCGCACGCGCGCGAGATGCTGATCCATCTGGGCCAGCTTGCGCTCGCTTTTCGCCTTGCGCTGCTTGTGCTTGAGCGTTCCCGCGGCCTCTTCGATGAGCGCGCGGCGGTCTTCGGGCTTCGATTGCAGGATGGAGTCGAGGCTGCCCTGCGAGATGATCGAGTGCGTGCCCGTCCCAAGCCCCGAGTCGTGAAGAATGTCGAGCACATCCATGCGACGCGCCACCGTGCCGTTGATGAGGTATTCGCTCTCTCCCGAGCGGTACATACGGCGCGTGATCGCGACCTCGTCGTAGTCGACGGGAAGCGTGCCGTCGGAGTTGTCGAGCACCAAGTCGACTTCGGCAAGCCCCGCCGCGCGTCGGGCGGAGGAGCCGGCGAAGATGACGTCTTCCATGGCCTGTCCGCGCAGATGCTTGGCGTTGCGCTCGCCGAGCACCCACAGCACGGCATCCGAGATGTTCGATTTGCCCGATCCGTTCGGGCCCACGATCGCCGTGATGCCCGGCTCGAGCGTGAGCGCGCTTCTGTCGGCAAAGGACTTGAAGCCCTTGAGGACGAGGGATTTGAGGTGCATTCGCTAGCCCTGCTTCTTCTGAAGGCGTGCGGCTTCCTTCTCTGCCTTGATGCGGGCACGCTCGGAGGCCTTCTCAGCCTTCGCATGCGCTGCAGCTTCTTTCTCGGCAGCACGAGCGGCTGCCTTCTCGGCCTTGGCCTGCGCTGCGGCCTCCTCCTTGGCGGCACGCTCCTCCTCGGTGAGCCCGAGCCCGAAGAACTCGCCAAGGCGCGCGAGCGTGCTCTTCGCAGCCTGGCTCTCGGCCTCCTTCTTCGTGCGGCCGGTGCCGCGGGCCAGACCCTGGTCACCCGCATAGACCTGTGCGACGAACGTGCGGTCGTGCGGCGGGCCCTGCGTCTCGATGAGCTTGTAAGTCGGCGTGATGCCGCCCTCCTGCAGCTTCTCCTGAAGGGCGCTCTTGGGGTTTTCGGGCTGCGCGGCCAAATCGAGCGACATATGCGGGATAAGCGTGCGGCGCACGAACTTCACTGCGGCGTCGATTCCGCCGTCGAGGTAGAGCGCGGCAACGACTGCCTCGTAGACGTTTTCGAGCGCGGAGTGAAGGCCTCGCTTGCCCGTGCCCGTCTCGGAGGAGCCGAACACGATGATGTCGGCGAATCCGAGCTTCGCAGCCACATCCGAAAGGCTCGAGCCCGCGACGAGCGCCACCTTGATGCGGGTAAGCCCGCCCTCGTCGATTTCATGAAAGCTGTCGAACGCGATCGCCGCGACGATGGCGCCCACAATGGAGTCGCCCAAGAACTCCAGGCGCTCGTAGGAGTATTTGACTGGACGGCCCTCCGTCGCCGAAGGGTGTGTAATTGCCGAGAGGAGCAGCTGCTCCTGCTTGAATTCATAGCCCAAGATTTCCTGGGCGCGTGCGAGCTTTTCCTGCTGTTCTTCAGTCATCGACATGCTGATATCGGACCACCTTGCGATTACCGTGTCTTCTGATTGCTTAAACGTTTATTCTACCTGTTCAGAATTATTTGCGTCGGAGCCTGCGAGCGTCTGCGCGATTATTTCAGAAACGTTCTCCCGGGCGGCGCGGGCGGTCACGAGGATACCGTTCTTCACCGCCTTCGCGTTCGAGGAGCCGTGCCCGACGACGACGGCGCCCTTGCAGCCCAGAAGCGGCGCGCCGCCGTAGGTGTCGGCGCTCATGCGGTCTTTCAGCTCGTAGAGCTCGCTTTTGAGTGCGAGCGCGCCGATCTTCGCCTTCGCAGACGACATCATGGCTTCCTTCACCATCTTGAAAAGCACCTTCGATGTGCCCTCGATGGTCTTGAGGGTCACGTTGCCGGTGAAGCCGTCGCACACCACGACGTCGAAATCGCCCGTGAGGATATCGCGACCCTCGGCGTTGCCCGCAAAGCCCGGCACCTGCTTGGCCATGAGCGCATGCGTCTTGATCGCGAGGTCGTTGCCCTTTTCCTCCTCCTCGCCGATGTTGAGAAGGCCGATGCGCGGGTTCGGGATACCCAAGATGCGCTCGGCGTAGATGCCCGCCATGCGGGCGAACTGGACGAGGTAAGCGGGCTTGCAGTCGGCGTTCGCGCCCACGTCACACAGAAGCACCGGGTGGGACGGCGCGGGAAGGGGCATGGCGAGAGCCGGGCGCTGCACGCCCTTCACGCGCCCGACCACAAGCGTCGCAGCGGCGAGGCATGCGCCCGTCGACCCCGCGGAGAAGAAGCCCGCCGCCTGGCCTTCTTTCACCAAGCGGCAGCCGACCACGATCGAGGAGTCCTTCTTCTGTCGCACGGCGCGGGCGGGGTGCTCGCCCATGTCGATCACCTGGGTAGTAACGTGCGCCTCGCAGCGGTCGTGGTTCGCGGCGAACGGGGTCACCACCTCGTCGGGCCCGCACAAAACGATCTTGAGCGCAGGGTCGGCCTCAAGCGCGGCTGCGACGCCTTCGAGCACGACGCCGGGCGCGTTGTCGCCGCCCATGGCGTCAACTGCGAGAACGGTTCCGGGAAACGCCTCGGCCGCAGCACGAGCGGCGGCCAGTTCGCGAGATTTCCTTCCCAAGGTGAACTCCTATCCGGCAGACGCGATTGCACCCACCTCGTGAAAAAGCCTCCCGTCCGCGCGCAAGGGCGCGCGGATATGGGAGGCTCCAGGCTTGCCGATGTAAGAAGCTAGGTCGGACTCGGCGAGCCCGCAAGCCGCTATTCGGTCTCGA
>JAUNWQ010000074.1 GCA_030540225.1 Coriobacteriia bacterium | reverse complement strand
CTATCCCCCCGCAAACGGCTGTCTCTCCAAATCAGGTTCCTTTTCCCTCGCTCGACAAGGAACCGCTCGGCAGCCCTCTTCCCTGAGATGTTCGGCTCATCTTCGCATCGCTTGATGATTCAGACTGCAAGGAAAAGGGGAAATATGAACAAAGGGGAATGCGCAGTTTCGGCTGCTAAGGGGAAAACACCTGTCGAAGTGGCAGCTCCGGCTAAGGGCAGAGCGCCGAGCAGCGCGTCTGCCAGTGGGGCAGGCTCATCGGGTGCGAAGGAATCCCTGTTCGAGCGCGTGCCCGATTCGGCTCGCCTGGCTTGGCCTGACATCGCGGCTATCCTCTCAGGGGTCGTTTCCTCGCTCTCCAAGCTCATGGGCGGCGGCATCGTCGCCTTCTACGCGGGCTGCCAGCTCGGCGGTGTGGCGATGGCTATCACGTTCGCCCTGTCGTTTGTCCTCGCCTACCTCGTGGGCAAGATTACCTTTCGCGAGGGACTGCCCAACAACGTGGCCTCCCGTCTCTACATCTTCGGCACCAAAGGTTCCGCGGTCGGCTCGCTCATCTGGATCTTCTTGCTCGTCGGCGTGCTTGCAGTTGGTACGGTGCAGCTCGGCAACGCCATTCTCTATGCTTTCGGATGGGATGCGACCTGGGAGCGCTGGGTGCTCTTCGTCGGCATCTCGTGCGTATGGATTTTCATGGCGCTCTTTGGCACGAAGGTGATCGCGCGCATGAACGCGGCGTTTGTGGTGGCACTGTTCTGCGTGATGGGGTACGTCGTGTACCTGATCGCTGCGAACGGCCAGATGGGGGACGCCCTCACTCACGGTGTGATGATTCCCGGTGTTGAAGTGGGGCAGGGCTTCGCCTACGGTGTGAACTACGCCATCATGACGAGCGGCCTGTTCGCGCTGTTCGCCGCCGACTTCACGCGCTATGCGCGCAAGGAGAGCGACCTTGTGCCCATCGCCGGCGTGGGGAGCCTGTTCGCCGTGATTACCTACCTCTTCGGTGCGCTCATCACGTACTTCGGATTCTCACAAGCCGTCGAGTACTTCAGCGCACAGGGCTACGACGCGACGAGCGCTGCGCACGCGGCGATCACCAATCCCGGCATCTCGCTTGTGCTCGCGGCGGGAGGCGTCGGGCTTGCCATCATCTGCCTCTCACAGATGAAAGTCGAGACTTCCAACTCCATCGGCGGTGCAAACGCGGTGACGAACCTGTTCGATTCGCTTTTCGGCGTGAAGCTGTCTTGGCCGGTCGCCGTCGTCATCGCGAACGCCATTGGCCTCGCCTTCATCCTGGGAAACATCTTAGACCAGGTGAATGCCTTCATGAGCTTCGGCAGTATCCTCACTATCTCTTGGTGTATGCTGCTCATCACGGACTACTACATCGTGCGCGGCCCTTTGAAGATTGGTAGCCGCGGGGTGCCGCTTGCTTCGGTCGAGACTGTCAACTGGCGCGGCGTGGTTACTCTTGCCGTGACGAGCGTCGTGAACATGGTCCTGTACTCGGCGGGCATCGTGTCCGTTCCCTTCCTCACCACCGCTCCCATGACCGTTGCGCTCTACCTGGTCTTGAGCCTCGTTTTCAAGACCCGCGTGCGTGAAAACGAGAAAGCGCGGCTTGAAAAGGTCGCCTAGCAAAGGAGCGTTCGGGGGTATCATAGGGTCATAGATGGCGGGGCGCACCCGTACGCGCTCTGCTGGACCCGCGAGAAAGAAGGATGCTATGGCGGTTATGCCCAAAGAGGTACAGGACGCGTTCAATCAGATGAAGAACGTCGTGCTTGCAACGGCAACCCCCGATGGCGTACCGAACGCCGACCCGATGGGAATGAAGAAAGTCATCGATGCCGAGACGGTCTACATCTCCGACCAGTTCTTCAACAAGACGCTTGCGAACCTGAAGGAGAATCAGAAGGTCGCCATCACCTTCTGGGGAGACGAAGGCGCCTACCAGATTCACGGCACGGCTACCTACATCAACGAGGGTGAGCAGTTCGAGGAATTGAAGGCGTGGGTGGACGGCTGCTTCGCGGCGATGGGTGCGCCTATCACGGCAAAGGGCGGCGTGCTCGTGCATGTTGACGAGCTCTTCACCTGCTCGCCTGGCCCCAACGCCGGCGCGAAGCTCGCGTAACGCGGCTTTCTCGACATAGTTGCGCCTCCTTTTGCTGGGGCGCGTCTTCTTGGCCCCAAGGCGGAAAACCTTGGGGCCAAGTCGTCTCTTGGATGGGAAAAGCCTGCTCCGAGCTGCCGTTCTATTCGAGGCTTCATTCTTCTGGTATGAGCATATCTTCTCGCCGCGACAACGCTTTTCAGCACGTGACGGGGATACCTCGCGCTTGCGCTCCGCTAATATCGTCCCTTGTGCGCAAAATGGTTTGCGGCCGCTTTTCGCCTTGGGATCGTCTTTCCCGCAAGGCGGGGGTGCAGGTAGCGGGAGATGGGAAGCTGTCGGAAGATGAATCAGAGCAAAGGCTACGTTTACGCGCTGTTCGCCATCGTGGTAGTGGGTACCGGCCTCGGGGGCATGACGCAGACGGCGCTCAATGCTATGGCCGATGTCGTTCTCAGCGATTTGGGGACGGAAATCGGCTGGGGCCAATGGCTCGCGACGATTTACATCTTCTGCATGGGTGCGGCGGTGCCCCTCGCTTCATATTTGCAGCGGAAGCTGTCGGTTCGCTCCCTCGTCCTGTACTCGTACGGTCTCTATCTCATCGGGTCGTTGTGCGATTGCCTCGCGGTCGACTTCCCGATGCTCATCATCGGCCGCGTGCTCGAGGCGCTCGGCACCGGCGTGCTCATGCCATTGCTGCAAACGATCGCCATGACGCGCTTTCCCGAGAACCGTCACGGGACGGCGATGGGAATCGCGGGCATCGCCCTCGGGTTTGCGCCCAATATAGGACCGGTTGTCGGCGGTGCGCTGTGCGCGGCGTTCAGCTGGCGTGCGATGTTTCTCATCTTGGCGTGCGCGTCGGCAGTACTGATCGTTTGCGCGCTTGCCGTCGTTCGGGAGCGCGAGGTGAAAGACGCCGCCGCCCGTCTCGACGTCGTCTCGCTTGTCTTTTCTACCTTCGGCTTCGGTGGGCTGCTGCTCGGTTTTACGGCTGCTGCCAACATGGGGCTTACCGAGCCGCTCGTATGGGTGCCGGTGCTTGTGGGAATCGCGTGCGTCGCATTGTTCGTCACGCGTCAGCACACAATCTCCGAACCGCTGCTTGACCTGCGAATCTTCACGTTTCGCGAATATCGTGTGAGTATTGTCGCTCAGTGTTTGCTCTATGGTTGCTTCATGGGGATGACGCTTATCATACCGCTCACCGTCATCGAGGCGGGCGGGCATAGCGCGTTCGAGGCGGGCCTCGTCTTGTTCCCCGGAGCGTTGGCGGCGTTTGTGTTCGAGCCCGGCGCGGGCATGGCGACCGATCGCTTCGGCGCGCGAAGGGTCGCGATATTCGGAGGATGCTTCCTCGTTGCAGGCGCCCTTCTATGCTCGATCGTTCCGGGTGATGCGCCATTGTGGCTCATGGCGTTAGGTCAAACACTGCGCTGTGTGGGTCTTACGACTCTTATTCCCACCACGACGTCGTGGGGCTTGGGTTCTTTGGGGAAGGCGGGGCTGACGACGCACGGCTCTGCGGGAATGATTATGTCGCGCCAGATCGCGGCATCCCTCGCGACGGCGGTCATGGTCTTTCTCATCGGGTGCTTCCCTCTATCGGGCGAGTATATGGGCTTCCACGCCGCGCTCGGGTTCTCGGCGCTCCTTGCGCTCGGCTGCCTTCTCGTGGTTCTTGCGAAGATTCCTCGCAGCGGAAAGGGTGCGAACTCGTAAAGCGTCCCGTTTGGGCAAGCCCCGCGCGCCTTCTCGTAAATCAAGGAACACTTCGGCGCCATCCGTCCGAACTCGCTTATGATGTGGCGGCTCATTCGCGCTGGATTGCGCCTGGCATATACGACGACACGGCAAATAGTACGGAGTCGGGGGGCTTCTTGTCGGTCTGCGTAGCGCGCTGCTGCTCTTCCTCTCCTCAGAATGCCCGCGGCACCTCGTGGGCGTTCGTTTTGTATAGGGGGAGCTTTCCCTCGGCGGGCGCGCCCGTTCTCGGGTATCATCAATAGGTTGTACTTTTGGCATTTAAGAAAGACGAACGATACCTATGATCTTGCAGCTTGAGCATATCTCCAAGTCATTCGGCGGCCGCGTGCTGTTCCACGATGTCACCTTCAAACTTGAGGAATACGACCGCTTGGCGCTCGTCGGCCCGAACGGTGCCGGCAAAACGACCATGCTCAATATCATCTCCGGTGAGGAAGATGCTGATGAGGGACGCGTTCTGTTCGCGAAGGGTGCGCGCGTGGGCTATCTCGAGCAGGAGGCGATCGAGATGGATGAGCAGCCCATCTTCGATGAAGTCATGGCCTCCCAAGTGGAGGTGCTCGCCGCCGAGAAGCGCCTTCGCACGCTCGAGGAGTCGCTCGGGGAAAACCCCACCGAGCGCGACCTTGCCGCCGCGGGCCGCGCGCGCGACGAGTTCGAGCGGCTGGGCGGATACGTCATCGAGGCGAAGGTGCGCGGCGTGCTGTTCGGCCTTGGCTTCAAAGAGGACGACATGCGTCGCATGACGAGCGAGTTCTCGGGTGGCTGGCAGATGCGCATCGCGCTTGCGAAGCTGCTGATCAGAAATCCCGAGGTGCTGCTGCTCGACGAGCCGACGAACCATCTGGACCTGGAGAGCGTGAAGTGGCTCGAAAGCTTCCTTCGCAGCTACTCGGGCACTGTCATCGTCGTCAGCCACGACCGCGCGTTCATGGACAACATGGTTGATCGCGTGGCCGAAGTCGACAACCAACAGGTTAACCTTTACAAGGGAAACTATACCGCCTACCTGCGCCAACGCGCCGAGCGTATCGAGCGGCTGAAGCAGGAGCGCACCAAGCAGATCGAGGAGATGAAGCGTCTCGAGGCGTTCGTCGAGAAGTTCCGCTACAAGGCGACGAAGGCTCGCCAGGCGCAGGAGCGTGCGGCGAAGCTCGAGAAGCTGAAGGCAGAGCTCGTGGAGATTCCCGAGGAAAAGAAGACGGTGCACTTCAACTTCAAGCAGCCGCCGCGCACGGGCGACATGGTGGTCGAGGCGCGCGGTCTGCGGAAGTCCTTCGGCGACCACCACGTCTACGATGGCTTGGATTTCACGATGTACCGGGGCGAGAAGGTGGCGCTTGTCGGCCCGAACGGCGCTGGCAAGTCGACGCTCCTGAAGATGATCTCCGGCGTGCTCGAGCCCGATGCGGGCACGATCAAGTACGGTACGCATGTGTCGAAAACCTACTACGCACAGCATCAACTTGAGGAACTGACTTCGGGAAACACCGTGTTCGAGGAAATCGACCACGTGGCGCCGGGCTGGACGATCAGCCAGGTGCGCACGCTTTTGGGCGCGTTCCTCTTCAATGGTGACGACGTCGACAAGCGCGTGAGCGTGCTCTCCGGCGGCGAGAAGAGCCGTCTTGCGCTGGCGAAGATGCTCGTGGCGCCGCGCCCTCTATTGTGCCTCGACGAGCCGACCAACCACTTGGACATCGCGAGCGCCGACATCTTGGAGCAGGCGCTGAACGCGTTTGAGGGCACGGTGCTGTTCATCACGCACGACAGGCACCTCATCAGGGGCGTTGCGAACCGTATCGTGGAAGTGAAGGACGGACGCGTCACCAACTACGCGGGTGACTACGATTACTACCTATATAAGAGCGGTCAGCTCGATAGTGAGGCTCCGAAGGAATCCTCGCTTGTCGACGAGGTCATGGGGGGCTCGGGAAGCAAGGCCGCGAGCGCGATGAAAGCGGCAGGGAAGGCTCCGGCGTCGGGCAAGACCGGATCGGGCAACACGGCTGGCGCCAGCACTTCGTTGGGTGCGAAGTCGCAGCTCACAGCTCCGCGCGGCAGCGCCCCGAAGACCAAGGAGCAGAAGCGTCGCGAAGCCGAGGCGCGCAATCGGGCCTATGCAGCGCTTAAGGGCCACCGCAAGCGCATTGCCGAGCTCGACAAGCAGATGGAGCGCGACAACGCGCGCATGGCGGAATTGCTTGAACTTATGGCCGACCCCGACTTCTACATCAACGAGGACGCCTCGTCGGATGCCATCGCCGAGCATGCTCAGCTTAAAAAGCGAATCGCTGCGGCTGAAGAGGAGTGGTTCGTTCTGAACGAGGAGCTTGAGGCCGAGATGGAGAAGCAAAAAGCGCAAGCGTGATTCGGGCTTGACCTGCTGCTCGCAGTTGATTCGCTGGGTTTCGGGCCGGCTCCACGCGCAGTTCCGCACGAGCCGAACAGCCCAGTGGGCTGTTCGTGCGAGCTCAGGACTGTTTGAGCATGGAGCCGGTGCGGAATCCAGCCCCCACTACAGATTGCTTGCATTGCGCGGAATAAGAGGCAGAAGTGAAACCCCTGAACATTGTGCTTGTCGAACCTGAAATCCCCCAGAACACGGGCAATGTCGCCCGCACGTGCGCCTGCACGGGCTCGGTGCTGCATCTGGTAGAGCCGATGGGCTTCCGCCTGACGCAGCGCAACCTGCAGCGTGCGGGCTGCGACTACTGGGACGACGTCGAAATCGTGCAGTGGCCATGCGCCGAGGCGTTCTTCGAGGCGCACGGGGAAGGCGAGCTGCACCTGTTCACGGGACACGTGTCGCGCAACTATTCCGATGTGACTTACGGTGAGGGCGCGTTTCTCCTGTTCGGACGCGAGAGCCGCGGGCTTGATGAGGCGTTTATCCAGCGCTATCTCGACGCGTGCGTCCGCATCCCCATGCGCGAGAACGAGCGCAGCTTGAACCTCTCGAACGCCGTGGCCATCGCAACCTACGAGGCCCTCCGCCAACAATCCTGGCCGAACATGAGCTAAGTCCCGCCCATCGCCAGCGCACGTCGTTGTGCGCTGGTATGTCCGGCGACGGCGAGTGGCTCAGCAATCTCAACGTCGTTGCTTGTTCGATCGAGCGGGTCTTGCTACCATAACCGTCTTCTCGGTATGGCGCCACATACGGTGTTCGCGAGTCTCGTGAAAATGGCCATCATGGGCGGGCGCCGCCGCTGGCGCTCTGGCTTCTTGCGCCCGCAAGCGCAACGCCTCCTCGCTTTTCATCTGCGCACTTTTCGCGCAGGGGAGTGAGGTGCGCGCTTAGCGGGCTTTCCCTTGCGCTACACTTATGACCCATGTCATCACAATATCTTGCCTACATAGTCTGCTCGGTCCTAAGCTTCGTGCCCGCCATCGTGTTTCACGAGGTGGCGCACGGGTTTGCGGCGTACAAGCTCGGCGATCCCACGGCCAAGCGCGCAGGGCGCCTGTCGCTTAATCCGCTCAAGCACGTCGACCCGTTCGGCACGGTCATCCTGCCTTTGTGCATGCTTGCGATGAACGGCCCCGTGTTCGGCTATGCGAAGCCAGTTCCCTACAACCCGTCCTACTTCAAGAACCCCAAGACGGGTGACGTTATCGTTGGCCTTGCCGGACCCGCGGCGAACCTCATGATGGCCGCCCTCGCCGGCGCCATCGCCTGGGCCTTCTACGGCCAAGCGTCCGCGCTCGTCGCGCAAAGCGAGGCGTTCGCATACTTCTACCTCATGTTCCTGCCCATGTTCGCGCTCATCAACCTCTATCTGCTCTTCTTCAACCTGCTGCCGATTCCGCCGCTTGACGGCTCGTCGGTGCTCGCGCTTTTCATCCCGAAAAAGCACATGAGCACGTACTACCGCGTGCAGCAGTACGCCATGCCCGTCTTCATGATCGTCCTCATCGTTCTGCCGTATGTCCTGCACGTGAATCCCGTCGGCGTCTACCTCGACGTCACGGCGGGCAATGTGGCCAACCTGCTGTTCCCGTTCAGGGTTTCCTAGGGGGGCGAAGCTGTGTCGTATAAAGTTCGCACTGCAAGCTTCGAGGGTCCGTTCGACCTTCTGTTGTACCTGGTGAGCAGGCAGAAAGTCGACATCGGCGCCATCTCGATCACCGAGATCGCCGACCAATACCTCGCCGAGGTCACGCGCATGAAGAACCTCGATCTCGACGTGGCGAGCGACTTTCTGCTCGTGGCATCGACGTTGCTCGAGATCAAGGCGCAAAGCCTCATCCCGCAGGATACGCCCGAAATCGACGACGACATCGCGGAGCTCACCCCGAGCGAGGCGCGCGATATCCTGGTAGAACGCCTGCTTGCCTACAAGCAGTACAAAAATGCGGGCGCCGCCCTTCATGCGCGGTTCGTGTCGGAAGGCCGCATGCACACGCGTCCGTTCGGTCCCGACGCGTGCTTCTTGAACCTCATGCCCGACTACTTGAAAGATGTCGCGCTCGATGGCCTCGCGCTCACGTGCGCCCGTGCGCTGGCCCGACGCGATGTGTTCCTTCTGGAAAGCGAGCATATCGCCGCAAAACCTATTCCCGTCGAGACGCACGTGCGAGCCATCCACCAGCGCATCGTCAACCGTGGTCACCTGCGCTTTTCCGATTTGGTCGACGAGCGCACGCCGACGCCGGTCGTTGTCGTGACGTTCCTCGCGGTGCTCGAGCTCTACAAGCGCTCCATGGTGAAGATCAACCAAGACGAGCTGTTCGGCGATATCTCGATCGACTACATCGAAGGGTCGGGCGAGCTTGACCTGACGGGCGAAGATGCGCTCACGTCGGTGGGCGAGGAGGAGTAACCATGTTCGAAGGTTTGCAGAAAGACCAGCTCGCAGGCGCAATCGAGGCAATGCTGTTTGTGACCGACGAGCCGGTCGGCACCATTGCTCTCGCCGACATGCTCGAGGTCGACCCTGCCGACGTCGAGAGTGCCCTTGTGGGGCTTCGCGACAAGCTCGAGGCCGAAAACCGAGGCATCCAGCTGCGTGAAGTGGCGGGCGGCTGGCGGCTGTACACGCACCCCGCTTACCACGAGCTCATCGAGAAGTACGTCCTTTCCTGGGATACGCGCAAGCTTTCCCAAGCCGCCATGGAAACGCTCGCGATCGTGGCGTATACCCAGCCCACGACGCGCGCCCAGGTGGCGAGCGTGCGCGGCGTGAACTCCGACAGCTCCATTAACTCCCTGGTGGAAAAGGGCCTCGTGCGCGAGGCGGGGACCGCGGACACGCCGGGCAACCCCACTCTTTACGCCACGACGCGCGCGTTTTTGGAGAAGTTCGGCCTGCGCTCCGCCGCCGACCTGCCCGACCTTTCCGAGTTCGCCCCCGACGATTCCACGCGCACGCTTATCCGCGAGCGTCTTTCCGCAGCTCACGAGGCAAGTGGCACTGTTCTCGAACGCGATGAGGGCGATGTGCTCGACCGCATCGTCTACGACGACGAGGAAGGCGACATGAGCGGGGCTGTCG
>JAUNWQ010000073.1:7853-9464 GCA_030540225.1 Coriobacteriia bacterium | reverse complement strand
AAAACGCGCTTGCCACAAGGGCGGGGAAGAACACGCCCGATACCGCAAACCCGACGGCCAGATAAATTGCCCAGCTGAGGATGCCGCCGATCGATGCGGCGAGCAGGTACTTGCGGGGAAGGTGGAAGATCATCGCGAACCCTGCCGCGCCGAAGAGCGCCGCCACGAGCTGCGTGGCGATGCCCACCCAATCGAGTCCCAGGCCAGGGCCCACGTTGTGGCTCGCGTCGAACAGGAAGATGGCGGTCATGAAGCCGCCTGCCAAAGCGATCGCCCAAAGCATCGTCTCCACGAAGCGCATGGACCCCGCAACCGTGTCGCCTACGAGCATGTCGCGAATCGCGTTCGTCATGAAGATGCCGGGGATGAGCAGCATGACTTCCCCGATGAGAATCTTGTCAAGGTGGATAACCGAGCTCGCGCCCTGAAGGGCGTTCGCGCCCGCAACGCTCGCCCCAAACGCGCCGGGTGCCAGCGCTTCGACGAACTCGACCGCCGCGCAGGTTCCCACGCCGGCGATGAACGAGCACAGCAGGTTGAACACGAGCATGTTGGGGCAGCGCGGCGCGAGCGTTTCCTGCAGAAGGCAGATGACCACGGCGAACAGCGCCGCGAAGGACGCGTCGATTGCCGACCCTCCGAAGAACACGGCGAAGCCCGCGGCGGCGAAGATGCTTCCCAAGAAGAAGGTTATGCGGTCGGGCGGCTGCTCGGTGCAGCGTTTGATGCTCGCGGCCAGTTCGTCTGCGCAGGGCGTTTGCTTGCAGCAGTGCTTCCCCAGCTTGTGGAAGGCGGCGACGACGCGATAGTCCGTGGTGCCCGGGCCGATGATACGCCGCGACTGCGTGAGACGCTCGCCGTCGGGGAATTCCATGGTGACCACGAGCGTCGCCGTGATAGCGAACACGTTCATGGCGCTCGCGCCGTAGGCGTGCCCGACGTTCGAGAGCGTGCGCTCAACGCGGCTTACTTCGGCACCTGCCAAAAGCATGGCTTCGCCCATATTCAAAAGCTGATGGAGTATGTCGCTGCGGTTTTCCATGGCAGCCATTATAAGCGAGCGGGGGTGCGCCGCCTGCCGCTTTCGGGCATAATGCGTGAGGAAGATGACGCGGGAAAGGAAGCGGTGCGGTGTTTCGCTTGCAGGTGCTCGAATCGGTGGACTCCACCAATGAGGTGATTAAGCGTGCGATTGAGGATGGTGAACCGGAAGGGCTCGCCATCAGGGCATATCGTCAAACTGGCGGCTATGGGCGACAGGGCCGTGCATGGAAGAGCCCTCGCGGCGGCATGTACGAGTCGATTCTTCTGCGTCCCGAGGTCGACATGCGCGAGCTTCCCACGCTGGCGCTCGTCGTCGCAATCGCGGTGCGCCGCGCGCTAGCGAGCCTTGTCGTGGACGATCAGACGCGCCGCATCTGCATCAAGTGGCCGAACGATGTCGTGCTGGTGGGCGGGGACTTCGGGGCCGATTGCTCGACTTTTGGCACCGCCCTTGAGCTTGGCGGACATACGCCGTGCTTTGCCGATGCGGTGGAAACGTGGGGGCGGGGTGGTTCGGGCGCAGTGCCGCACGACGAAAAAAACACAGAGGGGGGGTTTTAGAAGGAG
>JAUNWQ010000073.1:0-7843 GCA_030540225.1 Coriobacteriia bacterium | reverse complement strand
GGGGGGGACGGGGGGGGGGGGGGTGTTGCGCGCGACGACCCGCACGACTAACCCCGCCCGGTGGGGTGTTTACAAAGGGTGGACTGTCTGAGCACGGAACTCCCCGCGCGCACGTTTCCGCAGACAAACGCCCCAAGCATCAAGAATCTCTACTCCAAGCTCGCCGGCATCTCCTCGGAGGTCCATGCGGGCGGGATATGCGTGGGGATCGGCGTGAACGTCGAACCGCCCGAGGACGCGATGGAAGTCGGCGGGAAGAACGCGCCGGCGTATCTGACCGACCTTGGCTTCGGGCTCACCCGTGAGCGCGAAGCCGCGATCAACGCCGTGGGCGATGCGGTTCTCCACGAGTTCGAGCCCCTGTATCGCCGCTGGTGCGACGGTGGGTTCGCGGCGCTTTCGGGCGAGTTTGCCGAGCACTCGATGCTCGAGGGACGTTTCGTTCGTATGGCCAATCAGCTGGGGGAAGTCGTTTGCGAGGGTACGGTGCGCGGAGTCGATGCGTCCGGGCGGCTGATCCTCCGACTGGAAGACGGCGAGACGAAAGCCGTCGCTTCGGGCGAGGTGCACCTGCTTTAGCGAGCCCGAGTGCCATAGTGCACGTCGTGTTGTGCGTGGTCGCGATGCAATCCGCAGCATGCATGGCCCACAGTGCACGCCTCATCTTGCGCGGCCCGCTTCGGGTTCCCCGCTTTCCCATTTCGCCTTCCGTTTGCCGTCGCTTTCGCGCGGTGGGCGTGATAAACTGTTCCTTCTTATGCGCAGATATGCATACAATCGTATGTTTCCGAAAAATGGCAAATGAGACGATTGAAGCATGAGGTATGCATATGACGGCACAAGAAGAACAACGTGGCCAATCCTTGAAATCGACCCCCGAAACCTCGGTGGGCACCCCCTCTTCTCCTAAAGGAACTCCCGCGCGCAAACCGCAGGGCAATGATCGCGTCGCCCGCATGGGCACGGCGTCCCTTCCGCGGCTCATCACCGAGTTCGCTATTCCCGCTATCCTTGGCATGCTGGTGAACGCGGCGTACAACCTGATTGACTCCATCTTCCTCGGGCAGGCGATGGGGGAAATCGGCCTGTCGGCGGCAACGGTCGCGGCGCCGCTTATGATCGTGTTCATGGCGCTCGCGATGCTTGTCGGCAACGGCGGCAACGCGCTTGCCGCATTGCGTTTGGGCGAAGGGCGCAAAGCGGATGCGGAAATCAGCCTTGGCAACACGGTGACGCTCGGCATTATCCTCTGGATCATCATCGCCGCCATCGCAGCATACCCGCCGCTGCTCGATGCGTTCCTTACCTTCTCGAGCGCGACCGACGAGGTGCGTCCGTACGCTGCGACGTTCATCCAGATCCTGAGCTTCGGTTTCGTGTTGCAGATGATTGGCATGGGCGTGAACAACTTCATCCGCACGGCGGGCGCCCCCAACCGTGCGCTTCTGACCATGGTCATCGGCGCGGTGGTCTGCACCATCTTCAACTATATCTTCGTTTTGAAGCTTGGCTGGGGCGTCGCTGGGTCCGCTTACGCCACGCTGATCGGCCAAGCTGCGTCGTGCGTCTCGGTGCTGTGGTTTTTCATATTCACGAAGAACGCGCCGCTCAAGCTTCATCTGCACTGCATGCGTCCCCACGCGAAGATCATCCGCGCCATCCTCTCGCTCGGCCTTGCGAGCTTTGCCGTTCAGGCAGGTGCCGCGGTCGTGAACTTCGCCGTGAACTTCCTGCTGGTGAAGTACGGCAGTGCGAGCGCTATCGGCGCCGAGGGCGCGCTCGCCTCCATCGGCGTCGTGCAGCGCATCGCCATGTTCACGGTGATGCCGCTCGTCGGCGTCTCGATTGCTATTCAGCCGCTGCTCGGGTTCAACTACGGCGCGAAGATCATCGCGCGCGTGCGCAAGACGCTCTGGCTGGGTGTGGCGTTCGCCACCTCGCTCGCCGTTATGATGTGGGTGCTCGTGCACCTGTTCCCGAACCAGATCGTGGGCCTGTTCGGCATCACGAACGCGTCGCTCGCCGAGTTCACCATCTTCGCGCTGAAGGTCCAGCTGCTCATGCTTCCTTTCGTGGGCTTCCAGATTGTGGGCTCGAACTACTTCCAGGCGACCGGCCAGCCGATGAAGTCGACGATCCTCTCGCTCACGCGTCAGGTGCTGTTCCTCTTGCCGCTCATGTTCTGGCTGCCTGAAGTGCTTCCTGGTTGGTTTTCGCAGTTCACGGGCTTGGATGCCCTCTACATCGCAACGCCGGTGGCGGACTTCCTCGCCATCTTCACGGTCGCCATCTTCATTGCAATCGAGATGCGTCGCTTGAAGGACGTCGAGAGCGGGAAGATCACCTCGAAGTACTAGGCGTCTTGCGCGCGTCCCGAGGGCTGCATGTCGCTTGTTGCCGTGGAGAATGCCAAGGCGCTGGGGCGGCGTGCCCCTGGGCGAGCTAGCTTTCTTGTGGAATTCCGCGTTCGAACCACGTAATTCGAAGTTGACTGGTAGAGTTTCAACGTTATTGTCATCTGACCCGAAAGAGGTACAGCAAGTGGAACAAGTTAAGAAGGGCGCCAGCGCGGCGTCGCGCACCCGCTCTATCGCGTTTGTGGGCCTGGCCGTCGCCATCATGGCGGTGTCCGCATGGGTTACCGTGCCGCTTGGCCCCGTTCCCTTTACGCTGCAGATGTTCGCCATCACCTTCGCCATCGTGATGCTCTCCCCGAAGGAGTGCATTGCCGCCATCGTGCTGTACCTCGCGCTCGGCGCCATCGGCCTGCCGGTGTTCTCGGGCATGAGCGGTGGAATCGCCAAGCTCATGGGCCCGACCGGTGGCTTTCTGTGGGGCTATATCTTCGGCGTCGCCGCTGCCGTGGGGCTGCTCTACGTGCTGCGTCGTCACATGGGCGCCGCTGACAAGGCCGACGCCTCCGGTCGTCGCGGTTTCGTTGCGTTCCTGAAAAACGCCGCCGCCGAGATCGTCGCGGGCCTCGTGTTCACCGCGATCGCGTACTTCTGCGGCTGGCTGCAGCTGATGCTCGTCATGGGCATCTCGCCTGAGGCCGCGTTCCTTGCCGGTGTGGCGCCTTTCGTGGTGGTCGACGTGCTGAAGATTCTTGCCGCCGTCGCGTGCGCTCGCGCCGTGAAGGCTGCGGTTCGCTAAATACCCATTCCGCGCACGTTTGGGGTGCGTGCTATAATCGCTTGGAAACAAGCAACCATCATGCGCAGGCGATTTTCGCCTGCGCTTTCTATGAGGGAGTGACTAGTGGGCTGCGCAATCATCGGTTGCGGGAAATCTCTTCCCGCGCTTGCTGTCTCGAACGACGACCTTACCCAGCTTGTCGACACGAGCGACGAGTGGATCACCACGCGCACGGGCATCAAGTCCCGTCGCATCGCCGTTGGGGAAACGAACGTCGATTTGGCTGAAGCCGCCGCGCGTCAGGCGATGGGCCTTGTCGAGGGCGGCTATTGCGAGGCTCCTATTGACCCTGAGTCCATCGACCTCGTGGTGTATTCCACGTGCACGCCCGATGTGCTCGTGCCCTCGTGCGCGGCGCTCGTCCGTCGTCGCCTAGGTCTCGTGAACGCCGTGGCTTTCGACGTGAACGCGGCGTGCTCGGGTTTCATCTACGCGATGAGCGTGGCGGAATCCATGATGGCGGCAAGCGCGGCGGGCGTTGCGGGTGCCGGCCGTCGCAACAAGGTTCGCCGCGCGCTCGTGATCGGCTCCGAGCGCCTGACGCGCATCACCAACTGGGAGGACCGCACGACCTGCGTGCTCTTCGGCGATGGCGGCGGGGCTGCCGTGGTCGAATGGGACGAGGACCGCGCGGGCGTGCTCGCCACCTACATGAAGAACGACGATGACGACACCAATGCGCTCACCTGCCCCTCCGCGTTCGACTCGCCTCAGCCCTTCGATGTGAACGGCGTTTCGAAGGAAGCTGCCGTTGCGGGTGACCCGGGCAATGCGCGCATCGACGAGGAACTTGGCGTGACCGAGGCGGTCGCCGCTGGTCGTCCTCGCCAGTCCCTTTTCATGCACGGGCAGACCATCTTCAAGTTCGCGGCCAATGCGATGGGCAACGCCATTGACGAGGTGTGCAAGCGCGCCGACGTGGACATCGACGACGTGAAGCTCATCGTGCCTCACCAGGCAAACGAGCGCATCATCAAGTACGCCGCCAAGCGCTGCGGACTTTCGCTCGACCGCTTCCAGGTTTCCATAGGCGATCGCGGGAACGCTTCTTCCGCCTGCGTGCCGATGGCGCTTTCCGACACATACGAATCGGGGCGCATCCAAAAGGGCGACAAGGTGATTCTCGTGGCCTTCGGCGGCGGCCTCACCAGCGGCGCTGTGCTCTACGAGGTATAAGCAAGCCGAGGCTCAGCCGTTTTGCGGGCGCGGTTCAAGGCATTGCCGATTTGCCTCGAACCGCTCTTACGCAATCGAGGGGATGGCCACGAGGAAGCAGGCGCCTTCGTCGGGCAGGTTGAACGCCTCAACCGTGCCGTCGTGCGCATCGACGACGGACTTCACGATGGCAAGCCCGAGCCCCGTACCTCCCGTGCCGCGGTTGCGCGACGGATCGCCTCGATAGAAGCGGTCGAACAGAAGCTTCGGGTCGGCATCGCCTAAGCCGCAGCCGTCGTCGCGTACGGAGAGGACGGAATTTCCCCTCGCCCCCATGAGCTCGACGGTGATATGCCCGCCCGGCTCGATGAAGCGGCTCGCATTCTCCACCAAGTTGAACACGACCTGCTTCAGCCGGTCACGGTTGCCGAGCACGTCGGGCGCCTCGCCTATGACTTGGCAGTTTGCCTCCCTCTCGCGCAGAAGCGGCGAAAGGGAATCCACCACTTCGCGTGCCACCTGCCCCAAGTCGACGCGCGAGAACTCGGTCGCGATGTTGCCGTTTTCCAGCCGCTGCAATGCGAGCAGGTCGTTCACCAGGTTCGAAAGGCGGCGGCTCTCCTCCACGATGATGCCCGTGAACTTCTCACGCATCGCGGGCGGCAGGTCGGGGTCCGACAGCATCTCGGCGTTCCCCCGAATCGCGGTGAGCGGGGTGCGCAGCTCGTGTGCCACATCGCTCACAAACGTGCTCTCGCGACTTTCGCGCGAGGCGAGGCTTTCCTGCTGCGTCCGGATGGTCTCGGAAAGCCTGTTCACGCTCACCGTAAGCCGATCGACTTCCTCGATGCGCCCATCGATGGGAATAGTCGCCGGCGCGGGATCTCCGGTGCGGAAGTCGCGAAGGCGCGCTGCCAAGCGGGTGAGCGGCTCAGAGAGGAAATGTCCAATGAGCAGGCTAAAGGCGAACGTGAACACAGCGACGGGCACCAGAAGGAAAAACGCCAGGGGCCTCAGTCCGAACGCGAAGTGTGAGACCGCGATTGCGAAGGCCGCCGCAAGGATGGCGAACAGCGTTGCGAGAAGCGCAAAATATGTCTGCAGTTGCTTTATTTCTTGAACCTATATCCGTAGCCGCGGACCGTTTCCACGAGGCCGGAATCGTACCCGGCGCTCGAAATCTTATCACGCAGCCTCTTGATGTGCGTGTCGACCGTCTTCGTTTCCGTGAGGTATTCCCAGCCCCACGCATCGCGCAGCAGATCCTCGCGGGAAACGACCTTCCCGGCGTTTTTCATCAGCGCCGCGAGCAGTTCGAACTCGCGCGGAGTCAAATCAATGTCGCCTACGTCGCCGGTCGCGGTGTGCGCATCCTCGTTCAAGGTGATGCCTCCGGCGGTGATGGCGCTCGACCCCTTCGCGAAATCCTCGCCCTGGCTGCGGCGTAAAAGGGCGCGAACGCGCGCAATCAGCTCGCGCACGCCGAAGGGCTTGGACAGGTAGTCGTCGCCGCCGATTTCAAGCCCGACGACCTTGTCGAGCTCGGTGTCGCGCGCGGAGAGGAACAGCACGGGGGACGAAGTGTGCGCGCGAAGTCGCCGACAGAGTTCGTAGCCGTCGATTCCCGGCAACATGATATCGAGAACAAACAGGTCATAGTCGTTTTTCATTGCGCGGGAAAGGGCATCCTCGCCGTTGTCGACCACGTCGACGGAGAATCCTTCCTTGCGAAGTGCGTACCCGACGAATTCCGTGATGGAGGGTTCGTCGTCGACTACGAGAATGCGTGCGGACGCATCGGACATGGCCTTCCTCCTCGTTGTTCTTATGGGCGCTTGCCGCCGTCGCCGTTCGCGCCCGGGCAGCGCTCGCGGCGTCTTCGGGCGCCTTTTCCTGGTAGTATCATGCCAGCTAACACTATAGACAATTCGCGTTTGCCGCGCACGGCGAAGGGAGACTGTCAAAATCATGTTACTTGTCATCGACGTGGGGAACACCCAGACCGCCATCGGCATCTACGAGGGGGAAAACCTCGACCGCATGTGGCGCGTCGCCACCAACCGCGACCATACCGCCGACGAGCTGCGCGTGAAGCTCCTGCCGCTTCTCCAGTCTGAGAATCTTCGGGCGAGCGACATCACGGGCGCGGCGCTCGCGTCGGTGGTTCCCCAGCTCACCGGGGCGTGGACGCGCGCGGTGCAGGATTTGGCGGGCGTGAGCACCGTCGTGTGCTCGGCGAAGACGGCGGGCTCGCTTTTCGATGCGGACTACCCCAATCCGCGTGAAATCGGCTCGGACCGCGTGGCCGACGCCGTCGCGGCGCGCGAGCTGTTCGGCGCGCCTGTCATCGTTGTCGACTTCGGCACGGCGACCAACATCGAGGTGGTGGACAAGCAGGGGCGCTTTCTGGGCGGCATCATCGCGCCAGGCGTCCAGACGGGTGCGTCGGCGCTGTTTTCCCATGCTACACGCTTGGCTGCGATTGATTTGGTCGACCCTCGCCATGCCATCGGGCGCAACACCGAGGAGGCCTTGCAGGCGGGCATCGTCTACGGCGAGGCCGATCGCGCTGACGGGCTCGTGCGTCGCGTGGCCGAGGAGCTTGGATACGACGCTCCGGTCGTTGCGACGGGCGGGCTCGCGCCTCTCATTGCCGAGCACTCGCGTACCATCTCCGCCGTCCAGCCTGACCTGACGCTCGTTGGGCTGCGGCTTGTGTATGCTGAATGCACCAAGACGGGAAAGTGAAACCTGAAGGGAAGGGTCGACATGCAAAGTGATATCGAAATCGCACAGGCTGCGCAGCCTCAGCGCATCGACGCGATTGCCGAGAAGGCGGGTATCGACGACAAGTATCTCGAGATGTACGGCAAGTACAAGGCGAAGGTCGACTACAACCTTCTGCGCGAGAACGAGCATACGCCGGGCAAGCTTGTGCTCGTGACGGCGATCAACCCCACGCCGGCGGGCGAGGGCAAGACCACCACGACGGTCGGTCTGGCCGATGCGCTCGCGAAGCGCGGCGAGAACGTGATGGTCGCTTTGCGCGAACCGAGCTTGGGACCTGTGTTCGGTATCAAGGGTGGCGCTGCAGGCGGCGGATATGCCCAGGTCGTTCCCATGGAAGATATTAACTTGCACTTCACGGGCGACTTCCACGCCATCGGTGCTGCGAACAACCTTCTGGCGGCAATGCTTGACGCCCATATCCACAACGGCAATCAGCTCGGCATCGATGTGCGCAAGATCACTTGGAAGCGCGTGGTCGACATGAACGACCGGCAACTGCGCAACATCGTCGACGGCCTCGGCGGCAAAGCCAACGGTGTGCCCCGCGAGGACGGCTTCGACATCACCGTGGCGTCCGAGGTCATGGCTATTTTCTGCCTTGCGACCAGCATTACCGACCTGAAGGAGCGCCTCGGCCGTATCGTGGTGGGCTACACCTTCGACGACCAGCCCGTCACCGCGCACGACCTGCACGCCGAGGGCG
>JAUNWQ010000006.1 GCA_030540225.1 Coriobacteriia bacterium | reverse complement strand
AATGCAGCCTCCGCTCCGACCGGTTCGACCGGTCCAACTTTTTGCCGCAGTTCCGGATTCGCCTCTGACTTCGCCCCGACTTCCTCGGAGTGCTCAGTAAAAGCCCAGGTCACAAATCACCAAGGGTCAGCCAGAGCATTCAGGGCCGCATTCAGGCTCACATATCGGCGTTTTTTGTCCACGGATGAGCCGATGGGGATCGCGCCGATCGCGCCCCGGTTTGTGGTGTATCAAGGGCCATCGTCGGAACTGCTGGCCATCCTTGCCGGGTGTATGCTACCCCCCGTCCGCACCCGAGGTCAATCGCCGCCGAGCTACTCTTCTGGCCAGAGGATTTCGCTGCGTAGATAGTCTCCTAAGTGCGGCGTGGAGAAGCGCACGAGCCCATAACCTGCCGACTCGATGACGTGCTCACGAATGAGGCTGGCCCGATATTTTGCCGCCCAGCTTGTGGTTCTCCCGGTGCGCTCGGCAATATCGGAAACCTTCGACGGGGCATCGCCGTCTTTCGCCATCGCCTCTATGAAGAAACGCTGCGGACTGCGGAGACCAAAATACAATGGCGCGCATATCGCCTCGTAAAAGGCGAGAAGGGCGTCGGATTCCCCAGTTGAAACGTCGCAGCTCTCGATAATGCGCGATCCGCGCCGCTCGGCGGCACGCCACATGTAATACCCGACGAGTTGGATCATGTATGGATGCCCGCCCGCCTTCCGTGCAGCGTCGAGCGCTATCTCTTCGGGGATTTCCTTCCCAGACTTCGAGGCGACACTTGCATACGCATCTCGCGCTTCAAGCAAGGGGATCTCCTTGAGAATGCGACGCTGGCTTCGCCTTAAAAACGTGAGGACATCGTTTCCTGTAAGGTCGTCGACAATTGAAGGAAGGCCGGCGAAGGCGAATGCGATGCCCTTCTTTTCGCTATCAGGGGTGTTCGCCAAATCCTGATCCCGGATAACGTGCTGCAGGGCGGTTGCAAGCGCTACCATATCATCTGGTGAGGCGGCTTGCGCTTCGTCGATGGTGAACACGATGCCTTTCCCCGGTGCTTCTTTTTTCAAGCGCTGATTTATCGCTTCGCGCAAGGTGAGGGCGCATTGTTCGGATGGGGCGAATGATGCTGCTCCTAAACTCGCACTTGCGATGCCTGGAATCGAAAACGAGGGCCCTATGTTCGCGCTTTTAAGTTTGAGTCCCTGAGGCGCCAGGGCGGCGACGATGCGGTCGCAAAGGCCGAAAGACGCAGTCTCGGAGACGACTGTCCAGCCTTGAGCGGTTGCAAGGCGGGCAAATTCGCTGAGCATGACTGTTTTCCCGTAGCCGCGCTGGCCGGTAATGAGCATGAGCCGTCCAGGTGCTCCAGCACCGTTTTCGAGCCCCTCCGCGAAATCGTCGATAATTTGCTGTCGGCCGATAAGCAGCGGGGGAATTTTTCCTGCGGTGGGTTTGAAAGGATTTTGAGTCAAGCGGGCCTCGCTTCGATTTTCTTTTCGTGATGAACGATTACTAAACTGTATCAAATTATACCAACTTCTACCAAACGCTACGATTTGAATTGACATACTTTGGGTGGATCGGGCGTTTCCTTTCCGCGTGCTGCATTAGTGTTTTTCCACCTGATAACTGGTGTTCTGAATAACGAATATCAGAGTTATCTGATTTCCATGCAGGTAGTGCAATTCTCCGATACACTAATCACTCGTATTCGAACCATGCAAACTTACTAGGGAAATGCTGACTGCGCCGTCCTGCCTCTGCGTGTGTAGCTCTCGCGGCGGGTTGGCGCAGGTCGGGCGCACGTGCCGTGCCGCATGGGCGAGAGCCTCAAGTTTTCTGCGAGCTGTTGCGCCTCTCGGTCTTTGCGCGCCTCGTATGGGCGAGGCCGCCGGGGTAGCTAGCGTTTTCCGAGTGTTTGTCCTTTGCGGAAGACGACATCAGGGGGAAGGGAGCATTGCTCGCATGAACGACTCAAGCTTTGAGGCGATGGCCGAGGAAATCGAGGGGCTTCTCGGTATAGACCAGGAGAAACACGCTGACTGGCACGCGGAATCCATCGCGGTCCACGGCTATGAGGGCGCAGATGCGCGCACGGGCGCCATCAGCTACCCCCTCTATCAGTCTGCGACGTTCGCCCATCCTGCATGGGGCAAATCGACTGGCTATTGCTATTCCCGCTGCGGTAACCCGACGCGCTTGGAGCTTGAGAACACCATCGCTCTTTTGGAAGGCGGGAAGAAATGTATGGCGTTTTCAAGCGGCATGGCGGCTATCACCACGCTGCTCAAGCTTCTGCGCTCGGGCGATCACGTGCTGGTGAGCGACGACCTTTACGGCGGCACATATCGCCTGTTCAGCAATATCTACACGCAGTACGGGCTGGAATTCGACTACGTTGACCTTACCGATGCCGACGTGCTTGCGGTGTCGTTCAAACCGAACACGAAGCTCGTGTTCCTGGAAACGCCCACAAACCCCACTATGAAGGTGGCCGATATCGCCAGCGTCGCCGAAGCCGCGCACTCGCACGGGGCGGTGCTCGCGGTGGACAACACCTTCCTCACCATGTATTTCCAGAAACCGCTCGAACTGGGCGCTGACGTGGTGGTTTACAGCGGCACGAAGTACTTGTGCGGCCATAATGACGTCCTGTCGGGCTTTCTCGTCCTGCGCGACGGCACGCTGCTCGAGACGCTGTTCAACGCCACGATGAGCGAGGGCAACCAGCTCGATCCGTTCGACAGCTGGCTTATGCTGCGAAGCCTGAAGACGCTCGGCGTTCGCCTTCGCCAGCAGGAGGACAACGCGCAGCGCATCGTGGAGGCTCTGAAGGAGAATCCCCACATCACAGACGTGTTCTACGTCGGCGACCCCGATCACCCGGACTACGACCTGTCCCGCAGCCAAACAACGGGCTTCGGCGCGATGGTGTCGTTCAAGGTCGACACGCACGAGCGCGCGCTGGCGGTGCTCGAGCGCGTGCGGCTCGTTCTTTTCGCGGAGAGCCTTGGCGGCACGGAGAGTCTCGTGACGTATCCGCTCGTGCAGACGCACGGTTCGATTCCGGGGCCGATGCTCGACAAGCTGGGAATCGACGAGCGCCTGTTGCGCCTTTCGGTCGGTCTCGAAAACGCGGAGGACCTTATCGCCGACTTGGAACAGGCGATAGGGTAACCTTATCGAGGGAGGAAAAATCACCAAGGTTGCGCGTTTTGCCCAGGACGGGTGCGCCTGGGTGCGACCTTGTGTGCGACAGTGAATGGAGCATTCGCATGACGAAGTACGATTTCGAGACGATTATCGATCGCCGCGGCACGGGCAGCTTGAAGTGGGACGCATGGAGCCGCCGCGGTCACGCCGTCGATGAACTGCCGCTTTGGGTCGCCGACATGGACTTCAAGACCGCGCCCGCCGCGATTGAGGCGCTGACGGATCGCGTGGCGCACGGCGTGTTCGGCTACTCGATGGCACCCGACGGATACTATGAGGCGGTGCAAGGGTGGTTCGAGCGCCGTCACGGCTGGCGCCCCGCGCGCGAGTGGTTCGTCATGACTCCCGGCGTGGTGTTTGCCCTGGCCATGGCCGTGACCTCATTCACGCAGCCGGGCGATGCCGTGATTATCCAGCCGCCCGTGTACTACCCGTTTCGCATGATGATCGAGGACAACGGCCGCAAGATGGTCACGAGTCCGCTGCTCTACGACGGCGGGCGCTACACCATGGACTACGAGGGCTTCGATCGCGAGCTGGAGAAAACGGGCGCGAAGCTGTTCATCCTGTGCAACCCGCACAATCCCGTGGGGCGCGCATGGACCGAAGACGAGTTGCGGCGCATCGGCGACATCTGCCTGCGTCACAACGTCGTGGTGGTCGCCGACGAGATCCACGCCGACTTCGCGCGCGCGGGCCATGCGCATGTGCCGTACGCCTCGCTCGGCGAGCGCTACGCCAAAAGCGCCGTCGTCTGCACGGCGCCGAGCAAGACGTTCAACCTGGCAGGGCTGCAGCTGTCAAACATCTTCATCCCGAACCCCGATCTTCGCGCCGCGTTCAGGCGCACGCTCGACCGCACAGGCTACGACGAGCCGAGCGTGTTCGGCGTGACGGCCACGCAGGCGTGCTATGAGCAGGGCGGGGAATGGCTCGACGAGCTTAAGGGCGTGCTCGATGAGAATTACGCCGTGCTCGAAGCGGCGGTTTCGCGCATGCCAGGCGTGAAGCTCGTGCCGCTCGAAAGTACGTACCTGCCGTGGCTCGACTGTCGCGGCCTGGGGCTTAACGACGTCGAGCTCAAGCGTCTGGTGGAGCATGACGCGAAGCTCTGGCTCGATATGGGAACGATGTTCGGCCCCGAGGGCGCCGGCTTTGTCCGAGTGAACCTTGCAAGCCCGAAGGCCATGATCGAGGACGCCTGCGGTCGTCTCGAGCGCGCCGTCGCGGCTCTAGGGAGGTAGTTGCCTGGGGGCGCGGGGCGCAAGCGAAAGGCCTATGCCGACGCTTTCTCGATGAGAGTCGGGCTGAGTGCTGAGCGAAATGCCCTCTATGCAAAGTCGCGTGGCGAGAATCGAGTGCCCTTTGGTGACTTTTCGGGGGTTGTGAACGATTCCGCTTCGCGAGTCGCGGGCTCGCTCTTGCGCAAGAAGTTCACGAACTGGGAAAACGTTGTCGCGTCCTCGGGTAAGGAGTCTGCTCGCTGCTGAAGTCTCTGTGGTAATCGTTCAGAACCCCCGAAAAGTCACCACTTCTGTAGGGAAAAATGCCACGAGGTTTAAAGGAGGAGTCGCCGGCCTTGGAATCGAGGTTTCCTGCTTTAGGATCAGCTCTCCTGCCTTAGTCCTCGTGGCTACGCAAAGGGGGCGACCAGGCCATCGCTTGCCCTGGTCGCCCCCTCCTTGCAAGTGTTTGCCGCCTAGCGACTTACTTCCCGAATATCTTTGAGAAGAACCCTTGCTTTTTAACCTTCTCCTCGCGCAAGGACCCTTCGCACTTCGCCTCGGCCTGCGGGGCGCCGCCGCTGCCTCCGTCGCCGCCGATACGGACAATCTCGTGCAGGAAAGGCGACTTCACGTAGCGAATCTCGATGGGCGTCGCGTGCACGGTGCTCTCGCCCGAGAGGTGCAGGGTCGAGCTAAGCGGAGCAACGACATGGGTCTCGCGCGTCTCGCTGAACACTACGGCGGCGGCGCGTCCCGTCTGGCCGTTCACGGCGATGCGCACCTGCTCGCCCTCGCGTCCGTCCGAAGCGGGCCTGTCGACGTAGTAGATGGGCACGAGCATGAGCCCGGAAGTATGCTTCCTTACGTTATATGTCCAGGTGCGCAGGCTCTTTTTGCTCAGCCCAAGTGCCTCTTCGGCATCGTTTTTCGCAATCTTGAGCGCCAGGTTGTCGATGATGACGCTGTCCTTCGCGAAAGCCTCGACGGCCGCCACGCGGAAATTCCCCTCCTGCATGGCGGGGTCGAAGGGGGCCACCGCCGAGAAATCCCACGGCTCCAAAAGGTTCATGAGGGACAAATCGAATATGCGCGTCTTGGGGTAGACCCAATCGAGCACCTCGAAGAGCACGAGCGTTTCCTTCTGGAGCTTCTTGCCGGGGTAAGACGCGATTATGCGCAGGTCAGCGAGCGATACCGCGGCATATGCGAGGATCATTTGGTTGTCGATGGCATCTTCGACGCTGTGTCCCGCGAAAAGGTCGGGGTGCTGCCGCACGAGCTCGCGGGCGTTTGCGCGCGCCTGCTGCTCGGATATGCGGCAGGGAATTGCCTGGTCGGGGATGTATTCCGAGCCTGTCCCGATGGACAGGTACTTGCTGAAGGTGCCAGGTTGCAGCAGATCGGTGGCGCCGATTTTGTTCCCGCATGACGGGCATTCGAACACGCTCTGGGTCGATTCCCCCTCGAATGCCGCGCCGCAAAACGGGCAGGGGATGCTCACGGTCGTCGCGCGCTCGAACTCGCCTGCGGTGGCGGGGTCCTCGTTTATAATCCACTCGGCGAGGGACATGTTGCGCCAGTAGGGCTTGAAGAAGTACCAGTCGGATTCCTTCGGGGGCTCGAGGCGCGACACTTGGGGCAGCTTGATCAGGCCGTTTACCATTTGAAGGGGCTGGTGGCGGAACTTCACGATGGAATCTTGCCCCGCCGCGCCTTCTCCCCAGGGCTCGCTCGTCCCGCAATACGCGCATTCGAAGCTGCGGGTTGCCTGGTGGGAATACATGGGGCCGCCGCAATTCCGACACTTGATGGCGAAGAAATCTTCCATGAAGCCTCCTTAGCATTTGGGTTGTGTTTGAAAGTATGCGGGAGCGAGCGCGGGCTTGGGAATACCCCTATGGCCCATTTCGCGCCGCTGCTGCAGCTTTCGTTTTGCGAGTTTGCGCGGGAAATCCGAGCGAGCCCCTTCCTTGTTATCGCGCTGCGCTACTATAGGCGGGTGCGAGAAACCGCTTATCGAAAGAGGCATGCAACTATGACTACGAAGTACAACATCTGCCTTTTGCCGGGCGACGGCATCGGCCCCGAGATCATCGCGGAAGGGGTGAAGGTCCTAAACGCCGTCGGCGCGAAGTACAACACGGAGTTCGCGTGCGAGGAATCGCTCATCGGCGGCGCCGCCATCGATGCGACAGGCGAGCCGCTTCCCCAGGCGACGCTCGATGCAGCGAAGGCCGCCGACGCCGTGCTGCTTGCCGCTGTGGGCGGGCCGAAGTGGGACACGACCGACCCGAACGCTCCGCGCCCTGAGCAGGGTCTTCTCGGTATCCGCAAGGGCTTGGGCCTCTACACCAACCTGCGCCCCGTGCAGATCTTCGACGCGCTCGCCGGCGCTTCCACGTTGAAGCCCGAGGTCATCGCGGGCGTCGACCTTATGATCGTGCGCGAGTTGACGGGCGGTTTGTACTTCGGCAAGCGCGAGCGCTTCTACGACGAGGAGGGCGCTGGCACTAACGGCGCCAAGGGGCAGCGCGCCTACGACACGCTCGAGTACCGCGAGTATGAGATCGAGCGCATCGCCCGTCAGGCGTTCGAGGCTGCGCGCAAGCGTCGCAAGAAGGTGACGAGCGTCGACAAGGCCAACGTGCTCGAGACTTCCCGCATGTGGCGCGAGATCGTCCATCGCATCGGCGAGGCCGAATATCCCGATGTCGAAATCGAGGACCTGCTCGTGGACAACACGGCGATGCAGCTGATCAACCGTCCTGCCGACTTCGACGTCGTGGTGACCGAGAACATGTTCGGCGACATCCTCTCCGACGAGGCCGCCCAGATCACGGGCTCGCTCGGCATGCTCGCTTCCGCCAGCTTGGGTGACGGAACCGCGCTCTACGAGCCTTCCCACGGAAGCGCGCCCGACATCGCGGGCAAGGGCATCGCGAACCCGCTTGCGCAGATTCTCTCCGTCGAGATGATGCTGCGCTACAGCTTCGACATGAACGATGCCGCCGACGACATCCGCCGCGCGGTGACTAGCCTGCTCAACGACGGGTGGCGCACGGGCGACTTGAAGGATGCCACCACTCCTGCCGACAAGGTGGTCAACTGCGCCGGCATGGGCGATTTGGTCGTGAAGTACCTGTAAACTAGTCCTGACGTGATGCTATCGAAAGGAGCCGACATGGCTGACGATTGCTTGTTCTGCAAACTCATCTCCGGGGAAATCCCCACGAACAAGGTCTACGAGGATGACATTTGCTTCGCGTTCGACGACATCGAGCCCGAGGCGCCCGTGCATACGCTGCTCGTGCCGAAGAAACACTACGACGACATGTGCGACGGTGTGCCCGAGGAAGTCTTCGGCCACATGATGTCGGTCGTTCCGAAGGTCGCCGAGATCAAGGGCGTGCGCGAGTCCGGCTTCCGCACGGTGGTGAACACCGGCCCCGATTCCGCGACCACGGTGAAGCATTTTCACATCCACATTCTGGGTGGGGTGAAAATGGGACGCTTCACGTTCGAGAACTCCCAGCGCGCGCAGGGCGAAGATTAAGCCCCGACGTCTAGCGTGCTCGGCGTGACGCTGCGCTTGGTTGCTCGGCCTTTGCCGGGTTGCTTTCGGCGAGGCAGCTCGCGGGGCGCGCATGACTCTTCGCCAACGAACAAGCTGGCAACCCGCCGGCGGCATGCTCTTTTCAAGCCCCTTCGAATCGCAGCCTGAACTGCACGGAGGGGCTCGCCTGTTTTGAGGACGGTGTAAGCCTCTCTTTGCGAGGAGCGGAATCTTCCCCTGCGTTTTGCAGTTCTCGTTTTTGGACTAACCGGGCTTCCTTCTCGAGCGTTCCGACTCGACCAACGTGCGCGGCCAGCTCCCGAGTGCGCCGACTTGACCAGCTTGCGCGGTCTCTTCCCGACTTCTATATCTCGATCGATATGATAGTAATTAAGTGTCATTTAGAGACAAATTCGCGCCATTCGTCCTAGAACGCGGTCGTCGCGGCAAAATACTCGATATCTGGAGTATTTTGAACTCAACGAGATGAGTTGGATGCATGGCCGCGACGGGGGGTTGCGCCGATTGCGCGGCATGCGGGGAAGCGGGACGGAGGTCCCGAAGAAAGAAGGCAAGATGACTACCTCGATCAAACTCGCTGTGCCGACGATGGGCGTGGCTGGCCTCAACGCTGAGCGCTCTGGGCATTTCGGCCACTGCGACTGCTTCACCGTGGCCGAAATCGTCGACGGCGTGGTCTCCGAAGAGGCGACGATGATCGCGAACCCGCCGCACGAAGAGGGCGGTTGCCTGCGTCCGGTGGGCTTGCTCGCCGACGCCGGTTGCAACGCAATCGTTGCTGCCGGTATGGGAATGCGCCCGCTCATGGGCTTCAATCAGGCGGGCATCACGGTGTACTACGACGCCGAGCATCCGATCGTGGGCGATGCGGTTCGAGCAGTTGCGGCTGGCGAGGCGCCGATCATGTCTGCTGACCAGGCCTGCAACCATCACCACTAAGGCACCCAGGTTCACTCTGCGCGGCAGCCCGATCGAGCTGCCGCGTTTTTTGTGTCCGCTGGGCGATTCGATTCCGACCATTGCGATCGGCAGTTCGTCCATCGCGCCCGACATCCCGACCGCCGCGTCCGATTCCCCGACCGTCGCGACCAGTGCGCTTGCGACCTTGCTCGCTGCTGGTGCGCTTGCGACCACCGCGCTCGGCTCGCCCGATTCCCCGACTACCGCGCTCGGCTCGCCCGATTTTGCTTGTCGCGGTGCTTCTTCAGGATGCGTTACGCCTGACGATGGTTCTTGATGCACCGCGAAAAGGGGATGCGACCTTTAGTGCAGGCTTTAGCGGAGATTCTGGCACAAATTCCGAGATGTCCCACTGACTAGTATTCTAAAAATCAGGAAGCGAATAGATTGACCTGGCCTTTTGCCGTCATGCGTCGACAAGGGTCGTACCTGAGGGCGAAAATACCTCCCGAATGCGACTCCATCCGTGGGACAACTCGGTTTTTGTGCCGGAATTGGGCTTTTGCCGTGCACCGTGTCGCCCGTATCGACATTGCGCTTCGTTAAACGGGGCATCTGCGCTGTGCAGTGCTATCCTTTCCCCAAGAGGAAAGGAAGTTTGATGGCGCATTGCGAGACGGATAAGGACGGCGTGTATCGCATCGACGGCGGGGTCGGTCTTTTCGGGGCGCGACCTCAGGTGCTGCCCGATGCGGTGATGCCCCTGCCCGGCGGACCTGCACCGACATCGTCGTTCGGTTGGATTCGCGACTCGAGCATCACTCCCTCCTCGGGTGACATCTACCTGGTTGAGTTCATTTCGGAAAACAAGTTCCGCATCTGGGGATACGTCGATTGCTACGGCCGCGCGTTCGTGACTGATCGCCCGCTTTTCGCACCCCCGGCACGCGATCCCGATATCCTGTTTTCGCGACCCTGGGACGGGAAATCCCCAACTGATTTCGGCACGCTTGTCACGCCTCGCTCGAAATTCAAGCGTGACGAGGAGATTCGCGGCACCGTTCAGCTGCGCGACAAGCGCGGGGTTCGTCAAGTCGCCTGCTTCTCCCTGAAAAACGGCCGCTACTCGCTTTTCGATTCCTGGTGCGATTTCGGCTCCCACTCGGACAACCTCACGTATCACGAGGCGCTCGCCCGCTGCTTTTTCGCGTTCACCTTCCGCCCGCTGCTCGGCGGTGCGCGGGTCCCGGCGCGCGGTCTCGGCGAGATCATGGAGAGCCTCGACTCCGAAACGCCCTTCGAGGACCTGCTCGGCGCCCTGCACGACATCCGCTCTGCGGCCCTCGATCCCGCGATGCAGCCTCCGTCGCTCGCTCTTCTGCTTGCGAGCTGGCTTTACGACGCGAACGCGATGGGCGTGCTGGCGGGTGCCCAAAGCGACGGGTTGAACGCCCCGTCGCTGCGATTCGTTCGGACGCGGCGCTATTCGGACACGTATTTCCTCGGTCGCGGGGAAGGCGGCGACGGCATTCCCGAGGCGACGATTTGGGCTATCGAGTCGGCGATCAACCGCTTCGTGCTCATTGCACGAAAGCTCGAGAAGAATTCGGACGCGGGGTGCTGCGATGCGCCCGACCAGGATGTTTCCGAAATAGATGCGTGCGGTGCCATCGATACGCAGCTGTTCGAGGCGGTCGCTGTGCAGGCTCCCTGCGCCGCGCATCCCGCAGACGAGAACGCCGCGGCGCCGAACAGGGCGGGGGAATGGGACGTCCGCCGCTCAATCGGGGAATCGATCGAGCGCTTCCAGCTGCCCGTTCGCTTCATGGTCGAGTACCGCGTCGACGTGCGCTGCGGAAAAGTCGCGTTCGAGGTGGTCGTACCGCCTGCGCAGCTTATGCCACAGCGGGTCTACTCCTCTCAGGCGGGTTCCTGGGTCGACCAATCCGACGCCGAGCGAGGGCAAATGGCGCTGCGCTACGCCGAGCATGTGGGCATGATGCTCGCCGCGGCCGCATTCCATGCGGGGTGCGCGATCGATGAGGTGGCCGTCTGTGCGCGGGGGCTGGAATCAGCCGGCGAGGTCGGACCCGAAGGTAGCGAGCCTGCAGGTGAAAGCCATGGCGACGGCGCCGGCGTCGACACCGGGTTTGGTACCGGTTTCGGCGGCGAAGATGGCGAGTTTGACGGCGGGTCTGACGCTGAAGGCGATGAGTTCGATGGCGGCAGCGTCATCGTCGAGCTCGAAGACGGCAGCGTTATCGTCGAACCCGGCGACAATGGCAGCGGAAGCGCCAATGCCGACGGCCGCGATGCACACCCTCTCTACCAGGTGAAATTCACGAGAAGCATCTGCGAGGGCGCCCGTTTCCGAGAGGCGCTTAAAGGCGATCCCGCGCAGTTGTTCGCGGAATGCGGCGCGCGCTTCGGCGCCGACGCGGTCGATTTCTCGCTCGATGATGCCGTCGATGCCGAAGCGAAACGCATTCGCGGCGAGCTGCCCGAGGTGGGCTCGCTCGCCTTCGGTCCGCGCGAGGCGAAGGCATTCGGCGCAGAATCGCTTCGTGACCTAAGGATTCACTCCGATGCTCAGCTGCGCCATGCGGGCGAGCGGCTCGCCGATGCGATCGCGCGCTCGACGAGCACCACCGAGGCCATCCGCTTGGCGCAGACGGAGCAGAACGCAGCCGACGACCCGCGTATTTTCGCAGCGAGCACGCGCCTTATGACCGACCTTCTGGAAGGCAACGTTGATGCGCACGACCAGAACGCGCTGGTCAGCTGCTTTATGGGAGAGGATCCTTACCTGAATGCGCTCAGGCAGGCGCGCGCCGTCGCGCAAACCGATCCGCATAAGGCGGCGTCGATCCTGCGTGACACGATTCGCCAGGCCGAGGAGTCCAAGCGCTTTGCGGACAACTCTGAGGCCGTCCATCGCATGTTCGACACGTATGCGTCGCGCATCATCTACAACCGCGAGCGGCAGGGGAGCGCACCCTGGCGCAGCGGACTTGCCTTCCCCCATCCTGACGAGGGGAAGCGCGTCGAGCTTCTGCCATCGTCTCTGGCTATGTGCTACTTGGAGTCGGTTCGCCTTCTCGAGGAGTCGTTCAGCCACGCGGAAGAGGCCGTACAGTTCGGCCTGCGCTGCATTCAGGTCGCGCCCACCTATACGCCCGCGTATCGCCAGACGGCACGCGCATACATGCTCATGGGCGACGTGTCCACATCCTCGCGCACGCTCAGGCGCTGCCTGGAAATCGCGACGCAGCCCGACGAGATCGCGCTTGCGTACTATCAGCTCGCATACGTGGAATGGAAGGCGGGGAAAACGGCGCTCGGTGTGGCGTGCTATATGAAGTCGATGATGATTGCCCCGATTTACCTGGCCCAATGCACCATCGAGATGCATCGGCTGATGGCGGAGACCGGGCAGGGTCCTATCGATCGCGAAGAAGTCGACGCGATCCTTGCGGGAGAGGGCGTGCCCATCGCGCCGCTCGACTCGCTGCTCGATGCGCTCGACGACGCCATGCGCACGGCGATAGACGACAACATCTTCCAGGTCGGCCAACCGCTCTTGGCGCTGCGGCTGTTCTATCGTCCCGACGACGCGCTCGTGAACGTGCACAAGAGCCTCAACGCGCCCATGCCGCCGCAGGCGCTCGACTAGCCCGCAAGCGCTCAATTTGGCAGTCGTGATGAGCTGACCAGGGAAAACATCTCCTCCGTAGCTCTTTTTCAACCAAAATCCCTATAGATGAGAAGCCGTGCGACCGTGATACGGGGTCGCACGGCTTCTCATTTTCTCCTCAGTCTACTCCCGAAAGATGCGACATATTCCCGTTTCTGTCTCACGGGGAAAACACGGCGTCCGACTTGTCTCAAACGGCCTTTTTTTGCCGGCGAACGGTCGCTAAAGTACGTGTCGTTCGGTCGGCAAGGGCTGACCGACATGCACCATCGCAAGCCAATCAACAGGCGTTCGCCAAGGCTTGCGAGCAAGAGGGGTAAGCGGAGCGGGCAAGACGAAAGACCGCTCACGAGAGGAAAAGAGGGGTTGAAAAATGAGCGAAGAGGCTCGCAAATCCGAGATCAATCAAACAGGCCGCGCCTGGGTCGTCGCGATCATCGCGATTGTCGCGTCCATTCTGATCTCAGTCAACAACAACAAGCTTCCTGCGACGGCGTCGCTCGTGTTGCCGGCGCTGGGCATCGACACCGGTGCGCTCAGCACATTGATGTCGTTGAACGGCTACGTCGGGTTCGTCCTGGCCTTCGTGGCTGCAACCATCATCATGAAGTTCGGTTCGAAGAAATCGACGCTCATGGTTTTGGGATGCGCGCTCGTCGGTGCGATCATCAGCGCTTTTGCGCAGTCCTATGAGCTTCTGGTCGTCGGCCGCCTTATCGAGGGCGTGGGCTACGCCTGCATCGGCACCGTGGTCCCCGTGCTCGTGTCCGAATGGTTCCCTCCGTCGAAGCGCGGTGTGCCGATGGGCATCTTCTCCGTGTGGGTTCCGCTTGGCTCCATGTTCATCATGGGCACGTCCGGCTTCTTCTTCAACACGGCCGATCCGTCGAGCTACCACAACGTGTTCTGGTTCGTCGTCGTGCTCATGGCGATTATCACCGTCATCTGGGTCGTTGCCGTCCGCAACCCTCAGCATTCCTATCTGGAAGACGAGGCTGACCCCAGCGCCCCGAAACCGAAGGTCTCCGAGGGCTTCAAGAGCCTGTCCTGCTGGGTTGCCATGATCGCGTTCGCTGCGTTTGCTTTGGGCACGGCGTGCGTCATGAACTTCGAGACGCTCTACATGGTGCAGACCATGGGCATGGATCAGGCCGCCGCGAACGGCATGCTCAACGTCGCGAACATCGCCGTCGTTATCGGCGGTATCGCAATCGGCTTCGTCATGAACGCGGTGAAGAGCAATTCCGGTCGCCTGGCTATCTTGGTCGTGAGCTCGGCGGTGCTCGGTATCTGCTTCGCGCTGGCCTACACGGTCAACGGCGCGATGCTCACCCCGTGGCTTATCGTGTTCGGCCTGTCGAACGGCGTCGTGCCGGCCATCTTCTTCACGATGGTCGCGGAAATCGCTCCGCGCCCCGAGCTTGCGAGCGTGTCTTCCACCCTCATGAGCTGCGGTCAGTGCGTTGGCGGCATCCTGTTCGCCGCAGTTGGCGCGGTGGTTGCGACGGCTGGCTGGGGCGCATGCACGGGCCTGCTCGCGGCTGTCGGCATCGTTCTCTTCCTTGGTTCTTTGGCCCTTCTGCTCGTGCTTAAGGCGCGCGACAAGAAGCAGGCATAAAGATAACGAAAACCATTCGAGTGATTTAACGCAAAAGACGAGAGGAGTTAGATCATGGAATTCAAGAACGACCTGGGTAAGCCCTGGAAGTTCCAGGATGGCGACTTCACGGTTTACCGTTCATCGGTGTGGAGCCCCCCGGGATGCCATCCCGTTGGATGCGGCATCAAGATTTACGTCGACAAGGACGGCCGCATGGACCACATCGAGGGTGACGAGAACGACCCCATCACCCACGGTCGCCTCTGCCCGAGATGCCTGGCGCTCAAGGACTACGTGTACAACCCGAGCCGCGTGATCTACCCGATGAAGCGCGACAAGTCCGAGCGCGGCAACGCCGACGCGTGGGAGCGCTGCAGCTGGGACGAGGCTCTCGACCTCATCATGGACAACTGGAAGGAGCTCACCGAGAAGTACGGTCGCAAGACCATGGCGATCTTCGTGGGAACCGGCCGCGACGGCATGCTCTCCCAGGACTTCCAGCTCTCCATCTTCCGTACGCCTAATCTGGCTTACACGCAGTCCGGCTACGCGTGCTACCAGCCGCGTATGATGTCCTCCCAGATGGTTCTCGGCGCGCTCTACCCTGAGCTCGACTACGCCGGTGGCCTCGAAGGCGGCTACGACGACCCCGAGTACCAGGTGCCTGAGCTCATGATCCTCTGGGGTAAGATGCCGCTGGCGTCCAACCCCGACGGCTTCTTCGGCCACGCGGTGATCGACCTTATGAAGCGCGGCGCGAAGCTTGTGACCATCGACCCGCGTGTGAACTGGCTCGCTACCCGCTCCGTCGTGCAGCTGCGCGTGCGCAACGGTACTGACGCGGCGCTCGCGATGGCGATGTGCAACATCCTCATCAAGGAAGACCTCTACGACCACGACTTCATCGAGCGCTGGTGCTACGGCTTCGACGAGTTCGCCGAGCGTGTCGCCTATATGACGCCGGAGAAGGCTGCTGAGATCTGCGAGGTGCCCGTCGACGACATCTACCGTGTGACCCGCATGTACGCTGCCGCGAAGCCCGCGTCCATCGCTTGGGGCCTCGCGTTCGACCAGAACACCAACGGCATGCAGGCCGGCCAGTGCGTGCTTGCCATGATCTGCATGACCGGCAACCTTGACGTTCCCGGTGGCAACATCGTTGCCGACCTGTCGATGCCCGAGGACCTTACCGGCGATGCTGCTGCCGGCCAGTCGGCCCACAACACCGACACTCGCTCGTTCATTACCGAGGGTTGGTACCAGATGACCGACGAGGAGCGCGCCGAGTGCATCGGCATGGACAAGTACCCGCTCTACTGCAACCAGATTACCGGTTGCCAGGCGGACTGCATCCTCGACACCTTGGAAACCGACGAGCCCTACCCGGTGAAGATGGCTTGGATCGCCAACACCAACCTGCTCGCGCCGACGAACTCCGCCGAGCCGACCCGTTGGCACAAGGCATTCCAGCGCTCCATCGAGTTCGCCTTCGGCACCGACTGCTTCATCACCCCGACCATCCAGGCGGTGTGCGACGTGTTCCTGCCGCTGTCGACCGTGGTCGAGCATGACGGCGTGAACCGCACCCACTATGGCGCGGCTTCCATCACCACCGGCTGCGGCAACAAGGCGATCACGGTGGGCGAGGCGAAGTCCGACCTCGAGATCTACTGCCTGATCGCCGAGCGCATGGCCAAGATGTTCCCGGACGACCCGAAGGCTTGCTTCGCGCACGAGAAGTACGCCGAGTATCACGACTACCTGAACAAGAACCGCCTCGAGGGACGCCACACCTTCGACGAGGTCAAGGGCCTTGTGAAGTTCAAACGCAAGGTGTACTACAAGAAGTACGAGACCGGCAAGCTCCGCCCCGACGGACAGCCCGGCTTCCTTACCCCGACCGGCCGCGTGGAGCTGTGGTCATCGCAGTTCAACGACAACGGTATGGATCCGCTGCCGTACTACTACGAGCCCGACCTTTCGCCGCGCATCCCGGACAAGAAGCCCGAGGACCTGAACCTGCTGGCGAACCCCTATGTGCCCGAGGAGCTCGACGCCAAGTGGCATGAGCGCGACCTTTCGCACGAGGAGATCATGAAGAAGTACCCGTTCATCCTCTCCACGGGCCATCGTCGCTACAGCTCCTTCCACTCCGAGCATCGTCAGATCGCCGTCCTGCGCGAGATCGACCCGAACCCGATGCTCGAGATCAACCCGAAGGACGCCGAGAAGATCGGCCTCGCCGACGGGCAGTGGTGCGAAATCTCCAACATGTTCGGCAAGGCGAAGTACAAGGCCCGCATCCTGCCGACCATCAAGGAAGGCCACGTGGAGGCCGATCACGGCTGGTGGTTCCCTGAGCAGGACGGATCGGAGCCCTCGTTGTTCGGCGTGTGGCAGTCCAACTGCAACGACCTGATCCCCGAGCACCACAACAACGCGCTTGGCTTGGGTGCTCCGTACAAGAGCGCGTGCTGCAACGTCACGCCCCTGAAGGAAAGCTACGACGTCGACATGAAGGCGTTCGGCGAGAAGTTTGGAAAGCTGGTGTAACGAAGATGACTCAATACGGTCTGCTTATCGACTACGAATACTGCACGGGCTGCCAGTCCTGCGAGGTCGCTTGCAAGGAAGAGCACCATTTCCCGGTGGGCAAGTGGGGCATCCGCGTGCTCGACGAGGGCCCTTGGCAGAAGGACGACTCCTCCGACCAGGGTGCGAACTTCAACTGGAACAAGATTCCCGTTCCGACGGATCTGTGCGACCTGTGCGCCGAGCGCCTGGCCGACAACCGTGAGCCGGTGTGCGTGCACAACTGCCTCGCTGCTTGCATGAAGTTCGGCACCATCGAGGAGATGGCCGCCGAGCTCACCAAGAAGCCTAAGCAGGTTCTCTGGGCGCCGACTGAATAGCTATCCGACGCTCTGCGGGATTCTCCACCTCGCATGAGCAAACCCCGAGCCGATCCAACCTCCCCCCGTGTTCGGCTCGGGGCATTTCCCTCCCCGCGTACCGCCTGAGCGCATGTGTGCTTGCGCGGTACGCATCGGGTGGGGCAACGGACGCTCGATTGCCCCACCCGATGCGTTATCGGGGGATTTCACGCATAATAGGAAGCCTAAGAAGAGGGGTAGTGGGCATGAAAACCAAAGAGGGGCAGGGTCTTTCGACCCTTAACGTAATCGGCATTTTGGCGCTCTTCTGCACGATGAGCGAATTTGCGATTCTGACGCCTTCGATAGCCGCGTTCTCGCACCATTTCGTGGGGACCGACATCACGACTATCATGTTCGCGAACAGCATCACGGGTATCGTGTCGGTGCCGGTGAGCGTGCTTTCGGGAGCTATTCTTCACAAGGTCGGCTTCAAGCCGATGGCCATCCTTGGCATCTTGGTGATGTCGCTCGGCGGCGCCTTCCCGTTCCTCATGCCGGACATCACCGACTACACGCTCGTCATCGTTTCACGCGTTATCGTGGGCATCGGTTTGGGCGTGATGTTCCCTGTGGGAAATGCGACTATCATCGCGCTGTTTGAAGGCGAGAAGCGTTCGCGCCTTTTGGGACTCGGCATCACGATTCAGTTCCTGTTCAACCTGATTTACACGACGGTTGCGGGCTATCTTACCGAAATCGGCTGGAATTATTCCTTCCTTGCGTATCTTATCGGCCTTGTTCCCATGGTCATCGCGCTTGCGTGGATGCCCGAGGCGAAGGGCGTTGTGGCCGCAGGCCGCGAGCGCGAGCGCGCGGAGCACGCGGAGGCGGTAAAGGAGAAAATCCCTCGTGCCATCTGGGGGTACGCTCTCTTTGCGCTGGTGACGTGGACCTGTGTGGTGACCGTGCAGATCATCACGTCGACCATCCTCGACGTGCGCGGGCTTGCAAGCTCCGGTCAGGCGGCGCTCGTCATCAACTGCTGCGGCATCGGCACTATCTTGTGCGGCCTTGCGTTCCCAACGCTCGTCCGCGTGTTCAAGGCCCGCCTGTTCGGCATCGGCGCGGCGCTTGCAGCGATCGGCGTTGTTCCCTGCATGTTTGCCGACAACACGATTGTCTATGCGATTGGCGTGTTCATTCTGGGATTCGGCGGCTCGATGTTCTTCACGGCGGCGCAGAATGCGACGGGCAATATCGCTCCGAAAAGCCGCGTCCCGTTCGTTTCCGGCATCATGACTTCCATGATGAACCTGGGCCCCTTCATTGCGCCGTACCTGTTCGCGGCAACGGTTGCAGTCAATCCGGCCGCTGGCAACGACGCCGTGTTCCCCGTGTTGATCGCGATGTGCGCCGTGTGCGCGGTCATCGGACTTGTGCACCCCATGCGTGCGCTCGTGGCGAAGCCTGCGGATGGCGCCTTTGATGAGAGCGCGCCTTCTGCTGCGGCTGACGCGGACCAGGAACGCTAGTCTCGTGCCGCGCTGTTTCGCCTGCATACACTGCGGAAAGTGCGGGCCGCCTTCATCCGACGCGAAGGTGAAGCCCGAAGGATGGTGTATCTTCTGCCGCACGCAGAATGAGGCCGATGCGAAAGTGTGCGCGAACTGCGGCAAGCCGCTGCCGAAAACCCCAGGATCGTTCCAGCGGAATGCGGGCTGTGGGGAGCGCTAAATGATGCGATGCGGCCTGGGCTCCGCAAGGGGCCGGGGCGGGCGCGATGAGCGCGGATGGAGCGGCGTGTTCAGAAGGTCGAACAGCTCGCGCGGAACCGAGTCGGCAACCCATTCGCACATCTCGTCGAGGGGCACATCGTAGAAGCCGTAATGCCATTTCGGGAGCAGGTGAACTTCGAGCTCGACGGTGGCGTCGATCTGAAACTTTAAGCGCTCAGTCATGGGAACCTTGCGCATTTGCGTGAGCGTCTCGGTGATCGTCTTGCGGCGCAGGCGCGGCGCGAAGTTGTCGATGGCGTTATAGTCGTTCGATTTCGCTACGCCGGCATAGAAGAGGTTGCGGCTTGCGATGTTCGCCTCCGTGATGTAGTACCCCTCTTTCCACGAAAGCGTGCGGCCGATTTCGTTTGCCCCTTGCGCCCAGGCGAGTTCCACGTGCCATTGGGCGATGGCGAACTTGTCTTTGAAGCAGCGGTAGAACGTCGCGCGGGAAATTCCCGCTTCCTCGCATATCTGCGTGACCGAAAGCTTGTCGAACGGCGTTTCCTCGACAAGCTTGTCAGCTGCGTCCAAGATAAGCAGCTTCGTCTGGTAATTGCTGATAAGCGAGTTGTTCAAAACCTCGCATCTCCCCTCTGAGAATGCAACAAGGTGCGCCCCCGCTCGCTTCGTTGCATTAGTGCGGCGCCCCGGGGTTGGCTTTTCTCCCCGGGGTGCCGCTGCGTTCACGCGAAAGCTCTACGCGTAGATTTCCTTTTCCACGACGAGCTCGTTTTTGATCTTGCCGACGAGCTTTTGCAGCGCATCGACGCAGTTCGGGCGGATGTCGGCGCCGATGAGCACGTACATGATGGAATCGCCCACGCCAAGCTCGCCCTCGTTCATCCACGTGCGCACGTAGTACACGCCCGGCCAGGTGAGCGCCTCCTTCTCGGCTGCGGCAACGCCCTCGGCGTCGTAGGAGAATTGCACCTTCGCGACTTCCCCAAGGCCTTGGACGCCTTCGCGCACCTGCTTTTTGGGCGTGATGCGCACGATGCCGTTGTGGGTGAGGAACATGCCGCACTGCGCGGCTTTCGGGTCGGCCTTGGCTTCCTTGAGCCACTGGTCGATCGACGGTTCGGGTTTGGACATAAGTTGCCTCCAAAACGTTGAGTGTTCAGGCGCCCTTTCCCAGGCGCTATCTAGATGCCCATTGTACTCGAAGCGAGCCTTCCCGCGGGGCGTGCGCACCCCAGCTCCCGCGAATCGGCAGGTTTGCTATTCGTCCCGCTCACCTTCCCCTTCCCTATAAAACGCGTGCATTTTACGAATGGGAAATACTTGCTCATCGCCCAAATGATAGACTGGGAAAATTCCACAGCATCAGAAAGGACAGCTATGTCTCTCCCAGCATCCGATACCAGCAAGCAGCCCGACAACCTCACTACCATGGACTTGGGCGAGGTTCTTCCCCGCACGGCCGAGGTTTGCGATAACCACCTGTTCATCGGCGGCGTCGATATGGTGAAGCTCGCGCGCGAGGAAGGCACCGCGCTCTACGTGTTCGACGAGGCCGACCTTCGTTGGCGCATGGAAACCTACCGCGAGGCGTTCCGCTCGCGCTACGAGAACTCCGACGTCATCTACGCTTCGAAGGCGTTCCTCAACAAGGAAGTCGTGCGCATCGTGAACGAGGAGGGGCTTTGCCTCGACGTGTCGGGCGGCGGCGAGCTCGCCTGCGCACAGATGGCGGGCTTCCCGATGGAGCGCGTCTTCGTGCACGGCAACAACAAGACGCCCGCTGAGCTGCGCGAAGCCATCTCCGCAGGTGTGGGCCGCATCGTGGTTGACAGCCGCATCGAGCTTGCGCGCGTGTCCGAGATTGCCGGCGAGCTCGGCGTCGAGCAGGCCATCTACATGCGCATCACGCCCGGCGTCGAGGCCGACACGCATGAGTACATCCGCACGGGCTGCGAGGACTCCAAGTTCGGCTTCACCATGCTCGACGACTTCGCTTTCAAGTGCGTGAAGGACGCCATCGAGGCGCCCAACGTGAAGCTCGTCGGCTTCCACTGCCATATCGGCTCGCAGATCTTCGCGCTGCATTCGTTCCGCGAGGCCGCGCAGGTCATGATCGAGTTCATCGCGCGCGTCCAGAAGGAATACGGCATCGAGATCCCCGAGCTCGACCTGGGCGGCGGTCTGGGCGTGGCCTACCTCGCGACCGACAAGCCCTCCTCGATCGAGGACTTCGCGGAATGCACGACGCGTGCCGTCAAGGATTTCTGCGCTGAATACGGCGTGCCCGAGCCGCGCATTCTCGTCGAGCCTGGTCGCAGCCTTGTCGCCAACGCCGGCGTCACGCTCTACACCGTGGGTATCTTAAAGACCCTGCCCGGCATCCGCAAGTACGTCGCCATCGACGGCGGCATGTCCGACAACATCCGCACGGCGCTCTACCATGCCGACTACGAACCCGTGATCGCCAACAAGGCGGGCGAGCCGCGCACGGAAATCGTCACGCTGTGCGGCAAGCACTGCGAAAGCGGCGACGCGGTCGTCATCGACATGCCCATTCAGCATCCGGAAGTCGGCGATATCGCGTGCGTGTTCACAACGGGCGCGTACTGCTCTACCATGTCTAGCAACTACAATGGCCAGCCCAAGCCGGCGGTAGTGTTCGTGAAAGACGGTGTCGCCCGCGTCGTCACGCGCCGCGAGACCTACGCCGACCTCTACGCCCGCGACATCTAGGAGGACCTTATGACCATCAAGCTCGGACTCGTCGGCACCGGCACGGTCGGTGGCGGTTGCATTGACATCCTTCAGAAGCACAAGGAGGACTTCAAGCGCCATTACGGCATCGACGTGGAGCTTGCCCGTGTCTGCTCGCGCGACCCTAAGCAGGCCGAAGCCCATGGTGTGAGCGACCTGTTCACGCTGGACTACCACGACATCGTCAACGACCCCGACATCGACATCGTCATCGAGCTCATCGGCGGTACCACGGTCGCGCGCGACGTGGTCGTGTCGGCACTTGAGGCGGGCAAGAACGTCGTCACGGCCAACAAGGCGCTCATGGCGACCCATGGCGAGGAAGTCATGCATCTGGCGGAGAAGATGAACCGCGAGATCGCCTTCGAGGCGTCCGTCGGCGGCGGCATCCCCATCATCGACCCGCTGAAGCATTCGCTCATCTCGAACGAGATAACGTCTGTCATGGGTATTGTGAACGGCACGACGAACTACATGCTCACGCGCATGGTCGACGACAACCTTTCCTATGACGAGGCGCTCAAGGAGGCCCAGGAGCGCGGCTTCGCCGAGGCCGACCCCACGGCCGACGTCGACGGCTTCGACGCTGCGGCTAAGATTGCCATTTTGGCGTCGATCGCCTTCAACTCGCGCGTCACGCTCGACGACGTGCACACCGAGGGCATCCGCAACATCACGACGCTCGATCTGGACACTGCCGACGACATGGGCTATGTCATCAAGCTTTTGGCGATCGCCCATCGCACGCCCGACGGCATCGACGTGCGCGTGCACCCCACGATGCTCCCGAAGGCGCATCAGCTCGCGACCGTGAGCGGCGTGTTCAACGCGATTTACGTGACGGGCGACGCCGTGGGCGAGACGATGTTCTTCGGCGAGGGCGCGGGCGCGGGCCCGGCGGCGAGCGCCGTCATGGGCGACGTGCTCGAGGTGGCGCGCCATCTCACGCTGGGCGTTTCTCCCATCGTGGGTTGCACCTGCACCGACAACTTGCCCATCCTTCCGGTGGATGAGCTGCAAACGAAGTACTACATCCGCTTCGCCGTGGCCGACCGCTCCGGCGTGCTCGCCGCGATGGCTGGCGTGTTCGCCAAGCACGGCGTCTCCGTGCGCTCCGTGGTGCAGCGCGGCAACTCCGAGCACGAGACGGTGAACCTTTCCTACGTCACGCACACCGCCAAGGAAGCGAGCGTGCGCGCGGTGCTCGCGGAAATCGCGGGGCTTGAAGACGTCCTGCGCGCCGAGCCGTCGGTAATTCGCGTAGAAGGCTAGCGCGCCGCGCTTGCTTTCCGCGACCTGCCGCTGGGGAGGCGAGGGCTCGTCCGGAGTGCGCTTGTTGCGTCCCGAATTTTGGACATGCCCACCTTGCGATAAGGCTTCGAGGGCCTGGCTTTTCGGAAGATGATCCGAGGCCAGGCCCTTCTGTTTTGCCGGCGCGAACCGCCTGGCAAGCTGAGCGTGCCTTGGCCGCCAGCTCGAGCGCGCGCTGTCCGGCAGGCCAGGTGTTCGGCGTTTCCGCGCCCGTGTAACGCGTGTGCTTCTGTTCTATTTCGCCTTGATTTCCAAATGTTTGAAGTTTCGCTAACGCCATCTACGTTCATATGGCTGCATGCTTTGCGCCCTACCATGCAAGGCGTACAGATGGTTTGAAATGAGCATACGCGTGTGGCGAAGAAGGAAAGGCGAAGAAATGGGCACTTCGGAAGATTGCGGCATTCTCGAGTCGAACAGCTTCAATATGAACAACTTGGACACGCTCGGGGGAGAGCTGCACGATTTGGTCGAACGGCGTCGCGTGCTGGGACCGTGCTACCGTCTGTTCTATCAAAAGCCGCTTCATTTGGTGCGCGGACGGGGAACGCGCCTGTTCGACGCCGACGGCGAGGAATACCTCGACATGTACAACAACATTCCGTCGATGGGGCACAGCAACCCTGCGGTCACCGAGGCGGTTACCAAGCAGTTGCAGCTGCTCAATACGCACACGCGCTATGTGCACGAGAACATCCTGAACTACGCGGAGGACCTCCTGTCGACGATGCCAGACCAGATCAACCGCATCATGTTCATGTGTTCGGGGTCGGAGGCGAATGACCTGGCCGTCCGCTGCGCACAGCTCTTCACCGGCGGCGAGGGCATCATCGTGACGGGGGAGGCCTACCACGGGAACACGGCGCTGATCTCTGGGCTGTCGCCGTCGATCGGCAAGAGTGTCGCCATGAGCCGTACCATGCGCATGATTCCCTCGCCGGACACCTATCGCCTGGGAACCGAGGACCTCGGCCCGTGGATGTGCGAGCAGATATCCCTCCAGATTGCCGATATGCGTCGCCACGGCATCGAGTTCGCCGGTGTGCTCTTCGACGACATCTTCTCGTCCGACGGCGTTATCCCCGGTGTTCGAGGCTTCCTGAAACCAGTTGTTGACCTGGTGCATCGCGAGGGCGGCGTCTATATTGCCGACGAGGTGCAGCCCGGCTTTTGCCGCACGGGCGACGCGTTTTGGGGCTTCGCGCGCCATGGCATCGTGCCCGATATCGTGACGATGGGAAAGCCCATGGCAAACGGCATCCCGTGCTCCGCCATGGCGATCCGCGCCGACGTGCTTGATGCGTTCGCCGACGACAACCCGTACTTCAACACGTTCGCGGGCAATCCCGTGTCGATGGCTGCCGCGCAGGCGGTGCTCGATTTCATCCGCGAGAACGACATTCTGGCGCACGCGCAGGAAATGGGCGAGAAGCTGCGCGCCGCCGTGCGCGATGTGGCTTCCCGTCACCCTCGCCTCGCGGACGTGCGCGGTGCCGGCCTGTTCTGCGGCGTCGAGGTGGTCAAACCCGGCACCCAGGAGGCCGATCGCCCCTTCGCCGTGTCGCTCATCGAGCAGCTTCGCGAAAACCACGTGCTCATCTCTTTGTGCGGCCCGTACGGCAACGTGCTGAAGGTTCGCCCGCCGCTGGTCTTCGACGATGCCGACCTGGACTTTTTCGCCAGTGCGTTGGAGACATCGCTCGATCAACTGGAGAAATAGGAAGGGCGCCGCGCCCGTGGTGGCTTGCTCTGCGCCTGGCGGCTTCTGGGCTGTCGGGCGGGATTCTGGTGAAGGAGGCTCGCGGGGCCACTGGCGAGGTGGAGCGATGCGGGCGGGCGCCCTTGTGGCGTCCGCCCGCATTTTTACGCCAGGCCGCCTTGGGAAAGCGCGGTTCGCAATATCTCGACGAGCACCCGCACGCCGTTGGCGAGGTCTTCCGGCTTGGTGAGCTCGCCGGGGGCGTGAGCGCTGCTGCCGACGCTCGGCACGAACATCAGCGCACTGGGCACGGCGGCGGCAAGGGCAATGGCATCGTGCCCGCATACCGTTTTCGTGCGCATGCAGGTTAAGCCGCACGTTTCGGCGGTGCGCTCGATGAGGGAAACGCCGCTTTCGGGAAACGCCATCGCCTGGCGAACTTCGGTGCGCGCAATCTCGATCGTAGTGCCCGATTGCTCCTCGATGCCGGCGAAGGTTGCGGCAAGTTGGTCCGCCGCAGCTCGGGCAACCTCTTCGGATTCCGCGCGAACCTCCAGGTGGAGCTGGCATTTCGACGTCACGATGTTCGGGGAGTGGGGGAACAGGCGCACCTTGGTGACCGATGTGCGCAGCTCGATGCCGCGCCGCGTGAAATCGTCGGCAAGCTCGCGCGTGGCCACGGTGAGCAGCGCCATGCCGTAGAGCGCGTCTTTGCGCAGGTGCATGGGGGTCGATCCCGTGTGCGACTGCTCGCCGAGGATGCACACATCCATCTTCACGGCGCTCCAGTTGCCGGTGACCGCGCCGATGTTCACGCCGGCAGCTTCAAGCGAGGGTCCTTGCTCGACGTGCAGCTCGAAGTAGGCGGCGGCTTGCGGTGGCTCGTCGTTCCCTTGCCAGCCGCCCTCGCGCAGCGCGTCGCCGAAACGCACGCCATCCAAATCCTGCGCCTGCTCGATGGCGCCAAGCTTGAGCGCGCCCGTGAACACGCGACTGCCCATGAGGCTCGGCTCGAACCGCGCGCCTTCCTCGTTCGTCCAATCGACCACGGCGAGGTTCGCCGTCGGCGCAAGCGCTTCTGCACGCACGGCCTCGTCGATTGCCCGCGCTGCGCACAGGGCTGCGACCACGCCGTACGCACCGTCGTACACGCCGCCGTTCTCCTGGCTGTCCAGATGCGATCCGCACAGTATGTAAGGTGCGCTGTCGTCCCAGGTAAACAGCCCGAAGATATTACCCGTAGCATCGATGCGCACCTCGGAGCCCGCTTCGCGCAGCTGCTCGACAAACCATGTGCGGTGTGCGCAATCGTCGGGGGTGAGAGCCATGCGGTCGGTCCCGCCGTTCGGCTTGCGGCCGATGGCCATCGATTCGGTGAACAGCTCGGAAAAGCGCTGCGTGGCGGAAAGCGATTGGTTCATAAGAATCTCCTTGTTGATGTTGGACTTGGCGGTTGTCGGCTGGCTGCGCATCTCCGTGGCCTGGTTGGCGGCAGCGGCCCCTCGGCGGCCCCTCGGTGGTTATCGGCCAGGCAAAGCGAAGGCTGCGGGGCGTTTGCCCTGCAGCCTTCTGCGATAGGGTGAATTGGGCGTTCGCAAGGTGCCTAGAAGGCGCTTGCCTCTGCAGGTGTGCCACCGGCCCTTGCGTAACTTGCGACGGCGGCTTCCCTCAACGAGGAGGCAGCGGTCGCGATGCCTGCCGCCTTGCTTGCGGCCAAGCTCTCGGACTCGCTTTCGGCCATCGCGGCTGCAGCGGCGTCCTCGCAGGTCGTGACACTCGTGGCGGCTTCGCATGCGGCGCTTTCGCCCTCTGCCACCGTTGCCATGCCCGGAACCGCGGCACCAACGGTGACGGTGCTGCGCTTGCCGCCCCTCGCGACATCGAACAGCTCGTCAACGCGGGTGCGCTCGGCGTCGGGAGTCGTGGTCAGAAGCGACACGGCCACGTAGACAATCAGGTTCACAAACAGGGCGACCACGCCGCCGGTGATACTGCCGAGTGCCGGGATGTCATCGGGGAAGGCAACGGTCAGCGCGGCTGCGACGACGAAGCCGACGATCATACCCGCCAGCGCGCCGTTCTTGTTACCGAACTTGAAGAAGATGCCGAGGAACAGCGGAACGGAAATCTGAACGACGGCCTGATAGGAGATCTGCGCGAGCAGCTGCAGGCGATCCATGCCGTTGGTGAAGTAGGCGAGCACGGCGGCCAGCGCGATGAACAGGACCATGCTGCCCTTCGAGACGATGGTCTTCTGCACGTCGCTCAGCTCGATCTTGCTGCCGACGATGTCGTTGGCGATCTGTGTGCCGGCGGCCTGGACGCTGCCGTCGATGTGGCCGATCGAGCCGGCGAAGATCATGGTCAGCCCCAAGCCGAGCAGCCAGACGCCGCCGTAGTTCTCGAGCAGCGTCGTCCAGCCTGCCTGCGGGTTGGCGGCAACGCCGGTGATGTGCGCGGCGGACAGCATCACGACGGTGAGCAGTGCGTAGAATCCGCCGGCGATGAGCATGGCGTAGTTCGTCGACTTCTTAACGGACTTCACGTTGTTGGCGGTGTAGATGCGGACGAAGCTCATCGGCCAGCAGAGTGCGCCGACGACGCCGGTGAACACGCTGCTGAACATGTACAGCGGGCCGTAGGAGTCGCCGTCGCCGGGCAAAAAGAGCAGCTGGTTGGGGATTTCGGACAGATATGACCAGTTCGCGGGCGAATTCGGAGCCACGAGGAGCAGCACGCAGACGATGGCGGCGATCACGTAGGCCACGAGGCCTTGGTACATGTCGGTGTACACCAGGCCGCGCATGCCCATGCGGACCGTCCAGATCTGGCGGATGAGCACGGTTGCCAGGCCGACGAGCAGGCACACCGGAAGCGCCCAGGTGCCGCCGGAGGCGATGCTGAACACGGTGGCGAGGGCCTGCATGCCGAGGATGACCCACGGCAGGATGGCGATGACGCCGATGACGGACGTCACCACGCCGACCGCCTTCGAGCCGTAGCGCAGGCGAAGCAGGTCAGGCTGAGTGACCAGATTGTAGTGCTTGCCCCAGCGCCAAGCGCGCGAGGCGATGAAGTACATGGCTGCGAGTCCTAGCGTCGAATAGGCCAGGCCGTAGAAGCCGAAGACGCCCGACGCCACGGAAAGCCCGGCGAACGAGATGAACACGGTGCCCGGCCACCATGAGTTCACGTAGCTCATGGCGACGAACCACGGACCGAACGAACGGCCGCCGACGGCGTACTCGTCGAACGACTTCGACTTCTTCAGCGTGAGGTAGAGAACGACGATGATCCCGAGGAAGAAAACCCCGAGCATTCCCAGCATAACTGCCATACTACTCACCTCCTGCCGTCACCGCAGCGGGCTCGCAGTCGACTTCGTTGCGGATGGATTCAACCCAGTACAGGGTGAACATCATCGCGATGAGCAGGGCGAAGTCGGCGATCCAGTACCACATGGCGATCGGTGCCCCCAAGACGAGCGCGCCGTTCCCGCTGGCTGAGAAGTACAGCGGCGGGAAGATCGCCGCCAGGACGAGCAGGGCGTATATTCCGCCGAATACGATGTTTTTTGTCCGTGCCGACATGCTCTTGATGAACTGCTTCATTTTGAATTCTCCTTTACGTCAGGGGTTTGCTTGCGAATATGAACAGGCCAGGAGCTAAATGGCGAGCTTGGAGGCGTCCCAATCGATGGAATGCTGGTACGCCTTCGCTCGCATGAGCTTCCATATGCCGTATTTCCAATAGTCGAACCCAACGTCGCGCACGACGGAGTTGATGATTCCCCACATGCCCCATTTCAAGTCGCCCATCACGCGCGACACGCGAATCCGGGCGAGCGCGTGGGGGTCGATGCTGCCGTAGTACGACTCGATTAACGGCAGCATCTCCTCGTCGTCGTAGAACATCTCGCAGAAGAAAAGCCCGAGCTCGTAGGTCGGCTCGTTGTCTCCGCAGAACTCGAAGTCGATGAGCTTCATGCCGTCGGGGTTCACCATGAAGTTGCCGGGCATGGGGTCGTTATGACAGGGGGAAAGGTCGATGCCCGAGGCGTTGAAGCGCTGCTTGACCTCGTCGTATTCGCCGAGCAGATCGGCTGCCCACGCGGGAAGGGAAAGCCCGAGCTCCTCCATCTGGCCGATATGCTGGTCGATCTGGTCGAACATCATGTTCGTTTTCCCGAACTTCTCGCTTGCGTGAAGCGCGCGGTAGGTCTCCATGATCTGCAGGCCTTGCTCCTGGGTGCGCAGCGTCGTGGTGGTGCAGGTGTCGTACCCGCGCAGAAACTCGGTGACCTCCACGCCCGTCTCGGGGTTGAACTCGTAGACTTTCGCGCCGATGCCCAGCTCGGAGGCTTTAAGTGCGCCGGCGTGCCCGACGCTACGGTCGATGAACCCCGTGCCCGCGCCCGGGACCTTGATGAAGTACTCGCGGCTCATGTCGTCGCGCACGTACCAGTTCTCGTTGTTCAGGCCGCCGTCCATGGGCTTGACCATGAGGTTCTTCCCATGCCACATCTCGACGCCTTCCATGGCGCCGCGCACGACGGGGGGAAGGTTGAACGCGGCGGGGCAGGAGATGGTACGCGGGGTGGGCGTTGGCGTAAGCTCGGTCGCTGCTTCGGAAAAGATGCTGCTCATCGTTGCGCCTCCAGCCATTCGTTGAGCTCGGGGAAGGTGTCCAGCTGATAGCGGGCCTTCACGAGCCTCCACATACCGTATTTCGTGCAGTCGATCGATTTGTCGGAGTTGATCTCGCTGCGCCACAGTCCGATGAGCGCCCACAGCACGCCGTCGAGTACGGCAAATCCCTGCGCGATGAACAGGTTCTTCGAGTCGAGCCCCAGCCGGCGGAGCACCTGCGCGTCGTCGGCGGCGCAGAACGGGTGCAGCTCGGAGAGCACGGATCCCGCTTCCTCGTACGGATCGCGCAGGCCGCACACCGTCCAGCCGGTGAGCAGCGGCGGGGTGTCGGGGTCGGTGCTGTCGATGAGCAGGTTCGATGCGGCTCCGTCGCCGTGACAGAGCACGGGATCGTGCGCGAGTGCGCCAGCGGCATCGAGGAACGGCTTAAGCTTGCCGAGAATGCCGTCGACATTGCGGGGCAGGAAGATGCCTTCCTCCAGGCAACGCGCGCGCATGATGAACACGTCGCGCACGAGGCTTCGCTGTACAACCGAGCGGGCGCAGGTGAGGGCGCGGGACCCCAGGTAGAGCTCGTGGACGGAGCGGCGCGCGTCGAGCGCGTGCAGGAGAAGGCGCGTGTCGCGCAGCTCGTCGAGCTTCGCGGGCCTCCAGGCTTCGGGGAGAAGCTCGCTTATCACCTCGTCGCCTGCGGACTCGATGACGCGCGGGGCGATTCCCGCCTCGCCGGCTGCCTGCATAACCGCCGTGATGCTCTCGACGGGGGAGGCGTACATGGTCACCTCGCCGGTGAAGCGGCGGCGCAGCGCGCGCTGGCCGTTCGCTCCGACACCTTCGGTGAACTCGCCGTCGCCGCCGATCCAGCTCGGCGTGATGTCGCAGGTCCGTGGCACGGTCCACTGCCACGTGCTCGTGATGGGGCGCGATACGATGCGCACGGCCTCGCGCAGGAGCCCGCCGCCGGTGACGGTGTTGTCGACGACGGTCGATTGGGTTGCGGTTGCGCTAGTCATATGAGGGCACCTCCTCGAACGTGGGGAACGGGGCGACCTCTGCGCGGGTCGACTCCAGATAGGCGGCAACGGTGAGCGCGCCTGCGTCGTCGAAGCGCCGACCGACGACCTGCACACCGATGGGAAGCCCCGTCTTGGCGTCGTTCTTCTCGCGATAGACGGCGGCGGGCTGGCCGCTCTGGTTGAACCAGGCCGTGTAGTGCGTGTGGTGCAGCAGCATCTCCTCGTCTCCCGGGCCGGGGGTGTCCGCGGCGAACGGGAGCGTGGGAATCACGGGGCTTACGAGGAAGTCGTAGGCGCCGGCGGCCGCTTCGACCTTCGCCACGGTGGCGAGCAGCCCGCACATGGCATCCTTGTAGTCGGCCATGGGACGGGCATCTGCGCCTTCAAGCCACTGGGCGACCAGGTCGAGCACTGCTTCGGGATGGCGGGAGGCGCGAACCTCGGCGGCGGCATGCGCCTTGAACACCAGGTCGGCGTTGGCGAAGTCGGCCTCGCCGAGACCCAAGGACACGGGCTCGACGGCGAACCCGGCAGCTTCAAGGCGCGCTGCCGCCGCGCGCGCCGCCTCGGCGACAACGGGGTCGGTTGGCGTGCCATAGCCCACATCGAGCAAAAGGCCCACCTTCGGCAAGCGCTGCAGCACCTCTTCGAAGGCGATCGGCCGGAACGCGCCTGGCAGGCATTGCGGGTCGGTGGGCGCTTCCTTTCCAACGCACATGAGGCCCTCGATGACGTCGCTCATGCTGCGCCCCATGACGCCCGAAGAGCGCATGTTCGACGCGGGTGAGTAGGCGATGCGGCCCTGCGTCGGCTTGATGGCGGCAAGCCCGCAGTGCGCGGCGGGTAGGCGGACGCTTCCCGCGATGTCGGTTCCCAGACCGAACGCGGCAAGCCCGCAGGCGAGCGATGCGCCTGCTCCCGCGCTCGAGCCGCCGGGGTTGATGTCTTTGTTCCACGGATTGCGCACGATGCCGAACTGGCTCGATATCCCCGCGCCGAGCATTCCCATGTCGGGCATGGTCGTCTTCGCCACCACGATTGCGCCGGCTTCGCGCAGCCGCTCGATGGGCTCGGACGTCTTCGCGGAGGGGGCGTCGCCGTCGTGGATTGCGCTTCCGTGCCAGCGTTTCATGCCCGCGATGTGGTAGCTGTCCTTCACGACGACGGGGATGCCGTCGAGCGGGCCTTTCGGGCAACCGGCGGCCCAGCGCGATTCGCTCTCGCGTGCCTCGTCAAGTGCGGTGGGGCTAACCTGGCTTATGGCGTTGACCTCGTTCGCCACGACGTTTGCATAGGCGAGCTGCGATTCGATTGCCTCGACCGGCGAAAGCTTGCCTGCGCGGTATGCTGCGCGGAATTGTGATACGCCGAATAACATGTCTCTCCTATCTCTTCAGCTCATGGACTATTTTCGGTTCGCTTTGTTTCCCCCTCGGGGCCCGTTTGTAGAGGCTCTGTAACGAAAAAGGCTCAGTCATGTTTCCAAACGCGAAACGAAATGTTTCGAAAACGAGATGAAACCATCTCGCAATACGGGATTTGTAGCGTAAGGGGCGGAAAGAGGCGGGGCGCGCCTTTTGGGTGGGCGATTGATTGTCCGTTCCACCTGGTCTTACGCGCTACCGCACGAGCGATCTGACAGCATATATAAGGAGGATTGCATGAGGGCACGCAAACGAGCCGCTCACCCTGCGCCCCGTTCGCTGGAAGTGAGGGAGCTTGAACCCCTTGCGGGGCAGGGGGGTGCGGGCAAGCTGGCTGCGTTCGCCATGTACCGGCCAGGTTCGATGGCTCCGTGGTGGCTGCGCCGGGGCGTGTGCGACGCGTGGGGCCTCGATTTGTTCCGCACCGAGCTGCGCCTGGTCACTGTTTCGGAAAACGCGACATTCTCCGTGGTTGTCAACGATGAGCCCTACGCGATGCTGCGCGTGTGCCAGCCCGGCTATGTCGGGGGCTCGCTCGCCGTCGCATCCGAGCTGGCATGGGTTCGCGCGCTGCAAAACGTGGTGGACATCAACGTCGTCGAGCCCGTTCCCCTGGCATCGGGCTTTTTCGTGGCCGAGGTGCGCGACGAGACCGGCTACGCCTGGCTGTGCGTGTGTATGCGCTACGTGTCGGGCGCCACCTTGGAGCGCGCGGCCGACCCCTCCCGCAGCTACCGCACCATCGGCGCGTGGACGGCGCGTCTGCACGAGCAGGCCCGCCAATGGAAGCCGCCGCAAGGTTTCACGCGCTTTACCTGGGACGTCGACTCGATGGTGGGGGATGCTCCGCGCTGGGGAAGCTGGCGCGACGCACCGCTTTCGAGCAGCGACGCGTTCCTGTTCGAGCGGGCGGAATGGGCGGCTTGCGAAGTGGTTGCGCGCGCGGGGCGGGCGTCGTCGAACTGGGGGCTCATCCACGCTGACCTGCGGCCCTCGAACATCATCAAGGGCCCCGACGGCGAGTTGACGCTCATCGACTTCGACGACTGCGGCTACTCATGGTATATGTACGATTTCGCTGCGGCGCTGACGTTCGTGGAGCACAAGCCCTACGCGCCGGCGATGGCGCAGCGGTGGGTCGAGGGCTATCGCAGCGTCGGGAAGCTGAACGACTCGTCGCTCGATTTGGCGTGCGCGCTGTCGATGTTGCGGCGGCTGCAGATGATCGGCTGGTCGCGCAACCATTATCGCGATGCCCTGCCCGACGGACTGCTCGACGAGCAGGTGCCCGGCACCAAGGTGGTCGCCGAGCGCTACCTGGAAAATCCCCGCTGGCTGTTCGAGTAGCGAGGCCCTTCGCCCCTTCGCGAGTCGCCTGTGCCTTTCTCGCGGCGGTTTCCCAAAGGCGCGCGGGTGCTGCTAGAATGCTATCCATGTGTAAAACAGATGCTACAACCAACGAACTCAAGCCCAACCAGCTCACGCACCGCGTGATGGTGGGCAACGTGCCCTTAGGCGGCGGCGCCCCCGTGGTGGTGCAGTCCATGCTGAACGCGCCCGCGAACGACGTGGACGCCAACCTCGCGCAGATTCGGGAACTTGCCGCGGCAGGATGCGAGGTGGTCCGCATGGCCATCCCGCGCCGCGATTGCCTCGACGCCTTCCAGGGCGTCTGCGAGCGGTCGCCCCTTCCCGTGGTGGCCGACGTCCACTTCGACGCGCAGATCGCCGTGGAGGCGGCGCGCCGCGGGGCGGCCAAGCTGCGCATCAACCCCGGCAACATCGGCGGCCTCGCAAAGACCGACGCCGTGCTCGACGCCGCAGGTGAAGCGGGTATTCCCATCCGCATCGGCGTGAACGCGGGCTCGCTTGACCAAGACCTCGCCGCGCGGCGCGACCTCACGCTTCCGCAAAAGCTCGCCGCGTCCGCCGCGGGTTACGTGGAATACTGCGAGGGCCGCGGGTTCCACGACCTTGTGGTGAGCGCGAAGGCCCACGACGTCATGACCACGGTGCGCACGTATCGCCAGCTCTCGCGCGATCTGCCCCACATTCCCTTGCATATCGGCATCACCGAGGCGGGAACGCAATTCCAAGGTGTCATAAAAAGCGCTTCTGGCCTGGGAATCCTTTTGGAAGAAGGAATCGGGGACACCATGCGCATCTCGCTTACCGATGACCCCGTCGTCGAGATGCGTGCGTGTTGGGCGCTGCTTTCGGCTCTCGATTTGCGCCGCCGCGGCCCGGAAATCATCAGCTGCCCCACGTGCGGGCGTTGTCAGGTAAACTTGATCGAGCTGGCCAAGCAGGTTGAATCCAACCTCATGAGCACGACCAAGCCCATAAAGGTCGCCGTCATGGGCTGCGTCGTCAACGGTCCCGGCGAGGCGCGCGATGCCGACATCGGCGTGGCGTGCGGCGCGGGCGTAGGCGTCGTGTTCAAGCACGGCGAAGTGCAACGGAAAGTGGAAGAGCACGCCATCGTCGACGTGTTGATGGAGGAGATAGGAAAACTATGAGTGAAGTTATGCGAATGAGCAAGCTCTATGCTCCGACGCTGAAGGAAGACCCCGCGGATGCGGAAATCGCGAGCCACAAGCTGATGCTTCGCTCGGGCATGATCCGCAAGACCGCTTCGGGCGTGTACACCTTCCTGCCGCTTGGCTACAAGGTGCTCTCGAAGGTCGAGAACATCGTGCGCGAGGAAATGGACAAGATCGGCGCGCAGGAAATCATGATGCCGGCGCTGCAGCCGGCGGAGCTGTGGCACGAGTCCGGCCGCTGGGACGACTACGGCCCCGAGCTCATGCGCCTCGTCGACCGTCACGACCACGGCTTCTGCCTCGGGCCCACCCATGAGGAGCTCATCACGTCGCTCATCCGCAACGAGCTGCGTTCCTACAAGGAGCTTCCCTGCACGCTCTACCAGATTCAGGTGAAGTTCCGCGACGAGATCCGTCCGCGCCTGGGCCTGTTCCGCAGCCGCGAGTTCATCATGAAGGACGCGTATTCCTTCCACGCGACGCAGGAATCGCTGCAGGAAACCTACGACGACATGAGCCGCGCCTACGGAACGATCTGCGACCGCTGCGGCCTGGATTACCGTCCCGTCGAGGCCGATGGCGGCCAGATCGGTGGCAAGGTGACGACCGAGTTCATGGCGCTTGCCCCGGCGGGCGAGGCCGAGCTTGTGCACTGCACCTGCGGTTATGCTGCGAACACCGAGGCTGGCGAGTGCCTGGCCCGCCCGACGGAGTACGAGGCTGCCGAGCTTAAGAAGATCCACACCCCGGGCGTCCGCACGATCGAGGAGCTCGCGGAGTTCCTCGGCATTCCCGAAAGCTCCACGGTGAAGGCGCTCTCTGGCAAGGACGCCGAGGGCAAGCTCGTCGTGATGTTCGTTCCCGGCGACCACGAGCTCAACGAGATCAAGGCCGAGCGCGCTGTTCCCGGGTTTGCGCTGCTCACCGACGAGGAAATGGAATCCTTCGGCTTGCGCAAGGGTTCGATGGGCCCGGTCGGCCTGCCCGAGGGCGCGCGCGTCATCGCCGCCCGCAGCCTGAAGGGCATCGGCCATTGGGTTGTCGGCGCGAACGAGGACGACTATCACTACGTGGGCGCCGAAGAGGGCCGCGATTTCACGGTGGACGAATGGGCCGACCTGTGCGTCGTGAAGCCCGGTGACTGCTGCCCCGACTGCGGTCTGCCGCTTTCGGGTTCCCGCGGCATCGAGGTCTCCCAGGTGTTCCAGCTGGGCACCCGCTACTCCGAGACCATGGGCGCCACCTTCCACGACGAGGACGGCGTGGAGCACCCGTTCATCATGGGCTGCTACGGCGTGGGCGTCTCCCGCACGGTGGCCGCCATCGTCGAACAGCACAACGATGAGAACGGCATCCAGTGGCCGTTCAATGTCGCGCCTGCTCACGTGTGCATTATCCCGCTTACGGTCGGCGACGACGAGGTGCAGCCCGCGGCTGAGAAGCTCGCGAGCGAGATCGCCGATTTCGGCTTTGACGTGGTCATCGACGACCGCAAGGAGCGCGCCGGCGTGAAGTTCGCGGACGCCGACCTTATCGGCTGGCCGCTGCAGGTGGTCATCGGCAAGCGCGGTCTGGCTGAGGGCAATGTGGAAGTGAAGCTGCGCCGCACGGGCCAGAAGAAGGACGTCTCGCTTTCCACCATTGCCGAGCTGCTGCGCTTCGCGAAGCGCAATGCTCGCAAGCACCCCTCTGGCCTGGGGGCTTTCGCGGGCATCTTCGAGTAATTGGGATGGGCAAGATTTCCAGCATCAAGGGCGTGCTGTTCGATCTGGACGGCACGCTGGTCGATACCGAGGCGCTCATCCTGGCGTCGTTTCGCTACGCGACGAAGACGGTGTTAGGGCGTGACATTCCCGACGAGGAACTGCGCGCGAAGATCGGTCAGCCGCTCACGGTGCAGATGTGGGATTGGGCCGATGGCAGCCAGGAGGTGCACGATAAGCTTTTCGACACCTACCTCGAGCACAACGACCGCGTGCACTCGCAGCTCATCAGGTCGTTTCCCGGCACGACGGCGGTGCTTGGAAAGCTTGCGGCGGCGGGGCTTCCGCTCGGCATCGTCACATCGAAGCGCAGCGGGAACGCCCGCCGTGCCATGGAGAGCACGGGGATCGAGGGGTATTTCGATTTTCTCGTCGCGCCCGATACGTTCCCCGCGCACAAGCCCGACCCGGCGCCGGTGCTGCACGGCTGCGAGCTTTTCGGCGTTTCGCCTGATGAATGCATCTACATTGGCGACAGCCCCTACGATTTGCAGGCGGGACGGGGCGCCGGCTGCGTGACGGTCGCCGCACTCTGGGGCATGTTCGCCCGCGAGGAACTCCTGGCAGAGCACCCCGACTACGCGATCACCACGCTTTCCGAACTGGTTCCGATAGCGGTGGGGAAGTAGCGACTGGGTTTGCGGCTGGCGCTTTTGAAGGGCTGGGGGACTCTTCGGGTTCGGGGCTGGGCCCCATGCGCGGGGGCTGCCCATGAGAAGCTGCTGCAAGTCGTGGAACTGGACGCACTAAAGCAACAGCGCCTCGGGTTCGCTTTCGTAGGCTTCGCGGATCCAGTTTTTCGTGCACTCGATGAAGGCCCGCGCAGCGCCCGACGCCGTCTCGCTCGCTGCGGCGCTCGCGGTCAAGCCCGTCGTTGATGTTGCGACAATCGAGCCTGTGGCCTGGGGCGTTATCGCCTTCCTTGCGATTCTGAGCACGTGCGTCACCTTCGCGCTTCAAAACGTCGCGCTCACGGGCCTTCCTTCTTCGACGGTTTCGCTCCTTCTTACCGGCGAGCCGGTGTTCACGGCGCTGTTCTCCATGGCGCTTCTGGGCGAGTTCCTCTCGATTGGCGGATGGGTTGGCGCGGGCATCATCTTGGTGGCAGTCGTCGGCGCGACGCTTGTTGAGGGACGTGACGGGAATCTCGAAGCGTCCTCAGGCGCCGGCATGGGGAGGCTCGTGTCGCAGCTCGCCTCCGATTCGAACGCCCAATAGCGAGAAAACGTGTATTCAAAGTACATGTTTTTCTACAAAATTGTGTATTCCAGATACATGAAATATCATCATGGCCTTCCCCGTCGGTTAAAGTGACCCAAAACTGCAAAGGTGGTCCGCCATTTAATGATGATTGATGCGACTGATCGCGCGTAGGCAAGCCTATAGGACTACCACACTTCTAAACTGTTAGAATCCTTAAATACCCATCAAGATAACCCTACTCGAACTTGACATTCCTCGCCTCGATATAGACTTCATCATAGAGATACGAAGCAGAATACTTGCTGCCGAGATACAAATTTGAGTTGCTCGTAGATGACGTTTTGATGTTCTCCACGTCCTTGGCGATATTATCCCTGTCCTTTCCAGATACGAGAACGTTTGCCAGGTCCTCGAACATCACTGCAGCTTGCTCCTTGTTCTGGACGTCGGCATAAACTCTGATATCTGTATATCCCGTACTTCCATAGCTCACGATATCAATCTGACCATAGCCTTCAATTTGACCGACAACACCCACGGCATCTTTAAAAGCGCTCAAACGATACTCGGTGCGATAGTAGTCGCTGTCCTTATCGGCGATGTTGTCAACCTCCTTCGCTTCTGTGATGGGCGTATCGGAGGTTGCGTTAAACCTTTCTATGAATGCGTCGATGTTGGCGTAGCCGCCGCGGTCATCGGATTGAACGTGCGCTACGGTCGTCATGTCGCTCACGTTTGTGTCGATTGGCTCATTCGTGGTAGTGGTAGAGCCGCCGCCAACACCGCTCAATCCGATTGCGAGATATATAAGCCATCCAACCACGACGATACCGATACGTGCTCTGGAGTCGATGCTCTTTGTCTTTGGGCTGTTGAGCATCAGGATGGTGAGGGGAATCGGAAAAATAAAAATCCAGCCCAGCGCCCATAGCCAAGTCTTACGTTTCTTTTGGGGCGGTGTTTGCTTGATGGTGGAGGTAATGGATTTTGCTTCCGCTTGCGCACGTTGGCGACCCTTTTCGAACTGATAGCCTGCTTCTTCTTGGCCTGAGAGATTGACGTTAACGGTGAGCGACTCATCGTCGATTGCGAATGCTGACCCGCAGTACTCGCAGGTCGCTGTTCTGCTGTCGGTGTCTGCTTTAATTCCAGATCCGCAATTGGGGCATTTGAAGTCAACTAGCTTCATTGCCTGCTCCTTCCGAACTGATAGGCGGCTCACGAAAGCTTCCAGGCTTCATAATAGTCGAATGCCTTGCGCTCGTCGACGGGGCGGATGCGAGGCCCGCCTTGTTGGTGCGGTCGAACACTATGGTCATCAGTTGCTCGTAGGTGCTGCCGTCAAAAACAAATCGATGCAATAATGATTAGAATAGTGTTAGATTGGTTAGAATGTAATAGAATAGTGTTAGATAGAGAAGGGAGATGAGAAGATGAGAAGAGAAGATCAGTCGACCGAGTTCAAGGAAGCGTACGTCGACGACATCAAAAAGACCGTCGTCGCCTTCGCGAACACGGACGGGGGCACCGTCTTCGTCGGCGTCGACGATTCGGGAAGGGTCGTAGGCGTCGACGATGTCGACAAGACCATCCTTCGCGCGCAAAACGCGCTTCGCGACGCCATCAAACCCGACGTGACGATGCACGTGTCGTGCAGCGCGCGGGAAGTCGAGAACAAAACCATCATCGCCATTGAGGTTCAAAAAGGAACTTCCCGCCCGTACTATCTTGCAGACAAGGGCATCCGTCCGGCAGGCGTCTACGTTCGCCAGGGTCCGTCCTCCGTGCCCGCTTCTGAGGCGGCCATACTGCAGATGATCAGGGAAGCGGATGGGGGGAGCTACGAGAGTGCCCGATCGCTCGAGCAGAGCCTCTCTTTCAGCGAAGCGGAGACGGCGTTCGGGGAGGCGGGGCTGACGTTTGGGGAGGGAAAGCGGCGTACGCTCGGCCTTGTCACCGAGGATGGCGTGCACACCAACTTGGCGCTCCTCTTGTCCGACCAATGCCCGCATACCGTGAAGCTCGCTGTGTTCCAGGGGAGGAAGAAGTCGGTGTTCCGCGATAGGTGTGAGCTGAGCGGGTCTGTGCTGAGGCAGCTGGACGGCGCGTACGAGTACATCAACCGGTTCAACCGGCTTCGCTCGGAGTTCAAGGGGCTGAAGCGGATCGACATGCCGGACTATCCCGAGGAAGCCATCCGCGAGGCGCTGCTGAACACCATCGTCCACAGGGACTACGCGCTGAGCGGGCCCGCCCTCATCAACATCTTCGACGACAGAATCGAGTTCGTCACGCTCGGGGGGTTGGTGAAAGGCGTTTCGGCGGACGATATCGCCCTCGGCATCTCCATCCCGCGGAACAAGCGGTTGGCGGAGGTTTTCTACCGCCTGAAGCTCATCGAGGCGTACGGGACGGGCATCCCAAAGATTAACGAATGCTACGACGGCACCGGGAGGCAGCCGGTCATCCAAACGACGCCCAACGCCTTCAAGGTCACCTTGCCCAATCTGAACTACGACGGCGTCGACCGCCCCGAGCTTAACGGGTTGACGGACTCCGAGAAGAGGGCGTACCGGCTGTTCGAAAGCAATCCCGTCGTGAAGCGCAGCGACATCGAACAGTCGCTTGGCGTTTCCCAGACCATGGCAATCAGAATCCTCTCCCACCTGGACGACAAGGGCCTTATCCAACGCGAGGGGGCAGGGAGGAGCACGCGGTATCGCCGCGCCGAGATATCTTGAAAACCCTTGTCGGCGGGAATCGGGCAAAACCTTGAAGCATTTAAAAACCAACGTGCGCCGCGGAAACCGACATGAGCGACATGTTCTCCGGCACGCCAGGAAATCGCGTCTTCTATGTTGTTTCCACCCCAACGGATACGGCGAACTACGATGCGGTGCGCGACATCCCAGTGACGGTTGAGGACGCAGCGCTCCCCGCGACCCCGTTTTGCAATGCCCTTCGAAATCGCGCATAGCGTGCTGGCTCCGCTCGGCCGCGTTAAAGCTCGTTGCGCAAAAATCCCTCGTCGAGGCAGTAGGCGGCGTAGAGGGGCATATGCCGCAGCTCGTTCCCGAACTCGGTTTCGCTGCGCGAAAAGTCATTCCCCGAAAGAATGTATGCGTAGGGGGAATGCGCTTTCTCCATGAACGAGGCCAGCGTTTTCGCCCGTACGTTTCGCGCGGACTTGACTTCCACGGGGATTACTTCCATGCGGTCGGTTTGAAGGAGAAAGTCCAGCTCGCCCGTTGCCTTCCAAGAACTCGGCGGCGTCCAATAGTACGTTTGGAGATTGTTGGACGAGAAGGCTTGCGCCGTGGAATTCTCCGCCAATGCGCCCTTGAAATCGGAAGAGGCAATCACAGCACCGAGCTCTTCCGCTTCGAGCCAAAGCCGTGGGTTTATCCCAAGCTTGTAGAACATAAGCCCCGTGTCCGCTAGATAGACTTTGAAAAAGCTGCCCTCCTCTTCATCGAACGGAATCAGAGGGGCGGCAACGCATTCGGTCATTTCGTTTAAGGAGATAACTCCTGCTCCTTCGAGCCATTCAAGGGGCTCCATCAATTTCGCGCGCCGCCCGCCCCGTTCAACTTCCGAATACTTGAACTTCTTCGTGGACGAACGCATGAGCTGCGCCGGAATCGACTTCCACACTTTGCGCGCTGCAATGCCGCTGATGCCATTGTCGGGGTCGGTCATGTCGGCAGTGTACGTTTGGTCAATTTCGCGCTGCTCGATGCGCGCGTCATCAATCGATTGCTGCTGCAGATATGCGGAAACTGCCGCCGGCATTCCTCCGATTGCTTGGTAAAGGCGGAAATAACGCGTTGCAAGGTGATGGGATGCATATGGTTCAAGCGTTTGCGCGTGGGTTCTAATCGCCTCTGCCATGTGTTCTTCGCCAAGCGCCCAGAGAAACTCTTCGAACGTCATGGGATGCATGGTTTCTTGGCGGACTCCGCTGGGGAAGGGGAGCCTGCGCTTGCGTGTTGCAACGCCGAGCTGGCTTCCTGTCGCACAGATGCGCCAACCCGAACCAGAGAAGAATCGCAGGGAGTTCAAAGCGCGCTCGCACAATTGAACCTCGTCGAGTAGGATGAAGGCGGATTCTTTTTCTATGGGCATGCGTTTGTAGTCGGCGATGCGCGCCATGATGCCGTCGACGTCGTCGGTCGGGCCGTCGAACAGGGGCTCGATGAGCTTGAGATCGGTTTGGAAGTCGAGTTTTACGAAGGCGTCGCCGGCAATTCGCCTGCCGACGGTTTCAGCGACATGCGTTTTGCCAACGCGGCGAGCGCCGCGGATCAACAGCGGGCGGCTGAAATCTTTCGCTGCCCAGGTTTCGATGGTTGTTTCGATGGCTCTTCTCATATTGCCTCGCATTAAAAATGTGTACTTGGAGTACAGGATATTATAGAAAATCGTGTATTCAAAGTACACGTTTTTCAGCAAAATCGTGTATTCAAGATACACGAAATCCCACTGTGCTTCTTTCTGCCGTCGTTGTAGCTCGGGCTTTTTACACCATGGCAACGTTTTTCCTCCTGGGTTTGCCCTTTCTCCCCAAATGCGGCATTATGAATAAGTAGCGCGTGTCGCCGCGCGGCACGTCCATCTGAGGGATAAGGAGGCCATCATGGCTACACTCGGAGACGGTTTCAAAGGTATTTTCCTGGCAGGCATCGGTGCGGTTGCTATTGGCGCCGAAAAGGGCAAAGAGCTGGTCGACCAGCTTGTTGCTCGCGGAGAGATGACGGTTGAGCAGGGCAAGCAGATCAACACCGAGCTCAAGCACCGCGCATCGAATCTCGAATCATCCATTCGCCGCGACACCATCGAGGCGCGCATGTCCATGATGTCGCCCGACGAGCGCGTCGAGTTCGCCAACATCGTGCGCGAAATGGCGGATACCGCCAACGCGAAGGACGCCGAGGCGGCGGCCGAGAAGCTGAAGGCCGCGAACGCCGCATCGGCATCGGACACGGCTGCGGAGCCGAATCCCATCGCCGAAGCGAAGACCGCGTGTGCGACGGCAGTAGCCGCGGTGGGCACTGCGGTGGAGGCGGTCGCCAACAGCGCGCGCTCCGTGCTCGACGAGGCTGCGGCTCTGAACGCTCAGCGGGATGCCGCTTCTGCCGAGGCGCCGGCTGCGGAAGTCGTCGCAGGTGAGGTTGTTGCGGAACCTGCTGCAGACGCAGGCGAGGCCCCCGAGGGCGAAGGCGTCCCCACGGCCTAGCGCCGCGCCGCCACGGTTTCCTCATGGCCGAAGACAATACACTGCTCAGGCACTTTTTCGCCCCCGGGGCCGACGCCGACCCCGAGGGCCGTTTCGGGCTCAACTCCAAGTCCCGTCGCCGCCGCATGCGCGAAATCATCGGCATCGTCGGCAAGCATCGTGCCCTCGAGGGCTTCACGCCCGAAGAGTTCCGCGCGATGCTCGAGGACTTGGGCCCGAGCTTTGTGAAGATCGGTCAGACGCTCTCGACGCGTTCGGAAATCCTTCCCAAGGTATTTTGCGAGGAGCTTACCAAGCTTCAAACGGAATGCGATCCGCTGCCGTTCGATGAGATGCTCGCGGCGCTCGACGAGGAGTTCGGCGGCCGTCGCAAGGAAATCTTCGCCGAGATCGACTCGAAGCCGCTCGGCAGCGCATCGCTTGCCCAGGTTCACCGCGCGGTCCTGACCTCGGGAGAGTCGGTCGCCATCAAGATTCAGCGCCCTGGCGTGAAGGCCACGATGGCGCTCGACATCGACATCATGCGAATGCTCGCCCGTCGCGCCTCGAGGTACATGAAGGGCGAGCAGATGCTTGACGTGCGCGCCGTGGTCGAGGAAATGTGGGCAACATTTCTGGAGGAAACTGACTTTCGGCGCGAGGCGGCGAACCTCGCCGAGTTCGCCGAGCTCAACCGCGACTGCGTCTTCGTCGCATGCCCGAAGGTCTACACCGAGCTGTGCAGCGAGTTCGTCCTGGTCATGGAATATGTCGACGGTATTCCCATCGGCGATGCGGACCGGCTGGTGGCTAACGGGTACGACCTGGAGGAAATCGGGTCGAAGATGCTCGACAACTACGCGACGCAGATTCTCGACCACGGGTTCTTCCACGCCGACCCGCATCCGGGCAACGTGATCATTCGCGATGGGCGGATCGTCTACATCGATTTGGGGAACATGGGCCGCCTGTCGGCACGCGACCGCGCGGGGTTCGGCGACATCATTGAGGCCGTGGGGCTTAAGGACCCGCGCGCGCTCAAGGATGCGCTCATGCGGTTCGCGGCGAAAAAGGACAATGCGGCCATCGATCATGCGCGTTTTCTCGCCGACCTCGACCTGCTGCTCGAGGACTACGGCTCGTGCGATGTGGCCGAGATCGACGTGGGCCAGTTCTTGAGCGACATCATGCAGCTCACGCGATCGTGCAACGTGATGCTGCCCGCGTCGGTCACGAGCGTGTCGCGCGGCATCGTGACCATCGAGGGCACGGTGGCGCCCTATATTCCCAACCAGAATATCGTCGCAATCATAAACGCCCACATCAAGGGCAAGAAAGGCACGCGCGAAGAGATTCGCGACGCGCTTGAGGACCTTGCGCGCGCGATGTACTCGTCAGGTCGCGGCACGCTCGACGCGGCGTCGTATTCCGGCGAGGCGCTCAAGATGCTCACGCGCGGCCAGCTGAAGATGAACATGGAAGTGCTCGGCTCTGAGGCGCCGCTTGCGCATCTTTCGCGCATGATCAACCGCGTGGCGATTGCGATGGTGATCGCGGGTCTGTTCGTGGGTTCGAGCCTGATGGCGGGGACCACGATGGAGCCGCGCTTTCTCGGGGTGCCGCTGCTGTCGTTCTTCGGATACTTCGGCTCGCTCGTTCTGTCGATTTGGCTCATCATCAGCATCTGGCGCAGGAAATAACCCCCGCGGTGTGGATTTCCCGTGCCGATGCGCGCGCACGTTGGAATGAAGCGGCATAATGGACAGTCGCTTCAAGCGAAAATCTTTCTCTTTTCTTATTTGCGCATATCCGCGGCGGCTTCGAGCTGCGCGTTTTTACCGCCTATGAATTGGAAAGCGGCTCGCCTCAAGCGCAAATGCACGCCGCTGGGAGCGGGTGCGCCCACGGATTCGCATCGCAAGGGGCGATGGAACGTGGCAACTGAAGAAAAGAGTCTTACATGGAAAACTTTGCCAGCCTTGGCCTGTCCGATAACGCCCTCGATGCGGTTGCACGCCTGGGCTACGATGAGCCCACGCCCGTTCAGGAGCAGGCTATCCCCATCGTTTTGACCGGCCGCGACCTCATCGCCGCTGCGAGCACGGGCACCGGCAAGACGGCAGCCTTCCTGCTTCCCGTCCTTTCCCGCATGCCGCGTGACCGCAGCCACAACCGTCCGCCGCGCCTGCTCGTGGTTTCGCCCACGCGCGAGCTCGCGCAGCAGATCGCTTTCACGGCCATGAAGATCGCGCGCTGCACCGGGCAGTTCGTGACGACTGTCTTCGGTGGTGCGCCCTACGGCCCGCAAATCAAGGAGATTCGCCGCGGCACTGATGTGCTCATCGCCACGCCCGGCCGTCTGAACGACCTTATGAAGCGCGAGGTCGTTGATCTCTCCGGCGTGCAGACGCTCGTGCTCGACGAGGCGGACCGTATGCTTGACATGGGCTTTCTTCCCGATGTGACCACCATCGTCGAGGCCACGCCCGACGAGCGTCAGACGCTTCTCTTCTCGGCGACGATCGACGAGTCCATCCAGAAGAACCTCGGCAACCTGCTCAAGAACCCCGCCGTGGTGGAAATCGCGCACAAGGGCGAGACGGCCAAGACCGTCGACCAGTACATGATGCCGATCAAGCAGGACAAGAAGCCCGAGCTCCTTCGCGCGGTGCTCGAGGAGAAGGGCCACGAGCGCGTGATCGTGTTCGCCCGCACGCGCAACCGTGCCGAGGATTTCGCGAAGGCGCTGAACGATGACGGCTACCAGGCGGAATCCATCCATTCCGACAAGTCGGTGGGTGCGCGCCGTCGTGCGCTCGACAAGTTCCGCCGCGGCAAGGCGAACATCCTCGTGGCGACCGATGTGCTCGCTCGCGGCATCGATGTGCCGAGCGTCGACTACGTCATCAACCTCGACCTTCCCGATTGCCCCGAAGACTACGTGCACCGCATCGGCCGTACGGGCCGCGCGGGCGAGCATGGCTACGCTATCTCGTTCGTGAGCCCCAATCAGCGCCGCCTTCTGGTCGACATCGAGAAGCTCATCGATCGCGACATTCCTTTCATGGGGCTCGAGACGTACGACCTCGATCCCGACCTGCTGAACCGCAAGAACAAGGGCCGCGGTGGCTCGAGCCGCAACAGCGCTGGTCGCAAGCGCGATGGACGCGGGGCTGGCGAGTTCGCCAACCGCGCTGAGCGTCGTGCGGCGAAGTTCGGCGACAACAAGCGCGGTCGCGGCGGGCGCGATGAGTTCGAGGGTCGCGGCGGACGCGGCGGCTCGCGCGGCGACAAGCGCAACGAGGGCGGCAGGCGCGGCGACTCGAAGGGCAAGCGCGGTGAGTCGCATCGCACGAGCAAGCCGTCGGGCAACAAGGGCGCCGCGGCGACCGCTTCCAAACGCAACAAGAAGCGCCCTTCCAACATGAACGACGTGCGCTCTTTCGGCGAGCGCCGCAACTTCGAGAAGAAGCAGAAGCGCCACTAGCAAGTGAGGCGCCGCTGACAAGCAGGGGCGTGCGGGCGAGCAGGAGCATTGCGAGCAAGCGGAGGCGCCACTAAGCAGACTCTGGCGGCAACGGTAGAGCGTCAGGTGGAATGGTCGTGCGTAGATCGTTCCATCTGGGGCAAATAGAGAGGGACCCAGTTCATTCACGCTGAACTGGGTCCCTCTTGCGTTTGAGCGTCACTTATTCCTACCCGACAGTTCATTCTTAAGGTCGGCAATGAGGCTTTGCACCTGATCACTTCCAAAATCATCACCATCAGAGCGAAGGGGGATCATTTCGATGTGGTATAGTGTGTCTATACGGTACTGACGAGCTTAGGAGGATGGCCATGAATGCTACATGCTCGGTTATTCGAAACGGGAATAGTGCCGCGGTTGTTTTGCCGTCCGAATGGCGAAAGCGCTTTGGCGTGCAGATTGGCGACACGCTGAGTATTTCTATGCCCTCTGATGGCGAGATCTCGTTTTCCGTTCAAAGAAAGGACGACGACGCGATTGCGGCAGCCGAGGATTTGCTGAGCACAATAGATTCGCTTCCTGATATTCCTTGGTTATGCGGTGACTCTCCTGACGATGATCGCGAACTGGTGAGTCAGCGCTATGTCTAAGTTTTTCTTCGATACAAATGTCCTGCTCGATCTCGTTATTCCCGCTCGCCCTCAGCATGGCTTCGCCGCCGAGCTCTTCCGTGAGATTATCGCTCGAGGCGACGGGCGGGCGCTGCTTCTGGCGTCGTCTCTGAAAGATGTCTACTACATATTCAATAGACATTATGGGGACGAGCCGACTGCTCGGAAGGTGATTTCCCAAATGAGAGCTTCGTTCGAGGTCGTCGAGCTGACTCTTTGCGTGGTTGATGGCGCCCTTTGCTCCAACGAACCCGATTACGAGGACGCGCTGGTGAGGGCTGCTGCGGAAAACGCTCGATGCGACTACATCGTTTCCCGTGATGAAAAGGCCTTTCGCGCTTCTTGCTGCAAGCGCGTTGACGCTCGACAGGCTCTCGCACTGCTCGCGGTAAGCTGATCGTTTTCGTTGAACGAGGCGTCGGCATCCCGATTACCCGGCGTCCGATTGCAGCTTGAGCTCCGTGCCAAGTCCCGTGGCGGAAAACAAGGCGGCTTTGGTGAAAAAATAGGGGTTGGGGACTGCGGCAGGAATCTTGTACCTGCCCGAGCCCATTCTACTGCGCCTGCTGCGCGGCGAACGGCGGGACCGGGTACCCGAGCCTCCTCCTGTGCTCGGCCAGGGTCTCGTAGCGCGCGCGGCCCCCCTTGTTAATGCCAATATAGTTTTCGCCAGTTGAGCCAACCAAGTGTGACAGTTGCG
>JAUNWQ010000072.1:1976-9818 GCA_030540225.1 Coriobacteriia bacterium | reverse complement strand
AGCGCCGGGCCCTTGCGGCTTTAGCCGGGCGTTTTCTCTGATGCGGGAGCTTTACAGCTGCTCTCCCGACTCGATCGCCCGATAGAGGTCGCCGCCTTGGGAATCGACGGCCACGAAGACGGGGAAGTCGATAAGCTCGATGCGGCGCAGCGCCTCAGTCCCTAAATCATCCCAAGCGACGGTTTCGCTTTCGGTGACATGCTTCGCAAGCAGCGCTGCTATGCCGCCGACGGCCGCGAAGTAGACGCAGCGGTTGCGCACGCAGGCGTCGATGACGGCTTGGGAGCGCTTTCCCTTGCCGATGCAGGCGGCAAGCCCCGCGTCCATGAGCTCGGGCGTCGCGAAGTCCATGCGGCTTGCCGTCGTGGGGCCGACACTTCCGAGCGGGCGGCCTGCGGCTGGCGGGGTGGGGCCCGCGTAGAAGATGGTCTCGCCCGCGAGCCCGAAGGGGAGCTCGCCTGTCTCTCTCAAGGCGGCGAGCATGCGCTCATGCCCCGCGTCGCGGCTCGTGAACACGGTTCCGGTCAGGCGCACCTCCTGCCCGATGCGCAGTTCTGCCAGCTTTTCACGATCGGCTGGCAAGGTTATGCGGATAGGTTCGCTCATGGTTAGTCCTCCCAGCTCACAAGGTCGATTGAGACGCTGCGCATAGCCGAGCACCCCATGTTGACGGCAACGGGGAGCGCCGCGATATGGCATGGCGCCGTCTCGAGGTGCACGGCGAGCGCCGTGGTCTTGCCACCGAGCGCCCCAGGGCCTATGCCGGTTGCGTTTATGGCCTCGAGCAAATCGCGCTCGAAGGCAGCGTGCTTAGGTGATGCGGCGGGGCTTCCGATTTCCCGCAAAAGCGCGTGCTTGGCGAGTCCCGCTACCTTGTCGAAGGTGGCGCCCACACCCACGCCCACGATAAGCGGCGGGCAGGCGTTGGCTGCCTTCTCGCGCACGCAGTCGAGCACGACGTTTCTCACGCCCTCGATTCCCGCGCCGGGGGCGAGCATGACCACGCGGGAGGCATTGTCCGACCCGCCGCCCTTCAAAAGGACATGCAGCGTCGCACCGTGCCCCGGCCGGGTCGCGATCTCGGCGAAAGCGGGCGTGTTGTCGCCTGTGTTCGCGCGGTCGAAAAGCGCGTCGCGCACCACGCTCATGCGCAGACGCCCGTCGGTGTAGGCGCACGCGACCGCGTCGTCGACCTGCGAGAGGACATCGCCGGGGATGGGAAGCTCCTCGCCGACTTCGAGCCTCACCCAGCAGGTTCCCGTGTCCTGGCACAGGGGCACCCCGTCCTCGCGCGCGATCTGCGCATTCTCCAACAGGCAGTCGAGCACCGATTGCGCGCGCGGCTGCTCCTCGATCTTGCGTGCAGCAGCCAGGCCGCAGAGCACGTCTTCTCGCAGACCGACCGCAGCGGCGCGAATCGCGTCGTAGGCCGCGTCCGCCACGCGCTTTGCCGTGAGAGTATTGTTCTCCACTCGATTTCCCTTCTCGTCTTGCAAATGCGTTGAGTGTAGCACGAGCCGCCGTCTTTCGCGTAGGTCCTCGAACAGCGGCAGGGTGAGCGACTTCCGCCGCGTTGGCCCCGCCCCGCTCGATGGATTGCCTGTGCGCTTGCCCGCGCGGATTCGGCGATGCGGCACCGAAGCGGTATACTTTTACGGTTGTATAGAAGCGCGCAAGGGCGCGTGCGAAGCGAGAAGGCTCGGAGGTAAGGCATGGACATCGCGCAGGAATCGCTGCGTTTGCACGAAGAATGGCAAGGTAAGCTCGACACCGTTCCCAAGATGGAGATCAAGACGCGCGAGGATCTGGCGCTCGCTTATACACCGGGCGTCGCCGAGCCGTGCAAGAAGATCGCGGCGGATCCCGCGCTCGCCTACACCTACACGCAGAAGGCGAACACCATCGCCGTCGTCTCCGACGGGTCGGCGGTGCTCGGCCTGGGCAACATCGGGCCTTTAGCCGCGATGCCTGTCATGGAAGGCAAATGCGCGCTGTTCAAGGCTTTCGGCAACGTGAACGCCGTGCCCATCTGCCTGGATACCCAGGACGTCGACGAGATCGTCGAGACGGTCAAGCGCCTCGCGCCCGCGTTCGGCGGCATCAACTTGGAGGACATCTCGGCGCCGCGCTGCTTCGAGATTGAGAACCGCCTTATCGACGAGCTCGATATCCCCGTGTTCCACGACGATCAGCACGGCACCGCCATCGTCGTGCTCTCCGGCGTCATCAATGCACTTCGCCTCACGGGCAAGAAGAAGGAGGAGTGCCGCGTGATCGTGAACGGCGCGGGCTCGGCGGGCATCGCCATCGCCAAGCTCATGCTGAGCTACGGTTTCAAGAACCTCATCCTGTGCGACAAGTGCGGCATCATCTGCTCGAAGTCTGAGGGCACGACTGACGCTCAGCGCGCCATGCTCAAGGTGACGAACCTCGCGGACGAGGAGGGATCCCTCTCCGACGCCATGCGCGGTGCCGACATCTTCGTCGGCGTGTCTGCTCCGAACATCGTGAGCGAGGAGATGGTTTCCTCCATGAACGACGACGCGATCCTCTTTGCGATGGCCAACCCCGTCCCCGAGATCTACCCCGACGTGGCTCGCCGCGCGGGCGCGCGCGTCGTCGGCACGGGCCGTTCGGACTTCCCGAACCAGATTAACAACGTGGTCGCCTTCCCCGGCATCTTCAAGGGCGCCCTCGAGGCGCGCGCGACGCGCATCACCAACGATATGAAGCTCGCCGCCGCCTCCGCGCTCGCCGCTCTCGTGTCCGACGAGGAGCTTTGCGAGGACTTCATCATGCCCGAACCCTTCGACCCGCGCGCCGTCGAGGCAGTTGCCGCCGCCGTGCGCAACTGCGTGGCGGACTAGGAGCCCATGCCGTTGACGCCCGAAAGACATACCGCCGAGCCTGCGCAGCCCGTTGAGGGGTGCGCAGGCTCCGATACGCAGGGGGCGCCTGTCGGCGGCCAGCTCGAGGGGAATTCCCCCCGCGGTGTTTTCGTCACGTTCGAGGGCGGTGACGGCGTGGGGAAATCAACCCATATCCGCTATGTCGCCAATGAGCTTCGCCTCGCGGGACGCGAGGTCGTGTGCCTGCGCGAACCGGGAGGCACGGGTATCGGCGAGTCGCTTCGGGCGATGGTGCTCGACCCCGACAACGGCGAGATATCGAGCGAGGCCGAGCTCTTGATATACGAGGCCGCCCGCGCCCAGCTGGTTCGCGAAGTGATCCGCCCTGCCCTTGAGCGGGGGGCGGTGGTGCTTTGCGACCGCTTCTCGGACTCGACGATCGCCTATCAAGCCTACGGGCGCGGTCTTCCCCTCGATTTCGTGCGCCGCGCGAACGCGTTCGCCACGGGCGGCATCGTTCCCGACCGCACCATCCTCCTCGTGCTCGGCAACACGCGCAAAAGCCTTGCCCGAGCGACGGGGGCGGGCGCGGGGGATCGGATGGAACAGGCGGGAGAGGTATTTCATTCGCGTGTGAACAGGGCTTTCCTGAAGCTTGCTAAGCGCGACCCGAAGCGAATCCGCATCGTGCGCTCCAGCTCGTCGCGCAAGGCGACCGCCGCTGCCGTCGCCGCCGAGCTTGCCGATATCCTTCCCGAGCTTTCTGCCCGCGCGGAGGGCGCGACGCCTTCCCAGCCTGCAGCTCCCCATGGGGAGGGCGCGGCCAAGGGTAAGCCCCAGGCGAAGCGCAAACGCGGCGGCCGGGGAAAGAGGGGCAATCGTGGCTGACGCGTTTGAGAACATATTCGGCCAGCCTCGGGTGCGTGACTTCTTGCGCGCGAGCGTCCGCGGCGGGCATGTGAGCCAAGCGTATCTGTTCTGCGGTCCTGCCGGCTCGAACAAGACTGCGGCTGCATATGCGCTCGCCCAGGCGTACCTTTGCCCGAAGGGGGCGAAGGGCCCGCGCGGAGGTTTGTGCGGGGCATGCGATGCCTGCTCGCGCATCGCCCGGCGCAAACATCCCGACGTGCGCTACTATGCGCCCGAGGGTGCGGGCGGCTACCTGGTCGAGCAGATCCGCGAGATCGTGTCGGATGTCTCCTATGCTCCCATTCAGGCGAAGTCGAAGGTCTATATCCTCGACCGTGTGGATATGCTGGGCACCGCTGCGGCGAACGCCTTCTTAAAGACGCTCGAGGAGCCGCCCGCCAACGTGCTGATCGTCCTTTTGGGCCGCACGCGGGAAAGCGTGCTTCCGACGATCGTCTCGCGCTGCCAGGTTGTCCCGTTCCGCCACATCCCTGCAACCGAGGCCGCGGGCATTATCCGTCAGAACACGGGCGCCTCGATCGAGACCGCGCGCATCGCCATCGAGGCGTGCTCGGGTTCGATCACGCGCGCGTGCGAGTTTTTGAAGTCCAACGACAGCCTCGCCTTCCGGAGGGGCGTGGTCGATGCGATGTCGCGGCTCGCCACCGCCGACGATTGGGATATCATAGAGCTCGCTGCCGGTCTCGTGAGGGCTGCGAAGGCACCGCTCGACGACGTCCGTGCGGCGCTCGAGGCGGAGCTTTCCGAGAACGCCGACTTCCTGGCAAAGTCGGCGATTCGCCAGATCGAGGCACGCAACAAGCGACAGATCACGGCGAAGACCTCGCAGGCGCTCCACCAGGTTTTCTCGATTGCGGGCTCTTGGCTGCGCGATGTGATGGCAACCTGCGCCGGAACGCCTGAGTTCATTGTGAACGTCGACGTCAAGGCGCAGATCGAGATGGCCGCCGCGCGCACCGACGAGGCCCGAGCGGCCGCCGCGCTGGCTGCGCTGCGCGAAAGCGACGAGGCTATCTCGTATAATGTTTCCCCAGAAACGTGCATCGATGCGATGCTGTTTGAAGTGAGAGAGGTTCTGTATGGTTCGAGTCGCGCCCATTAGGCTCGCATTCAATCCGCGCACGCTGTGGTTCGACCCGCGTGATCTGGATATTCATAACGGCGACGACGTGGTAGTGCTCACCGCGCGCGGCGTCGAGTTCGGTCATGCCGCCGGCGACGTCTTCGAGATCGACGAAGACCAGGTGAAGAAGTTGAAGTCGCCGCTCAAGCCCGTGAAGCGCATCGCCACGCCCGAGGACGTGGAGCGCGCTGGCGAGATGGAGCGGCTCGGCCGCGAGGCGCTGCCTATCTTCAAGGAGATGGCGGCCGAGGCGAACGAGGACATGCATCCGGTGTCGGTGGAATACCTGCTCGAGGGCGACAAGGCGGTCTTCTACTTCGAGGCGGAGGAGCGCGTCGACTTCCGCGAGCTCGTGCGCAAGCTCGCCTCGCGCTTCCGTGTGCGCGTCGACATGCGCCAAATCGGCGTGCGTGATGAGGCGCGCATGGTCGGCGGCCTTGGCCACTGTGGCCAGGAGCTGTGCTGCGCCCGCTTGGGCGGCGAGTTCTGCCCCGTGTCCATCCGTATGGCCAAGGAGCAGGACCTCTCGCTCAACCCGCAGAAGATTTCCGGCGTGTGCGGGCGTCTCATGTGCTGTTTGCGCTACGAGTTCGACGCGTACAAGGACTTCAAGAGCCGTGCCCCCAAGCAGAACGCCACGGTGAAAACGCCTGATGGCCCGGCGAAGGTTGTCGACCTGGACGTGCCGCGCGAGGTCGTCTCGGTGCGCCTTGAGGGCGAGAAGCCCGTTCGCGTGCCGCTTTCCGCCTTCGATGCGCCCGAGGAGGGCACGCGCCCGAACACAATCGGGCAGGAGGCGTGGGACGAGGCGAACGCTCCCGAGGAGCCGGAGTTCACGTCCAATGCGCTCTTCTCGACCGACCAGTTCACCGGCAGAGACAAGCTCGCGGAAGCGGGCAGTGTGCGCCGCACGGGTTCCTCGAAGCGCTCGCGCAAGGGCGCTGCAGACGAGCGCCCGGCCGAAGAGCCGCATCGCGCGCGCCGTCGCCGGTCGACCAAGGTCTCTGCGGAAAGCGATCGCTCCTCCAAGCAAGATTCCCAGGAGAAGAAGCAGGACAAGCAGGCCTCCCGCGGGTCCTTTTCCAAGCGCAAGCCACGCCGGCGCCCCGACCAGAAGGCGGGCGAGAGCAAGCAGGGCAAGCAGTCTGCGGAGCGCTCGGCCAAACATCAAAAGCCGCAGCGTGCCAAAGAGGAGGGGAAAGGCCAGCAGAAGTCGGGCCCCCGCCCCGGTCAGAAGTCATCGGGTCTTCGCGCGAAGCCTCAAAAGCAGGCATCGTCTTCGGGGTCGCGTCAGCAGGGAGAGGGCGGCCAGCGTCCTGCCCAGGGCGGCGCTCCCTCGCAAAACGAGCATCGTCGCGCGCGCAGGCGCTCGCACAAGGCCGGCGGCAGCTCGCAAAACGAAGGCTAAGGAGAGCAAATGCCCATCGACTACGCGCTTTTGACGGACCTGTACGAGATCACGATGGCTCAGGGCTATCGCGATTCCGGGCATGAGAACACCGAGGCATGCTTCCATATGTATTTCCGCGACACCCCGTTCAAAGGGGGCTATGCCATCGCATGCGGCATGGCGCAGCTTGCGGACATGGTGGACACTTATGCCTTCTCGGGCGATGACATCGACTATCTCTCGAAGATTCCCGCCCCAGGCGGCGGCGCGTTGTTCGCTGCCGATTTCCTGGAATGGCTGCGCGACTTCAAGCTGACGGTCGATATCGATGCCGTGCCCGAGGGGCAGGTCGTGTTCCCGAACGAGCCCCTCGTTCGCGTCAAGGGCCCGATCATGCAGTGCCAGTTGCTCGAGGCGGCGCTTCTCAACTGCGTGAACTTCCAGACACTCATTGCGACCAAGGCGGCGCGCGTGTGCCTTGCGGCGCAGGGTGCGCCCGTAGCCGAGTTCGGCCTGCGTCGTGCCCAGGGCGCGGGTGGCGGCTTGTGGGCGTCGCGCGCGAGCATCGTGGGCGGCTGCGCATCGACTTCGAACGTGCTCGCGGGCAAGATGTTCGATCTTCCCGTGTCGGGCACGCACGCCCACTCGTGGGTCATGGCATTTCCCTCCGAGCTCGAGGCGTTTCGCGCCTACGCGGAGGCGTTTCCCAAAAACTGCACGCTGCTCGTGGATACTTACAACGTCGAGCAGGGTATCGACAACGCGATCACCGTCGGCCTTGAGATGCGCGAGCGCGGTGAGAAGCTCTCGGGCATCCGCATCGACTCGGGCGACTTGGCATGGCTTGCGAAGATGGCGCGCCGCAAGCTCGACGCGGCAGGGTTGACCGACTGCGGCATCGTGCTTTCCAACGACCTCGACGAGTACACGATCCAGTCGATTCTCGAAGAGGGCGCCCAGGTGAGCGCCTGGGGCGTGGGCACGAAGCTCGCCTGCGCCTACGATCAGCCCACCCTTGGCGGTGTCTACAAGCTTTCCGCGACGCGTAAGCCGGGCGGCGAGTGGGTCGATCATCTGAAGATCTCCGAGTCGGCTAAAAAACTTACGTTCCCCGGCGTCCTCGACGTGCGCCGCTATTACCACGAGGACGGCCACATCGCAGGCGACATGGTGTTCGACACCAATGCCGGTGTGCAGGAGTGCGAGACGATCGTCGATCCGCTCGACTCGCTGCGCCGCAAGCGTCTGGGCGGCAAGCGTTTCGAGACGCTGCTCGCGCCGCTCGCACGCAGCGGCAAGACGGTGCTCGCGCCTAAGTTCCGCGATGCGCTCGCCGCGAGGGAGCGTGCGAGGGCGGGGCTTGCCACGCTCGACGAGAGCCAAAAGCGCATGCTCAACCCGCATTCGTATCCGGTAGGGCTTGAGCACGGCCTGTTCGAGCATCGAAGCGATCTGGTCGCGAAGTTGCGCGGCTTCTAGTAGCGGGTGCAATCTGATACGCCGGCGCCGCAACGAGCGGTGCCGCATGAGATAGGAGAATGAATGCCAGC
>JAUNWQ010000072.1:0-1876 GCA_030540225.1 Coriobacteriia bacterium | reverse complement strand
GTGTGCCTGAGCTTCTCAAGCGGCCTGTCCGGCAGCTACAACACCGCTATGATCATCCGCGACCAGCTCGTGGCCGAGCATCCCGAAGCCGAGCTGTACGTAGTCGACACACTGTTGGCATCTATTGCCGAAGGGTTCTTGGTCTATGAGGCCATTCGCCAGCGTGACCGGGGGCTTACCGCCAAGGAGATGGTGGATTGGGCTGAGGAAGCGCGCTACTACATCGACGCCGAGTTCATGGTCGATGATCTCGAGGCGCTTCGCCGCGGTGGCCGCATCCCCGCCTCGGTTGCGCTCGCCGGATCGAAGCTCGACGTGAAGCCGCTGCTCAACATCGCGCTCGATGGCAAGCTTTCGCTCACCGGCGTCGCGCGCGGGCGGAAGAAGGGCATCAAGCAGCTTGCGGAGTACTACGCAAAGCATGTCTCGGACGAAGGGGCTGCGCGCTTCGCCGTTATCGGCAACGCCGACTGCCCGAAGGATGCCGATCGCCTGAAAGAGGCGCTTTCGAAGATCGACGAGAATATCTTGTTCCTGGAGAGCAGCATCGGCCCGGTCATCGGGTCGCATGTGGGGCCGGGCATGCTGGCCGTGGTGTTTTGGGGCAAGGACCGCCGCGAGGAGCTTTCCGTGGCCGACCGTATCGCCCGTAAAGTGAAAGGCAATTAGGGGGTCCCATGCATTATATTTTTTTCGGTGACGAGAACTTCCACGACGATATCGCCGTGCGCTTGGCGAACGCCGGCTTCGAGCGCTGCGCCGATATCGAGGAGGCAAGCGCCATCATCACGTTCTGCACCTCGCAATCGACGCTCGAGGACGCGTACTTCGACGAAGGCGGGTTCGTCCAGTCGGCGCATCCCGGCGCGGTGCTCATCGACTTCTCCGCATCGACGCCTGGTTTCTCGCGTGAACTCGGTGCGGTTGCCACGGTGAGCGACCTGGGGTTTGTCGAGGCGCCCATCGCTCTTGAGGACATGCTCGATCCGCGTCCCTTCGACGAGGATAACCTCGTTTGCTACGTTGCGGGCGAAGAGGACGCCGTCGCCGCGGCGCAAGGGCTTCTCAATGCGGTCTGCGGCCGCGTAGTGGAATGCGGCTCTGCGGGAACGGCCCAGCTCATGCGTGCTGTTCGCACCCTGCAGGAGGCGGCTGCCGTCGTCTCTGCGATCGAGGCGAACGCGCTGGTTCGCGCCGCGCACCGTGCCGCTTTGGGCAATGGCCTCTCCGATGTTGCGATCTCCGGTCTTTCCGAGCCTGCGGAGCGCATGCTCGAGGCGGTTCGCGAGCAGCGCTTCGAGGGCGCGTTCACGGCGGAGATGTTCCTCTCAGAGCTGCAGGCAGCGCTTGCGAGCGCTGACGATGCCGATTTGATCCTTCCACAGGCGGAATCGACGATGCACCTCGTGGAGCTGCTCGAGGTGATCGGAGGCTCGTTCAAGTCTCCGGCAGCTTTGGCGTTGGTCTACGGCGAGGAGACCGAATGCGCCGAGAATGGTCTCGATTGGTCGCGTGCTGAGGAAGCATATGGCCAGGGCGCTGACGATGATGACGACTACGGCTACGATGACGAGGAAGACAATTGCGGCTGCGGCCATCATCACGACCACGGCGGATTCGGGTACTCGGCGAACTAAGCTTGACTGCTCTGGCTGTGATTCGTGTGAATGCCGCGAATTGAGTTGACCTGTCCGCTCAGGAGCATGCGCCGACACCTCCGTGCTCAAACAGTCCTGAGCTCGCGCGAACGTGCCAGAGGGCACGTTCGGCTCGTGCGAAACTGCGCGCGGAGGTGCCGCCGCATGCTCCCGAGCTCGTTATTCTGGTTCGACCCGAAAAACTAACGAGTAGTTTTGAGACGTCGAGAATTGCCTCC
>JAUNWQ010000005.1 GCA_030540225.1 Coriobacteriia bacterium | reverse complement strand
CAGTCCCATGCCGCCTTCCAGCGTGATGGTCTCGCCGCTCATGAACTTGAAGTCGGGGCCGCAGAGCTGGAGCACCGCACGGCCGATCTCGGTCTCGACGTTGCCGTAGTGGCCCATCGGCGGCATGTGAACGTTGGCCTCGTAGGCCTCGGGGTATTGCTCCTTGAAGTTCTCCAAGGCGGCGGTCCATGCAAGCGGGCACACGATGTTCACGTTGATGCCGTCCGGGCCCCACTCGGTTGCCGCGACGCGCGTCAGGCCGCGGATTCCCTCTTTGGCGGCCGCGTAGGCGCACTGCCCGTAGTTGCCGAACAGGCCGGCGCCGCTTGCGAAGTTCACGACGGAACCCTTCGTCTCCTTAAGATGAGGGTAGCACGCTTGCATGTAGTAGAAGGCGGCGTAGAGGCCGGAATAGATGGCGAGGTCAAACTGCTCGGGGGTGTGGTCGGCGAGCGTGACGCCCGACGCGGACGCCTGCGCGTTGTTCACGAGGAAATCGATGCGTCCGAACTTGGCCATCGCCTCGTCAACGACGCCCTGCGCAATCGCCTTGTTGTCGGCGGACGCGTTGATGTCGGCTTGCGCGATTAGCACTTCGATGCCGTAGGCGCTCTCGAGCTTCTCCTTCGCGGCGTTGAGTTTCTTCTCATTGCGGCCGGTGATGACGAGGTTCGCGCCTTCCTTGGCGAACGCCGTGGCGATGCCGTAGCCGATCGATCCGGCGGAGCCGTCCTTCAGTGCCGCGAAGCCGGCACCCGTGACGATGGCGGTCTTTCCACTGTAGAAGCCCATGGGTCCTCCTTATTGATGGGGATTTCCCCTGCGATTGGGGTATGTGCCGATTCTAGCCATATGTGGCTTGCGAGGTAGCAATCGATTCCTGCGAGCTTGCCCAGCGGTAGATTCTGCCCGTCCTGCGTGTTGGGGCGATGGGGGGCGATGGCGTGTGCTGGCAAGAGAAGGGGCTGCGAGGGGCGAGGCGGGCAGGGTGTGCTTGCGCGGAGGAGGAAGGAAAAAGGTGTCGCAACGGGTGATAACGGTGCGCTTGCAAACCCCTATACCGCTGATGGCCGCAGATTCCCGCTTCGGCGATTGGGGTTTGCGGGCTTTCATAGCGTAATGGTAGGGTGAGGAAACCGTGATGACGATGCATGCCATACACGTGTCACATCTTATCACATTTCATCACTTAAACGATGAGGGGGGTCATATGGCAAGACTATCGGTCGCGCCACGTGCCAAAGACGACGCCAAGTTCGCAACGTTTTTGGACGAGTACGAGCGCAGGGTGGAGGCCACGCCGCCTGGCATGTGCGCAGTGGCGATGCAGCTCGACCTACTGCGTGCGGGCGGATGCCAAACGTGCGGCAAATGCGTGCCGTGCCGCGAGGGGATAGCCCATATCGAGACACTGCTCGAAGAGGTTCTCGCGTTCGACGTCGAGCCCGATGTGCTCGACGAGATCCGCGCCCAGGCCACGGTCGTGCGCGACACTGCCGATTGCGCTATCGGCTGGCATGCGGCCGAAGTGCTCCTTGCGGGCCTCGACACGTTTAAGGAAGAGTTCGAAAGCCACGTCAAGCAGGGGCAATGCCGCGAAGGTGTCGCGCAGACGGTGCCGTGCGAAACGCTGTGCCCGGCACACGTGAACGTGCCGGCATACATCGCGCTTGCGGGCTCGGGCGATTACGCCGGGGCAATCGGCATGATTCGCAAGGACAACCCGTTCCCCACGGCGTGCGCGTTCGTGTGCGAGCATCCGTGCGAGAATCGCTGCCGCCGCACGCTCATCGATGCGCCGATCAACATCCGGGGCATCAAGAAGTTCGCGGTCGACCAGCTCGCCGCCGATCAGGTGCCGACTCCCGCCCCCGCCGCGCCCACGGGCAAGAAGATCGCCGTAGTGGGCGGTGGCCCCTCTGGCCTGACCTGCGCATACTTCTGCGCCCTTATGGGACATGAGGTGCATGTGATCGAGATGCGCAAGCAGCTCGGCGGCATGATGCGCTATGGCATCCCGGCGTACCGCTTCCCGCGCGAGCGCCTCGACGAGGACATCCGCGCCATCGTGTCGGCGGGCAACGTCACCGTGCACACGGAGTGCCGCATCGACGCCGAGGGCATGCGCCGCCTTTCGAGCGAATATGACGCGGTGTATGTGGCCATCGGCGCCCAGGGCGGCAAGACTTTGAAGCTCGATGGGGCTGACGCCGGGGGCGTCATGAGCGCTGTCAATCTGCTCACCAAGATCGGCGATGGCGAGTACCCCGACTTCACGGGCAAGAACGTGGTGGTCGTCGGTGGCGGCAACGTCGCCATGGACTGCGCGCGCACGAGCGTGCGAGCCGGTGCTGCGAGCGTGACGGTCGCCTATCGCCGCCGTCTCGAGGACATGACGGCGCTGCGTGCGGAAATCGACTCCGCCATGCAGGAAGGCGTCGAGATGATGACCCTGCAGGCACCCGACCACATCGAGGTCGAAGACGGGCGCGCGGTGGCATTGTACGCTCAGCCGCAGTTCATCGGCCCCGTGAAGCGCGGCCGCCCGGCTCCGCAGAAGGCCGACAAGCCGCTTGTTCGCGTGCCTGCCGACGTGGTGCTCATCGCCGTGGGACAAGATATCGAGAGCGCGCCGTTCGAAGAGGCGGGCATGCAGGCCGATCGCACCTACTTCGAGGCGGACGACGGCTTGAAATCGATGGGGTCGCTCGACAACGTGTTCGTGGGCGGTGACTGCCAGGTGGGCCCGAAGACCGTGATCATCGCTATCGGCGCTGGCAAGGTGGCTGCGCGTAACATCGACGATTTCCTGGGATTCAACCACGAGCTCGATTGCGGCGTCGAGGTTCCTCCCGCGGCTGCGAACTGGCGTCAGCCCTGCGGCCGCGTGAACATCGTGGAGCGCCCCGCGCGAGAGCGCAAGGAAGACTTCGATGCGGTCGAGGTGGAGATGTCGGCCGAAGAGGCGTTCCAGGAAGCGCGTCGCTGCCTGCGCTGCGATCATTTCGGCTGCGGTGTTCTTGACGAGGGAAGGGTCCAATATGTGTAAGGTTACCATCGACGGTGTGGCCGTAGAGGTCCCCGAGGGCTCCACCATCTTGGATGCCGCGAAGCTCGCCGGCGTCGACATCCCGACGCTGTGCTATATGGCGAAGATTAACGAGATCGGCTCGTGCCGCGTGTGCGTGGTCGAGGTCGAAGGGCAGGACGGCCTGGCCGCCGCCTGCAACACCCCCGTGTTCGACGGTATGGCCGTGCGCACGGCGACCCCGCGCGCCATCTCCGCCCGTCGCCAGAACGTGAAGACCATTCTCGCAGGTCATCGTAGCGAATGCACCACGTGCAAGCGCAGAGGTACCTGCGCGCTGCAAAATCTCGCGAACTCGCTCGGCGTGGCGGACTTGGAGCGCGACCCCGTGTTTGACTTCGAAGCGTGGGATGGGGAATTCCCCTTGCAGCGCGACGCCACCAAATGCATCCGCTGCATGCGCTGCATCGCCGAATGCGCCAAGGTGCAGCACTGCTCGGTGTGGGAGATGTCCGGCCCCGCCTCCTATCGGGGCGTGCGGGTCGCTGGCGGTGTGCACATCGCCGATGCAGGCTGTGCTCTCTGCGGCCAGTGCATCACCCATTGTCCGACGGGCGCCCTTACTGCGCGCGACGACACCGACAACGTGCTCGCGGCGCTTGCCGATCCTCAGACGATAACGGTGGTTCAGGTCGCGCCCGCCATCCGCTCGGCGTGGGGCGAGGGCGTGGGCCTTGCCCGCGAGCAGGCCACGCAGGGCCGCATGGTGTCGGCATTGCGCGCGCTCGGCTTCGACCACGTCTACGACACCGACTTCGCCGCCGACCTCACCATCATGGAAGAGGCGAACGAGTTTATCGAATGGGTCAAGGAGGGCAAGCCGCGGCCCATGTTCACGAGCTGTTGCCCGGGCTGGGTGCGCTTCGCCAAGCTGCACTACCCGCAATTCGTCGCGCAGCTCTCGTCGAGCAAGTCGCCGCACCAGATGTTGGGTGCCACGGCGAAGGCGCTTCTGTCCGAGCAAGCTGCCGAACAGGGAAAACGAATCTTCGTCGTCTCCGTCATGCCGTGCGTCGCCAAGAAGTACGAGGCGGGTGTCCCGCAGCTGTCCTCGGAGGCCGGCCAGGACGTCGACGCCGTGCTCACCACGCGCGAGTTCGATCGCATGCTGCGCATGTTCAACGTGGACTGCACCGCGCTGCCCGAGCAGAAGTTCGACGACCCGCTGGGAACATCGACGGGCGCGGGAACCATCTTCGGGCGCACGGGTGGCGTGATGGAGGCAGCGCTTCGTTCGGCGGCGTTCTTCCTTACGGGCGAAAACCCCGATTTCAGCACGTGCGACACCACGGCAGCGACGCCCGATAAGCCCTGGGTCGACAAGACGCTCGAGATCGCGGGCCTGCAGCTTCGCATCGCCATCGCGAGCGGTCTGGAGAATACGGCGGCGCTGCTCGACGCGCTCGAATCGGGCGAGGCGAGCTACGACTTCGTCGAGATCATGGCCTGCCCGGGCGGCTGCGTGGGCGGCGGCGGCCAGCCGATCGCCTTCAACCAGGAGCTCGCGCGCGAGCGTGCTGCGGTGCTCAACTCGCTCGACGGGGCCGACGTGCTGCGCTACTCGCACGAGAACCCCGACATCGCGGCGCTCTACGAGAGACTCTATGAGCGTCCGCTTTCCGAGAAGGCCGAGAAGCTGCTCCACACCGATCAGCTTACGTGGGATATCTAGGTGCCCCACGACTTACATAGCAGTGAAGCCGATGAGGGGCTCGCGCTCCTCATCGACAAGCTGTGCTGCACCCGCTCGCTTTCGCTTGGCGAATACGAGCGGCTCATCGCGCAGCGCACGCCCGGCACGGCCCGTGAGCTTGCGAGTCGCGCCGATGCCGTGCGCAGGCGGGCATACGGCACGAAGGTGTTCACCCGCGGGCTCATCGAGGTGTCGAGCTTCTGCAAGAACGATTGCCTGTACTGCGGCATCCGCCGGTCGAACGCCTCTGCACGCCGCTACCGCCTCTCCGCCGACGAGATCGTCGAATGTGCGGACACAGGCTACGAGCTGGGATTTCGCACGTTCGTTTTGCAGGGTGGGGAAGACCCCTTCTTCACCGATGACGTGCTGTGCGGCATTGTGGAGCGCATCCATGCGGCGCATCCCGACTGTGCGATCACGCTGTCGTTCGGCGAGCGAAGCCGCGAAGGCTATGAGCGTCTGCATGAGGTGGGCGCCGAACGTTACCTGCTGCGTCACGAGACGGCAAGCCCCACGCTCTACAGGCGTTGGCATCCCGCCGAGATGTCGCTTGAGAACCGCATGCGCTGTCTGTCCGATTTGCGCGAGATCGGGTATGCGGTGGGTGCCGGCTTCATGGTGGGTGCGCCGTTCCAAACCGCGGCCGACCTTGCGTGCGACCTGCAGTTTATCGAGCGGTTCCAGCCTGAGATGTGCGGCATCGGCCCGTTCGTCCCGCACCACGCGACGCCGTTTTCCGCCTTTTCGCCGGGCACGGCGGAGCTCACGTGCTATCTGTTGTCGATCATCAGGCTCATCAAGCCGAATGTGCTGCTTCCCGCAACCACGGCGCTCGGCACGATCGTTCCCGATGGGCGCGAGCGGGGGATTCTCGCAGGCGCAAACGTGGTGATGCCGAACCTTTCGCCGGTTAATCGCCGCAAAGACTACGATTTGTACGATAACAAGATATGTACGGGCGAAGAGGCTGCGGAATGCCGCGGCTGTTTGGGTGCGCGCATGCTGTCGATCGGCTACGAGCTCGTCGTCGATCGCGGCGATATGGCGCCCCTGCCCGAGACGTGATTGCCGTCGGGCGCTTGAAAGCACTGAAGAAAGAAGGACCCTATGGGGTATTCGTATAACCCGAAATCGCTCTGCGCCGATGAGTTCATCAACGACGAGGAGATCTTGGAGACACTCGCCTTCGCCGATGCGCACAAGGATGACCTGCAGCTGTGCTACGACATTCTGGAGAAGTGCAAGCCCCACCTGCACCCGGCCAACGAGCACGGCGCCATGATAACCCATCGCGAGGCGAGCGTGCTTCTGGCTTGCGAGGATGCGGGGGTGAACGCCGCCATCAAGCAGCTTGCGCACGACATCAAGCAGGCATACTACGGCAACCGCATCGTGCTTTTCGCGCCGCTGTACCTGTCGAACTACTGCGTGAACAGCTGCCTGTACTGCCCCTATCACGCCAAGAACCGCGAGATTCCGCGCCGCAAGCTCACGCAGGACGAGATTCGCGCCGAGGTCATCGCGCTGCAGGACATGGGCCACAAGCGCCTGGCCATCGAGGCGGGCGAGGACCCGAAGCACAACCCCATCGAGTATATTTTGGAATCGATGGACACCATCTATTCCATCAAGCACAAAAACGGTGCCATCCGCCGCGTGAACGTGAACATCGCCGCTACGACGGTGGACGAGTACCGCATGCTCAAGAAGGCCGAGATCGGTACGTATATCCTGTTCCAGGAAACGTACAACAAGGAGGGCTACAAGCGCCTGCACCCGACGGGGCCGAAAAGCGACTACAACTGGCACACCGAGGCGATGGACCGCGCGATGGAGGGCGGCATCGACGACGTGGGCTTGGGCGTGCTGTTCGGGCTTGAGAGCTACCGTTACGAGTTCGCGGGCCTTATCATGCACGCGGAGCATCTGGAGGCCGTCCACGGCGTGGGCCCGCACACCATCAGCGTGCCGCGCGTGAAGCCCGCCATGGATATCGACCCCGACGTGTTCGACAACGGCATTCCCGACGAGATGTTCGAGAAGATCATCGCGCTCATCCGCATCACGGTGCCCTACACGGGCATGATCATCTCCACGCGCGAGAGCCAGGCGGTGCGGGAGCGCGCGCTGCGCTACGGCATCAGCCAGATCTCGGGTGGGAGCCGCACGAGCGTGGGCGGCTACACCGAGCAGGCGCGCCCGCACGACACCGAGCAGTTCGACGTGAGCGACCAGCGCACACTCGACGACGTGGTCTCGTGGCTGATCGACCAGGAGCATGTGCCCAGCTTCTGCACGGCGTGCTACCGCGCGGGGCGCACGGGCGACCGGTTCATGAGCTTCTGCAAAAGCGGGCAGATTTTGAATTACTGTCATCCCAACGCGCTCGTCACGCTTGCGGAGTACCTGACCGATTACGCCAAGCCCGACACCTTCCAAAAGGGCTTTGCGCTCATCGAGCGCGAGTTGCAGAAGGTCGAGGACGAGAAGCGCCGCCGCCAGTGCGTTGAGGCGATTTCCGCGGTCGTGCACAAGGGCGAGCGCGATTTGAGGTTCTAGCGGGGTTTTCGCGCGGTGCGGAAGGCGCGCGACTCGCGACCTGCGACCCGCGGCGCGGGCGCGATGAGTGGCGATGACAAGGCGAAAGGACGGCTTCGACATGGGATTGAACGAGACGCCTTCGGGCGAGCGCGTGCGGATCGGGTTCTTCGGCGTGCGAAATGCGGGGAAGTCGAGCCTGGTGAACGCGGTGTGCGGGCAGCAGGTGGCGCTCGTGAGCGATGTCGCGGGCACCACGACCGACCCAGTGCGCAAGGCCATGGAGCTTCTGCCGCTCGGGCCGGTCGACATTGTGGACACCCCCGGCATCGACGACGTCGGTGAGCTGGGCGCGCGCCGCGTCGAGCGGACGCGCGAGACCTTGCGCAGCTGTGACGTGGCTGTGCTCGTGACCGACGCCACGCGCGAACCTCTCGCCGCCGAGCGCGAGCTTCTTTCCCTGTTCGAGGAGCTCGGGCTGCCATTCATCGTGGTGCGCAACAAGGCCGACCTGCTGCCCGGGGAAGAGGCGGTCGCGGGCTCGGGGAGCACCAGGGCGACCGCACGGGGCGCCGCCGACGCTTCCACCCCCGAGATCCTAGCCGCCCCCGATGCCGCTCCCGCCTCTGCCGCCCCTGTTTCCCCAGCTCGCGCGGAGGTGCTCGCAAGCGCACGCACGGGCGAGGGCATAACCGAGTTGAAAGAGGCCCTCGCGCACGTGCGCGTCTCGGCAACGCGTGAGCGCCGCGTTGTGGCCGACCTGCTCTCGCCGGGCGACAAGGTGGTGCTCGTCGTGCCCATCGACTCGTCGGCGCCGAAGGGCCGCATCATCTTGCCGCAGCAGCTCGTGCTGCGCGACGTCCTCGATGCCCATGCGGGCGCTCTCGTCTGCCAGCCCGAAGAGCTCGCCGACCTTTTGGCGGCGGTTGGCGACATCCGCCTCGTGATCACCGACTCGCAAGCGTTCGCGAAGGTCGCGCGCATCGTTGCGGAAACGACGCCGCTCACGTCGTTTTCCCTTCTCATGGCGCGTTATAAGGGCGATTTGCACACGCTTGTGGAAGGTGCGGCGGCGCTTAGTGCGCTCACCGACGAAAGCCGCGTGCTCATCTCGGAGGGCTGCACGCACCATCGCCAGTGCGAGGACATTGGCACGGTGAAGATGCCCGCGTGGATCCGCAGCCATTGCGGAGCGAACCCGACGTTCGAGTTCACGCAGGGGCGCGGGTTCCCCGACGATGTGAGCGGCTACGACGTGGTGGTCCACTGCGGCGGGTGCATGCTCAACGAGAAGGAAATGCACTGGCGTCAGAGCGTGGCGGCGAAAAGCGGCACGCCCATGGTGAACTACGGCGCGGCGATCGCCTGCGTGCACGGCATCTTGGAGCGCAGCTTGCGGCCGCTTATGTGACGCGGGTCCGAACCAAGGGGCGGAATTAAAGACCCTACGTGGAAAATTCCCCGATGCTTCTTCAAATGCGCGCCCTGCGGTGTTATTTTCTCACTTTACTGTCCTTTTAGAGAGGGATGCAGATGGTGGAGGAAAACAAGAGGCGGCGTCTGAAGCTCAGACGTCTGAAGCTTCGGGAGAGAAGCCCGCGGCCGCTTCTTCGGAGGAGACGTCCGGCAGCGCGAGGTCGCTCGGCGTCTTCTCGTTCGAGGGAGATATGCCCCTCGCTCAGGCGATTCCCCTGGGCTTGCAGCATGTCCTGGCCATGTTCGTGGGCAACCTGACGCCGCTTTTGATCGTGACGGGTGCGTGTGGCCTGGCGGGAGCCGAGTTCGCCGATGTCCAGTTGTCGCTGCTGCAGAACGCCATGTGGATTGCAGGCGTTGTGACTCTGGTTCAACTTTTCGGCATCGGCCCTGTTGGCGGTAGGGTTCCTATCATCATGGGCACGTCGTCGGGCTTCATCGGCGTGTTCAATTCCGTGGCGGCCTCGATGGGCGGCGGCCTCGTTGCCTACGGTGCCATCATGGGAGCTTCGATTATCGGCGGCCTGTTCGAGGCCGTGCTCGGCTTTTTCCTGAAACCGCTGCGCCGCTTCTTCCCGTCCATCGTTACGGGCACCGTTGTTCTTTCCATCGGCCTGAGCCTCATCAGCGTCGGTGTCAACGCGTTCGGCGGCGGCAACAGCGCGGCCGATTTCGGCTCGCTTGAGAACCTGTGCCTGGCGCTTGTCGTCCTTGTCGTCATCCTGGCGGTGAAGCATGCGACGACGGGCTTCGTGAGCGCGTCTTCCATCCTGGTCGGCATCATCGTCGGCTATGTTGTCGCGGGCATCATGGGGCTGGTGCTGCCCACCACGGGCATCAACTCCGAGGGCGTCGAGTACACCAAGGCATGGGTCCTGAACTGGGATAAGGTCGCTGCGGCGGCATGGTTTGCCATCCCGAACCCGCTACCTGTGGCACCCGTGTTCGACATGCGCGCCATCGCTCCGGTGCTCGTGATGTTCATCGTCACGGCGGTCGAGACTGTCGGCGACATCTCCGGTGTCACGCAGGGCGGCATGGATCGCGAGGCGACCGACAAGGAGCTTTCCGGCGGCGTGGTCTGCGACGGCGTGGGCTCGAGCTTCGCCGCCCTCTTCGGCGTGCTGCCGAACACGTCGTTCAGCCAGAACGTGGGCCTGGTCACCATGACCAAGATGGTGAACCGCAAGGCTTTGGCCTGCGGCGCCGTTTTCCTGATCTTGTGCGGTCTGTGCCCGAAGTTGGGCGCTGTCGTGTCCATCATGCCGCAGTCCGTCTTGGGCGGTGCGGCCGTTATCATGTTCGCGTCCATCGTGGTGAGCGGCATCCAGCTGATCACGCGCGACCCGCTGACCCCGCGCAACCTGAGCATCGTGTCGGTGGCGTTGGGTTTGGGCTACGGCATTGGCGCAAACCCCGCTATCCTTGCTGGATCTCCCCAGATGGTGAGCCTTATCTTCGGCGGTTCCGGCATCGTCGCCGCGGCGGCGGTGGCCATCGTCTTGAACATCGTGCTTCCCAAGGACAAGGAGATTGTCCCGAAAACGGACGCGAACGCCTAGCGGCTAGCTTGCAGATAGAGCGCAGAAGAAGCGCAGCCATAGAAGGCGCCTCACGGAGCGATTCCGCGAGGCGCCTTTTTTCGGCCCCTATTCGATTTCGCTTTCGAGATGCTCCTGAAGAATGCGCAGGTCGTCGGGGGTGTCCACGTCAAAGAGCTCCCATTTGCTGGAAACCTCGATGGTGCGCACGCGCTCCTTGTGCGCCTTGGCGACCACGCCGCCGCCCTTGCCGGGTGGAAGCGATCGCAGCTCGTCGAACGACCACGAGGGAAAGAGCACGGGAGCGCCCGGCGTGCCCCGAAAGCTTGCGCGCCAGATGCAATCGGGGTGTCCCTCAGCGCCGCGAAGAAGCGCAGCGAGGCTGTTTGCGCTGACGAGCGGCTGATCACCTTGAACGAACGTGACCGTGTCGCAGTCCGCCATCTTTTCCATTCCCAAGCGCACGGTGTCGTTTCTTAGGGGCTCATCGTGCAGGACGGCTTCGACTCCCAGCTTGTCGCACAGACGCGCTACGTCGGGATGTCGCGTGACCACGACGCGTCTGGTGTACAGCCCATCGGTTGCTCGCAGCACGTGCTGGATAAGCGGCATGCCGCCGAGCTCGGCTATAAGCTTGTTCGCTCCGAAGCGGGTGCTCGTGCCCGATGCCATGATGATGCATCCGCGCTTTGTCTGCGATCCTCGGGCGGGGTGGGTCATGATGGGGCGCCTCTGCAAATTCGATGGTTGGTCAGGTGTGTTTTCGGGGATGCCCCTGCGCCACAGTATAATAGCGAAGACTATGTAAACCTCAAATAATGGGGCGAGTGACATTATTACCTTCCAAAAATACGTGCGCCCGCAAAGCCTGGAAGAGGCGTGGGAGCTCAATCAAAAGAAGCGCAACCGCGTGGTTGCGGGCATGATGTGGTTGAAGATGGGCACGCATTCCTTCAACACGGCCATCGACCTTTGCGATCTTGGTTTGGATGCGATCGAGGAGACCGAAGACGAGTTCCGTATCGGCGCCATGGCAACCTTGCGTCAGATGGAGAAGCATCCTGGCCTGGACGTTTACTCCTGCGGCGCGGTAAAGGCCGCGCTGCGCGACATCGTGGGTGTGCAATTCCGCAACGGCGCCACGCTGGGCGGAAGCCTGTGGCGCCGCATGGGCTTTTCCGACGTCGTTGCAATATTCCTTGCCATGGACAGCTCCGTTGAGCTTTTCAAGGGCGGCGTCGTGCCCTTGGAGGAGTTTGTGCGCATGCCCTACGACAACGACATCCTCGTGCGCCTGATCGTCAAGAAGCGTCCCGGCGCCTTCGCCTACCAGGCGGTGCGCAAGCAGCGAACCGACCTGCCCACGCTCAATTGCGCAGCGGCCAAGGTGGGGGACGAATATCGCCTCGTCGTGGGTTCCCGCCCGACGCGCGCGATGCTTCTTCGCGATGAGCGGGGCATTCTCGCTGGCGGCATCACCGAGGAAAGCGCTGCGGCGTTCGCCGAGTATGCGGCGGGTGCCGTTCCTGTTTCCGGGAACATGTGGGGCTCGGCGGAGTATCGCCGCGCGTTGGTACCCGTGCTTGCGCGTCGCACCCTGCTGGCATTGGGGGAGGTGCGGTAATGGAGATTACGATCAAGCTGAACGGCAAGGCGGTGTCCGACGACATCTCGGCCGATATGCTGCTCATCGATTTCGTTCGCGCTCATGGCTGCTTAAGCGTGAAGCGCGGCTGCGAGACGTCTGCCTGCGGTCTCTGCACGGTGCTTCTCGACGGTGAGCCGGTGCTGTCTTGCTCCACGTTGGTTGCCCGCGCCGATGGGCATAGCGTGCAGACCCTCGAGGGACTGCAGGATGAAGCGTCCGAGTTCGTGGGCTTCATCGCCGATCAGGGCGCTGAGCAGTGTGGTTTCTGCAACCCGGGTTTCGTGATGAACACGATCGCGCTTTTGCGCGAGAATCCCGACCCTACCGATGAGGAGATTCTTTCGTACCTTTCCGGTAACCTGTGCCGCTGCTCGGGGTATGTGGGCCAGTTGCGCGGCATTCGCAACTTCCTCACCAGCAGAAACGAGGAAGGGGGCTCACGTGAATAGACCCGACTACCAATCGGTCGGCAAGTCCGTCCGCAAGAAGGACTCGCTGCAGCTCCTTTTGGGCAAGCCCGTGTTCACCGAGGACATCGCGCCCGACGCGCTTGTGGTGAAGCTCTTGCGAAGCCCTCATGCCAACGCCATCGTAGAAGATATCGATACGTCGAAAGCGAAAAAGATCGCCGGCGTGGTGGACATCTACACCTGGGAAGACGTGCCGGGGGAGCGCTTCAGCAACGCGGGACAGACCTACCCTGAGACAAGCCCCTACGACCGCCTGATCATCGACCGCCATGTGCGCTATGTGGGCGACGTGGTGGCGATCGTCGCTGCGGAAAACGAGAAGGCTGCTGAGGCGGCCCTTTCGCGCATCAAGGTGACCTACGACGTGCTCGATCCCGTGCTGGATTTCCGCGCTGCTAAGGACAATCCCACGCTTGTGCACCCAGAGGACAACTGGCATATGCTGTGCGATTTGGGCGGAGACAACAAACGCAACCTTGTGGGCACGACCGCTGACGCTGACGGCGACGTCGAAGCGGTGCTCGCCGATTGCGACATCGTTCTGGAGCGCACCTACCACACGAAGGCCTTCAACCAGGCCATGATGGAGACCTTCCGCACGTACGCCGAGATGGATCGCTACGGGCGCCTGCATGTGATCTCGTCCACGCAGATCGTGTTCCACGTCCGTCGCATCTTGTCCCATGCGCTGGGCATCCCGAAGAGCCGCATTCGCGTGGAGAAGCCGCGCATCGGCGGCGGTTTCGGCGCGAAGCAGACCGCGGTATGCGAGGTGTACCCCGCGTTCGTCACGATGAAGACGGGCCGCCCCGCGATGTGCGTCTTCACGCGAAAAGAGGCCCAGACCTGCGGTTCTCCGCGTCATGAGATGGAAATCAAGGTCCGCCTCGGCGCGAACGACGACGGGCGCATCCGCGCGCTCGACGTGACGACGTTGTCGAACTCGGGCGCATACGGTGAGCACGGCTGGGCGACGGTGGGTCTCACCGGACACAAGTCCATCCCCCTGTACACGGGCTCTTTGGAGGCGTTCAAGTTCACGGCCGACGTGGTTTACACGAACATGCAGCCCTCGGGCGCGTACCGTGGGTTCGGGGCGACGCAGGGCCAGTTCGCCGTGGAAACCGCGGTGAACGAGCTCGCCGAGATGCTGCGCCGCGACCCGGTCGGGCTGCGCGAGCAGAACATGCTGCGCGAAGGTATGACCATGCCCGCCTACTTCAACGAGGTGGCCAACGCATGCGCGCTCGACCGCTGTTTGGACCACTGCCGCGACATGTTCGACTGGGAAGCGAAGTATCCTGTGCGCGATATGGGCAACGGCAAGGTTCGCGCTGCGGGCGTGGGCATGTCCATGCAGGGCTCGGGCATCGCCGGCATCGATTCGGGGTCGGTCACCGTCAGGCTGAACGACGACGGGACCTATATGCTGGTCATCGGCGCGGCCGACATGGGAACGGGCTGCGACACCATTCTGGCCCAGATGGTCGCCGAGCATATGGAATGCTCGGTGGACGACGTCTCGGTGTTCGGCGCCGATACGGATGCCTCGCCCTATGATTCCGGCTCCTACGCGTCTTCGACGACGTATGTCACCGGCATGGCTGTCGAGAAGGCGTGCGCGCTCTTGAAGGAACGGTTCTGCGCCATTGCGGCCGAGATTCTTGGGTGCCCCGCCGAAGAGCTTGCCTTCGAGGACGGTCGTGTGGTCCGCGAGAGCACGGGCGAGACGGTTTCCCTTCCCGCCATCGCCGAGAAGAGCCAGTGCAACAGCTGCCAGTTGGCGGAGGCAACCGCGATGCATTCTTCCCCAGTGTCTCCGCCGCCGTTCATGGTGGGCATGGCGGAAATCGAGCTCGATCGCGAAACCGGCACAGTCGAGGTGCTCAACTTTGACGCCGTGGTCGACTGCGGTATTCCCATCAACCCGGCGCTCGCGCGCATCCAAGTTGAGGGCGGCATCGTGCAGGGCATCGGGCACACGCTCATGGAGGACGTCACCCGCACGCCCAAGGGCGCTATCCGCGAGTCGAGCCTGTTCACCTACCGTTTGCCCACGCGCCTCGATGTGGGCGACGTGCGCGTGGAGTTCGAGCATTCCTACGAGCCCACCGGCCCCTTCGGCGCGAAGTCGATCGGCGAGATCGTCATCAACACGCCGGCTCCCGCGATCGCGCACGCGATCTACCGGGCGACGGGCGTATGGCATCGCGAGCTGCCGATTCTGCCGGAGCATATCCTGCTCGCGAAGCCGGAGGAAGACTAGAGCGACGGGGGCTTGGGACTGGGGTTGGGGCCGAGGTTGGCTCCCACCCGACCCCTCCTGAGACAAGGGTCGGGTGATTTGTCTCGCTTTCGCGTTACTCGCCTGACCGGGCCTCGGCTGATTCCCGTTAGGCAGTGAGACGAACCGCCCGACCTCCGCCTCGCCTCGTCCTACTCGGCAGGAAAGTTTTGCTTGCGCTAGGAGCGGAGCGTGATGGCGTCACCGGGGGCGATGCCTGCGGCTTGCGGGCTTAAGATCACTATGGCGTGCATCCCTTCGAGAATTCCCGCTCTATCGGATTCGAGGTCGCCGCCGTCGATGTTGCTTTCCTTGGGATACTTGCCCGAGGCGGAGGCGTATGCCGGATACAGCCAAAGGCTCAGATGGAGGCGCGACTCCCTCGCGGTAAGGATCGTCGCCGACAGGGTTTCGTCCCCATGGCGAATCTCAACCACGTCGCCCTTGCGGAAGGCGCCCAGGCGCACGATTCCCGCAAGCGCAATCGCGCCCTTGTAGCGCTTGATGTTCGGAAGGCCGACTCGTAAGGGCTTGAGCTTCGGCATGTTCATGACCTCGAGCACCTCGAAAGCGTTTTTGGCACCAGCGAATTTCTGCCGCGTTTCTTCGCGATACGAACCGATGCTTGCCAGTTCAGTCCGCACCTGGCTAGAAGTCAGCTTTGCGAGCGGGTCGAAGTTCAAATGCTCGGTGTAGCTGGTAGTGCTGTTGTCGATGATGCTGTACTCGTCTGTGTAGAAGAGCTCGTTTTTGATTGCGGTGAGAACAGGCCGCCCGCCGTCTTCCGATTTTACGCGAACGTAGCTATCGCCCTCTTTCTCGTAGAAGTACTTCTTGTCCTTTTCGTAATACATCGGATACTTGATGCGCAGCTTGGAGGCGCAGTCCTTGCAAAGCCAGCCGTCTACGAGCTTCGCTCCGCAGGTTTCGGTGATGGGGCTGAAGGCCGTGTTCTTCATGACGGCTCCGCAACCTGGGCAAATGAATTCTTTCGGGCCTGTCTTATCCACTTTCGCCATGACGGGCTCCTTTCATTGGGGAACGGGGCCATGTGGTAGTGCCGTCGCCGTTGAGATAGAAACAGTATAACGGCGAAGGACAGGTGAGGTCTCGTCGCATTTCCGCTCGAACTTGGGAAAAGTCCGAAGATAGACTATACTGGTCAATAGTTGGACTAATTCGAATGGAGACGAGAAATGAGACCGGAAGCGTTCTCGAAGGAGATGTGGAACTGCTGGCGCGACATTTCGTTCGCCTACAGTTCGCTTGCAAGGAAGATGGGCGTGGACACAAGCGAGCTCTACGTCGTCGATGCCTTGTGGGATGAGGGCGAAGGGCTTTCCCAAAGAACGATTTGCGAGCGGTGCGACATGGGCAAGCAGACAGTCAGCGCCATCTGCAAACGCCTCGGGGCTCGCGACTTTGTGACCGCGCATCCGAGCGAGGCCGATAAGCGCGAGAGAATCATGGTACTCACGGACGAGGGCCGCGAGTGGTGGAGCCCGCCGGTCGAGAGAATGCGCGAGCTCGAGGTGAAGGCCGCCGAGTCGATAACCGCCGAAGAAATCGGGGTCTTCATCAAGGTGGTCGAGCAGTATGCGAAGACCTTCCAAGAAGAGGTGCAGCGATGAGCCCTTATGCGCTTTTGGGATTGTCGGTGCTCTTCGAGGTGTTCGGCGACACGTGCATGAAGCTCTCCGAAGGCTTTAAGCGCAAGGTTCCCATCATCGGTATCGTGGTGGGCTACGCCGTGTCATTCTATGCGCTTTCCCATGTCTTTGCTGACCTGCCGCTGGGCTTGGCGTATGCAATCTGGACGAGCGCGGCCGTGGCGCTGACCGCCGTGGTGAGCCGCATCATCTGGAAAGAGAAGTTCAACGCAAAGAAGATCGCGGGCATCGCGCTCATCATTTTCGGTGTAGCATGCCTGCGCTTGGGGGCGATGTAAATGAAGGGGAACCCGATTCTGATTTTGTCGGTCGCTATTGTGTCCGAGGTGCTCGGCACCACGTTCATGAAGCTGTCGGAGGGTTTCACCCAGCCCGTGTTCGGCATCGTGACCGCGGCGTGCTACATCTTGTCGTTCGTGATGCTGACGTTTGCGCTCAGGGACCTGAGCCTGGGGATGGCTTACGGCATCTGGGGCGGCGTCGGCACGTTTTTGACGACGCTCATCGGCATCATCTTCTGGAACGACCCGTTCTCCATCGTTGTCGGCATCGGGATGATTGCGGTTGTCGCCGGCATCGCGCTGCTCAGCAAGGGGACGCAAGAAGCTGAGGAGGCTGAGCTCGCTCGCGCGAAAGGTTAGAAGAGCGCCTTGTTTGTGGGTCTTTTCCGGGCAATCGCCGAGATTCGCGAGTGGGGCATCGCAAGAATTGAAGCCCGGAAGGCATGTCTTTTCCGACGCGTCGGGGCAATCCTTGAAGAATGCTGCGATAATTGCCGTCGCAGAGCTTCAATGGGGGGAGTGCCGTGATTTTCTACTTTTCCGCTACGGGCAATTCGAAATATCTCGTTCAGCGTGTTGCTGCGGTGACGGGGGAGGATGTGATTTCGATTGCCGAGTGCATCAAAAAGCAGCGATTTCGCTTCGTTGCAGACGGCTGCCCCGTCGGCATCGTCAGCCCTGCGTATGCCTGGGGGCTGCCCAGCATCGTGCGGGACTTCCTGAATGAGTTGTCGCTGGACGGGAAGCCAAGCTATCTGTGGTATGCCGCCACTTATGGAAGTACGCCAGGGCAGCCGGGGCGGTTCGCCAACGAGATCATGGGGGAGAAGGGCCTCGCTTTCGATGCGTACTTCGGTGTGAAGATGCCGGACACCTGGACGCCCATTTTCGACTTGAGCGACAAGGAGAAAGTCGACCGCATTAACCAGGGCGCGGAGCGGGAAATTGACTTCTTGGTCGAGGGGGTGGAAAGCCGGGCAACCGGGGACTTCATGCGACGCAAGGTCCCTGTGTTCGCGGCGAAGCTGTTCTATGCGTTAGAGTACGACTCGATGCGCAAGACCAGCCATTTTACTGTTGAAGACTCCTGCGTTGGCTGTGGGCTCTGCGCGAGGAGATGCCCTGTCTGCGCCATTGAGATTCGCGATAAGAAGCCTGTTTGGGTGGAAGATCGGTGCGTGATGTGCCTTACTTGCCTGCACCATTGCCCGAAGTTCTCCATCCAGTACGGAAGCCGGACGAAGCGTCACGGCCAGTACACGCACCCAAATAGTTAGGAATCTTGTCGATATCGATCGACGTGTTGGCGGCGGGGCGGAGGAGCTGAACAGGTTGGGAAAAACATTGGGAGCGGGCACGGCCGGGCGAAGTCTTTTACGCTACGCTAAGGAGAACCGCGCGCTCGTGGTGGCGTCGCTGTGCGCTATCGTGTTCGTGATGTTGCTGGAAGACGTTCTGCGCGAAGAGAGCATGAAGCTCGATGCGGCGGCGTGGTGGTTGCTCGGCGAGCAGTTGCGCCAGCCGTGGCTCACCCCCATCATGGAGAGCTTCTCGGCGCTGGCCACGCCGGTGACGCTTTTGGTGGTGCTTGGCGTTGCCGCCGCGTTCGCGCCGGTCAAGCGCCCAGGTTGGTTCAATGTCCTGAACTTGGGACTGGTCGTCCTCTTGAACCAGGTGATGAAGTTCGTTATCCAACGTCCGCGTCCCGATGTGCTTCGCCTGGCGGACGTGTCCGGGTTCAGCTTCCCTTCGGGGCATTCCATGGCCGCGATGGCCGCTTTCGGCTTGCTGGCGTGGTGCGTGTGGCGCTATGAGAGGAACCCGCGCCGCCGCATCGCGCTTGTGTGCCTGTTCGCGCTGGTCATCGTGATGGTGGGTGTAAGCCGCATTTACCTGGGAACTCATTATGCGAGTGACGTTCTGGGTGGTTTTTGCGTCTCGATGATCTGGCTGGTGCTCTACACGAAGGTCGTAGCTCCAGCTCTCGGGCTGATTGAGTAGGCTTGTGTCGTTGTCGGGCGGCTCGGCTGGTGTTTTTCGCAAGACGCTACGCTGGGAGTCGTGCTGCGAGAAAGCGCGGCGGACGCTAGACTTCAGCCCGTTTTGCCTCCGGGATAGGGTCGATCTGCATCCCCTCGACTCCCCGCGTTGCTATTATGCCTGCCAGCATTGCCATGTGCCCGGGATCGGAGGGGCACCCTTGCGCAAGCCAACTTTCTAGCAAGCCCAGCAAGCCTGCGTTTACATACGATTGGAAAAACGGTTGTTGCGCTGAATCAATTTTCCCATACGAATGTCCGATGACCTTCTGAAAGGACTCGTTCATCAGCTCCGTTGCGCGCGCCCTCGCCTTCGCAGGAGCGTTTTTCGAAAAAATGAAGCCTGCTTGCTCGCGATGATCGGCGACGTAGGCGAAGAGGAGCCGCAGGATGGGGAAGCCGTGTGGATCAGGATCGTCGGCTATGCAGCGCGAGATGTCCTCTTCGAGTTCGGTCAGGGCTCGGTCGCAGATCTTTTCGGCAAGATCGTAGACGTCTCGGTAATGCAAGTAGAAGGTCCCGCGCGAGATGCAGCTGTCTTCGACGATCCGCGAGACCGTTATCTTCTGAAGCGGCAGTTGGGCAGCCTGCCTGAAGAAAGCCTGCTCTATGGCCGACCGGGTGCGCTGGGCTCGTTGATTGTCCTTCACATTCGCCATGCGGAACCTTCCCGAAAACTGAACAATATAATGCGACTTGTTAATCATTTGACAAGCTGCAATATATTGAGCATTGCCCGTACTTCGACCGCTTTTATATTGATAACCGTCAATATATTAACACACGTTCAGCTAAAGGAGTTGGCAATGGAACGAGCAGGGAGCGTCGATGGGGCTAGAAGGGGCAGAACTGCTAAGACGATTGTCAAGATCGCGGGAGTGGTTGCCATAGGGGCCTTTTTCTCGGCGTTTTATTGCTGGGGCTTTTGGGATGTCATGGGCGCCATAAAGCGCGTGCCGGTGGGCATCGTCAACCTCGACGAGGGCGCTAGCGTCGGCGGCAAAACCATGAACCTGGGTGCGGACATCGTCGAAGCTGCTCAGGAAAGCGAAGACGCGACATTTGTTTCGCTTGACCGGGATGCGATGGACGGCGGTATCGAGGCCAGCGGCTATCTGATCGTCTTCGAGATCCCCTCTGATTTTTCCGAGCGCGTCGCGTCCGGACAGAGCGGCTTGCCCTCGGTGGCCGATTTGACGATTTTCAAGAACGAGCGCTACAACTTCATCTACTCCCAGTTCGCCTCGCGTATCACGGGCGCGTTGGAGACCAGCATCTACCAGCAAATAGCAAAAGCATACATGACCGGGGCATATGAGGGGCTGTTCAGCGCCCGCGACGGGCTCTCCGATGCGGCGGCGGGCATGCAGGAGGTCGAAGGGGGCGCGTCGGATTTGGCCGACGGCCTTGCTTCCGCCGCCGCTGGTGCCCAGACGGCTTCCGAGGGCGCGTCGTCGCTGGCCTCGGGTTCCGCTGCCTTGGCTTCGGGTGTCGGCTCTGCCGCGGGCGCCTTGGACGCCGCATCTTCGGGAGCGAGCCAGTTGAAAAGCGCCTCCTCCCGATTAGATTCCGGGCTTTCGTCGCTGTCCTCGGGGCTATCCGACGGCTCGGCTCGGCTGACAAGCGTCCAAGCTGGCTTGGAAACGCTTTCCGTCGAGCTTGGTACCGCCGGCGATTCGGCGGAAGCCCTTGCGTCGGGAGCTGCCGGCGCGAAGCAGTGCTATCAGGCTGCTCAAGCCGCCCTCGCCAGCGGTGGCTCGTATGGCGGACTTAGCGCGGACGAGTGGATTGCTCGAGGCGACGCCGCGCTCGATCAGGTTGCGGGCGGCGCGAGCGAGCTGGCCGCTGGGCTTTCCGGGGCGTCTGAGGAGTCTGAGCGTGCCGCGCAGGGCGTTGGTAAGGCCGTATCTCAGTTGGACGCCTCCGTCGCGGCGATCGGGTCTGCCGACGCCCCCGGCGAGACGCTGGCTTATGCGGCAGGAAGCATCGATGCGGGGTTGAGCACTTTGACAGCCGGCCTTGCCGGATCTCGAAGCTCCATGGAGGCATTAGAGGCGGGCGCTGAGACGATCGCCTCGGGGAACAGCGAGCTGGCGGGCAAGCTTCCCGCATTGACCTCGGGTTTGAACTCGGCGCAAAGCGGGAGCGCAGCCCTTGCCGACGGCTCCGCCCAGCTGCAATCGGCCCTGTCCGAAGGCGCTGGAAGCATCGGGGGGAACCTGCACGCCGGCGCAGAGGAGATGGGCGAATACGTCGCAAGCCCCACGGAGACGGTTACCGAGGCATATGGCGAACTGGATTATTACGGTCAGGGATTCTCGCCGTTTTTCATGACGACGGCGCTATGGCTCGGATCGCTGCTCATCTTCTTCGTAGTCGAGCCGTTGGCCCCGAAGACCGAAGGACGAGGCAGGCTCAAAACGGTGCTGGGGCGACTTCCGCTTTATGCGGGCATCTGCCTGCTCGAGGCGATGGCGGTCGTTGCCGCGGCGTACGCTATCGGCGTGGCAGATGCATACGGGCCGTCCCCGCTTGCGTACGGGGCGACCGCGTTCGCCATCAGCTTCTGCTTCATGCTGATGATGCAGTGCCTGAACATGGTCTTCGGTCTGGTAGGGAAGGCGTTGGCGGTTGTGATCCTCATTTTGCAGCTGGCGTGCTCGGGCGGTACGTTGCCCACCTTCCTCGGACAGGGTCTTCTTGCGACGATGCAGCCATGGCTGCCGTTCACATATTCGGTGGACGCCTTGCGCGAGGTGATTACCTACTGCAATGCAGGCACGGTGCTTTCGGACCTGTCGGTTCTTCTGGGGATGGGCTTGGTATGCCTTGCCTGCTCGCTTCTGTTGTGGCCGCTGGCTGAAAAGCGCCGCGATGTCGAAGCCGCCGAATATTCCGCATACCATGTAGGGCCGAGCGAGTCGGCGTCGATGAATTGCGGTGAACTCTCGTAGCAAGAGGCGCTGCCGCTTCGCGCATGTGGTGAGGCGGCAGCGCAAGGCTTGTTAGCGTTTTGCCGTTGCGTACGCCTTCACCGCTGGACCGTTTGCCTGCTTCAGAGCCTTACTCGTTTTCTCGCACGACGCGCCAGCGTTCGAGCCGGGGGAGTATCGCACCCATAAGTGAGACGGCCTCGTCGAGCGTCATGCCCGTGTTCTCGGCCAGGCGCGGAGCGCAGTCTTCGATCATGGCCTCCATCGTGGTTTCGTAGGTGTAGCTGCCATGGTCGTAGCACCACTTGCAGTAATGGTCGGTCTTTTTGCCGGTGGCATCGGTTCCGCAATCGTCGGGCGTCAGGTACATGCCGCAGCTTTCGCAATAATGCTCGGGCATTTCCAGCAGATGGGCCAGTGGCTCATCAGTGACGGCGGCGATGAGCTTCATCATGTCGATCCCCGGCGTCACCTCGCCGCGCTCCCAGCGGCTCACGGCTTGGCGCGTGACGAAGAGCTTCTCGGCAAGCTGGTCTTGCGTAAGGTTATGCGCGCGCCGTATGGCGACGAGTTTTTCTGCGAAGGCCATGAGACCCTCCTTTCGGCGGGGGGTTGTTTTGCTGGCCTAAGAATACGCTGCAAGGGGTATCAATCCAAGCAATTGTTGGTTGCGCGACGAGAGTATTTGTTCGTACTTTTCCCGTCCGACCTGTTCATCAGCGGTTTCCGTCTGCCAATCGGGCTGCTTCAGCCTGGCATCAATTGAATCGCGGCGAGTCGGCGAGCTTCTCGATGGAAAAGATTCGGCGCGCAGCGGTTTCGTACTCGTCGGCGCGGCGGAGCTTTCTTATGGCGCGGTGGACCGAGCTTGGATCGGCGAAGGCGCACTTGGCATAGCCCCACCACTCCTTCATGCGGAACACTGCGTTGCCGCCCATGTCATTGGTGTAGGACTCGTAAAGCTTGTCGTGGAAGAGCTTGAGTTCCTCGCGCGTCAAACCTGTGCCGCCGCGAATCTCGCGTGCGAGTGCCGGGTTGGCCAGCAAGCCTCGGCCGAGCATGACATGGCGCGTTTGCGGGTAAGCCGCGAGCAGTGCACCGTAGTCGTCCAGCGTGAAGATGTCCCCGTTATACGCCACGGGAAACGGTGCGCACTCGAGCGTTTTGCCGTAAAGCTCCTGGCGCGGGCTGCTGCTGTAGAAGTCCTTCTGCACGCGGGGGTGGACGATGAGCTCGAAGATGTCGCAGCGGCAAAACAGCTTGATGAGCTCGTCGTATTCGTCGTCCTTCGCGATTCCGACGCGCGTCTTGACCGAGACTGGCAAAGGTGACCGCTCGCACACGTCGGCAAGAAAAGCTTCGAGTCTTGGCGGGTTGCGCAAAAGGCCAGAGCCCTTCTCCTTGGCGACGACCGTCCCCGAGGGGCAGCCGAGATTAAGGTTCACCTCCTTGTAGCCCATGTCGGCGAGAAGCTGCGTCGTCCACACGAACCTGTCGGCGTCGTTGGTCAAAAGCTGGGGTACGACATCGAGCCCCTGGTTGTTGGCGGGGTCGAGCTCGCGAATGTAGCGTTTGCTGAGAGGCGCTCCGACCTGGGGGAGCGGCGAGATGAACGGCGTGTAGTAGCGGTCAAGCGCGCCGAAGACTTCCGCGTGGGTGCGGCGAAACGCATATCCGGTGATTCCCTCCATGGGAGCGAGCGACAGCTGCATCCCGCCTCCTTCTTCGTTTGGACGATCTGTTGGCATCATCTTTGCGCAGGTAATCTACTCGTTTCATTATCGCAGGATACTTCCGTTCGTGACGTTGCGATCTCTCGGTTGGTCCTTGTTGCGCCCTTGCTGCATCCTGGCTCGTGCAATCTAGCGGCGGCGCTATGTCCCAGTCGGTCTATCTCGGCACCGCCCGACATCGTTTGCGGCGAATTCTGGACAAAAAGTGCCGTTTGAGGGGGTTGGCGTCCTTTAGATGAGAGAGCTTCCCCCTTCAACGGGGGCCTTCGTATCGTTGTTTGGCCTATTGGACCCGTTCTGGATTCACCTTACCCCCCTCAAACGGCGTATTTTGTCCAGGACTTGCTACTTTTGCTGTCGGGAGGCTGCGGGGTGGGACGCGGGCGCTCTGTCGGGCGGCCTCGCTTTGCTACCCGCAGGCGGCGACGATTGCGGTGCCCACCACGATGAGCGCGAGACCTGCGCCACTGCGCCGCGAAAGTCGCTCGCCGAAGACGAGCGCGGCGAAGGCGATGGACACGAGAAGCGAGAGCTTATCGACCTGGACGACCACGCTGACCTGCCCTGTCTGGATGGCGTAGTGGTAGCACAGCCATGATGCGCCCGTTGCCACGCCCGATGCGGCAAGAAACCCAAGCTCGCGATGGTTCGCGCCCCTGACCAGCTTGAACTTGCCTTTCCCGACGACGATAGCCCAAGCCATCGCGAGGACGAACATCGTACGTATGGCGGTGGCGAGGTTGCTCTCGACCCCTTCGATTCCCACTTTGGCGAGCACTGAGGTAAGCGCGGCGAACACAGCGGCAGCTAAGGCGTAGGCGATGCTTGCGCGATAATCGCGATTGCTGGGGCTGGCGCTGTCGGTGCCCAGTTTCCTCTCGATCATCAAGAAGGTGCCTATCGTTGCGATGGCGGTTCCCGCGAGGCGCAAGGCCAGGTCGTTGGTTTCGCTGAACAGCACGATGGAGAGAATGACCGCCATGAGCGTGCTTGATTTGTCGATAGGCACGACTTTGTTGACGTCGCCGATGGAAAGCGCCTTGAAATAGCAGATCCACGAGCCGCCCGTCGCCAAGCCGGAGAGCGCGAGGAAGAGCCACGAGCGAGGCGAGATATCGGCGATGGTGCCTGCCGAACCGACGATTGCGGCCATTATCCAGGTGAAAAGGGCCACAACGCAGGTGCGAAGTGCCGTGGCGACATCGGAGTCGATGGTCCTGATGCCGCACTTGGCAAGGATGGACACGATGCCTGCGAATAGTGCGGACGCGAATGCCGCAACAAGCCAAAGTTGCACGATGGGTCTCCGAAGGGTTAGAAATTGACAGCGCTCCGATTATAGCCCTGGGTTCCGCTCCTGCGGGAAGACGTCGGGGTTCCGCTGTTTCCGCCCGCGACGTCTGCAATCGGTTGCCGTTCGTGCGTGCTCGGCTTATACTCTGCTCGATGGGGCAATCGTGCTCCGCGTAAACACATCTTAGGGGATGTCTTTTTGGTCATTGTTCTTTAGGGAACGGTTAATCGCATAGCACTTCTGAAAAGGCCGCATCAAGGCCTTGTGCTTTTGCGCCGTTCCGCACCTGTTTCCATCACCAACTTAGCGAACAGGAGTAACAATGACCAACTTCCCAAAAGCGAATAGCTTCGACATCAATCTGGCCCGATCCAAGATTATGGGTCCCAATCCGCTTAAGCTCTGCGAGGAGCTTCTTCGTGACGCGAATATCGCGAAGGGGTCGCGCGTGTGCGACCTTGGGTCCGGTACCGGTATAACGAGCGTGATGCTTGCGCGCGAATGCGGGCTCGATGTTTATGCCGTCGACCTGTGGAGCGACCCCGATGAGAATCGCGCGTTCTTTCGGGAGATGAGCGTGCCAGATGAGCGGATTCATCCCGTCAAGGCCAACGCCGCGGAAGGCCTGCCTTTCGAGCCGGAGTTCTTCGACGCCGTGGTGAGCATCGACTCGTATAACTATTTCGGGCGCGATCCGCAGTATCTGGGGGAGCGGCTTCTTCCGTATGTGAAGTCTGGCGGAAGGATTTCCTTTCCGTCCCCGGCATGGTGCGCGACTGCCATGACGCGCTGCCGGCATGCCTGCTCGCATCCTGGAACGCAGAGCAGCTTGAATACATGCACGATTTGGCCTGGTGGCGAGAAATGATCGGCCAAACGAGCGGTGTGGTTATCGAGGATATGCACCAGATGGCGTGCACGTCCGAGGCGTGGGCTGACTGGATTGCCTGCGACAACGAGTACGCTCAAGGCGACCGTGCGGCCGTTGAGGCGGGCGCGCTCGAGTTCTTGAACACCATCGCGGTCACGCTTGTGAAGGCCTAGGCTGGGTAACTGGAAAACGGGCGGCGGGTGCAAAGTTTGCCTGCCGCCTTTTGTGTGCTTCGGCTTGTCCGCGGATTCGGCGTTTCGCTTGTCTGTTGACAGCGGGGGAGGGGGCTGCTTTCTTTGTCGCTTGACGCACTTGGTGGCGTTCGCGACCGAGCTGCTTCGAGCCCCATGTACAAAATTGACGATTTATTGCGAAGGAATTATGTACGACTCCACGAATCAAGTTCAACTGTAGAATAACTCGCATTGGATTCGCTTCAAATGAGACACTTTTGGTACAGTGAAAGCTGATGCTCAGCCAAATTCACCGTTCCCTCACAACTTATCGTCAATCTTGTACAGAAGCAGGGACGTGGGGTTATCTGGGCCTCGCCCATTCTTTCGTGCAGATGCTGGAATGCGGGGCCGTTTGGACAGCTCGAATCGTCCGGGCAGCACTCGCGTTGCCCAGGCGATTCCGAGGAGTTGGCTGAAGGGCTGCGGTCCTAGGCCGGGCCAGGAAAGCTCCTCCGCGTTAGGAAGGCATGTTCGTGTTAGGAAAGCGCCCCCGCGTTACGAAAGCGCGTTGTAGACGTCATCGTCCACGGGCTCGAGCCATTCGTTGCTCGCATCCTCGCCTGGGTACTCGAAGGCGAGGTGGCTGAACCAGCTATCGGAAGCGGCGCCATGCCAATGCTTGACGTTCGCGGGAATCTCCACCACGTCGCCGGGACGCAGGCGCTCGGCGGGCTTGCCCTCTTCTTGGTACCAGCCTTCGCCATCCACGCAGACGAGCACTTGTCCGCCGCCTTTGCTCGCATGGTGGATATGCCAATTGTTACGACAGCCCGGCTCGAAGGTCACGTTGAAAATTGCTAGGTAGTCATCGGGCCCGGTGAGCGCGTTGAGATAGCTTTGGCCGATGAAGTACTGTGCGAAGGCGTCGTTGGGCTTGCCCAGGCCGAAGAAGCCGCCGTGCGATTCGGGGCTGCCGCTGCCCGCGGTGTCGCCCGCGCTGCCCTCGCCGATCGCGCCATCCGTCCCGTCTTCCACATAAACTTCCTTCGCCATGCTGAATGCCGCCCACGCATTGGGCCAGCCGGCGTAGAAGGCGATATGGGTGAGAATCTCGGCCATCTCTTCTTGCGTGACGCCGTTCTTCTTGGCGCTGGCCAGGTGATATTTCAGCGAGCTGTCGACGATGCCTTTCCCAACGAGGGCGCTTACGGTGACGATGCTGCGCAGCTTGAGCGGTAGCTTGTCCTCGCGGCTCCACACTTCCCCAAAGAGAATGTCGTCGTTGAGATGAGCGAACTCGGGCGCGAACTTGCCGAGCGCATCGTGTCCCGCGGTTTGTTTGATAGCCATTGTGGACTTCCTTCCTGTTTTCTTTACACATGGCGAGTGACGGTTAGGGGGTGAACGACAGCGCCATTCACGATTACGCTTTGGGCCAGCCGCTACTTTGCTGCGAGGCTCTTGCGCAGAACGTCGAGGACTTCGACGCGGGTGAGCGTGCGGTAGCCGCCCGTCATTGTGAGGGTCGCGTCGGCGATGGCGTCGAGGCTCGATTCGTCGGCGCCCAGCTCGCGGATGCTCATCACGCAGCCGATTTCGCGCATCCAGTTCTCCATGGCGTCAAGGCCGGCCGCCGCGAGCTCCTCGTTGGTTTTGCCTGCGGTGTCGATGCCCCAAACGTTTATGGCGAAGCGCGCGAATTTCTCCAGGCCATACGGCATGATTAGGCGGTAGTAGGGAAGCGCCACAGCGGAAAGCGTCATGCCGTGCGTGGCATCGGTGACGGCGCCTACGGCTTGGCCGATCATGTGAACCTCCCAGTCCTGCGTTTTGCCGCAGCCCACAAGGGTGTTGAGCGCCCAGGTCGCCGTCCACATGATGTTCGAGCGCGCCTCGTAGTCCGTCGGATTGGCCACGGCGGCGCGGCTTGCGGTAACGAGGCTGCGCATGAGACCCTCGGCCAGATAATCGCTCGTGTTGTCGTCGGTGCCGCTGAGGTATTGTTCGGTGATATGGTTCATGATGTCGAAGATGCCTGCGACCATCTGATAGCGCGGCACCGTGTAGGTGAACTCGGGGTTCAGCACGGCAAAGCGTGGTGAGACGCGTTCGTCGGTGAAGACGTGGCCGATTTTCCTGCCGAGCTCTCGGTTGGTGATGACCGAGCCGCGATTCATCTCAGAGCCAGTGCCCACCATAGTGAGAACCGATCCCACGGGCACGACCTCTCTATCCGCTGCGGGCTCTTCGAATCGGTCGAAGTACACGTCCCACGGATCTTCGCCTGCGGGCAGGTCCTTAGAGACCGCAACTGCCTTCGCGTAGTCCACGCACGAGCCGCCGCCCACGGCAAGGATGAAATCGACGTCGTTGCTGCGGGCGATTTGCACGCCCTCGCGAAGCTTCTCGATGGTGGGGTTCGGCATGACGCCGCCGTCTTCGACGATGCGCTTCCCAGTGGCGTGAAGCGCATCGACAACCTGGTCGTAAATACCGAATCTCCTGATAGAGCCGCCTCCATAGACGAGTTGAATGGTGTTGTAGGGGGTGAGTTCCGCCGCAAGCGAGGCCAGAGCGCCCTTGCCGAAGATGAGCTTGGTGGGGTTGTGGTAGGTGAAGTTTCCGAGCATGGTTTCCCTTTCGCTTATCGGGTCGCATTTGGTATGATGTTGGCACCCTAATACCTGAACCTCACTTTAGGTCAAGATATTTTGGAAGGAACTTACTATGTATTCAATCGGGCAGGTTTCGGAGATGTTCGATATCCCCGTGTCGACGTTGCGCTACTACGACAAAGAAGGGCTTTTCCCCAGCTTAGAGCGTTCGAGCGGTATCCGTCGCTTCGGCGAGCAGGAGTTAGAACTGCTTCGTGTCATCGATTGCCTGAAGAAAACGGGGCTCGGGATCAAGGACATCAAGCGCTTCGTCGATATGGTCCAAGAGGGGCCGTCGACCTACGCCGAGCGAAGGGAGCTGTTCGAGGCGCGCAAGGTCCGGGCCGAGCAGGAAATCGAGCGTATGCAGAAGGCGCTCGCCATGGTGAAATTCAAGTGCTGGTACTACGAGACGGCCCAAAAAGACGGCGGGGAAGAGGGCCTTTGGGGAATGATTCCCGACGGGTTGCCGAAGGATATCAGGAAGCTCTACGACCTGGGCCATTCGTAGGAGTCCGCCAGCGAGCAAGTGCTGGCCGTTGTTTTAAAGCCGCAAGCGGGCATCGGCGATCGGCATGAAGCTGCGAGCGGATACGGGTAGCCGCATTGGGTGCGCCTCTTCTTGCTGGTGCAACGCTAGATTAAGGAAATCATGCAGAATATCGACCATATCGAGGTGCGCGGCGCGCGCGTGCACAATTTGAAGAACGTGAACGTGGACATTCCGCTCGGCCAGCTTGTGGGCATCGCTGGCGTGTCGGGCTCGGGTAAAAGCTCGCTCGCGCTTGGCGTGCTGTACGCCGAAGGGTCGCGTCGCTATTTGGAGGCGCTTTCCACCTACACGCGCCGGCGCATCGCCCAGGCGGGCAAGGCCGCAGTCGACGACGTGCGCTACGTTCCCGCCGCGCTCGCGTTGCACCAGCGCCCGGCGGTGCCCGGCGTGCGGTCGACGTTCGGCACCTCGAGTGAGCTTTTGAACAGCCTGCGGCTGCTCTTCTCGCGCGTCGGCAGCCATGTGTGCCCGCATTGCGGAAAGCATGTGCCGCCAAGTTTGAACGTTGTCGCTGAGCTGGCAATTTCGTGCCCGCATTGCGGTGGCGAGTTCTTCGGTCTCGGTGCCGAGCAGCTTGCCTTCAACAGCGAGGGGGCCTGTCCCACCTGCGGCGGCACCGGTATCGCGCGCACCGTGAACCGCGCCGCGCTCGTGCCCGACGAGAGCAAGACCATCGACGAGGACGCAGTGGTGGTGTGGGGCTCGCTTATGTGGGACCTTATGAAGCAGGTGTGCGGCGCTATGGGCGTGCGCACGGACGTGCCGTTTCGCGAGCTTTCGCCCGCCGAGCGCGACATCGTGTTCAATGGCCCGGCCGAGAAGCGGCACATTTTGTACAAGGCGAAGAAGGGCGAGAACTTCGCCGAGCTCGACTTCACCTATTACAACGCCGTGCGCACGGTGGAGAACTCGCTTGCGAAGGCGAAGGACGAGAAGGGGTTGCGCCGCGTCGCGAAGTTTTTGACCGAGGGGCCCTGCCCCGATTGCGGAGGCACGCGCCTCTCGGTGGCCGCGCGCGGGCCGCTTGTGCGCGGCATCAACCTGGCGCAGGCGACGGAAATGACGCTTGACGAGGCGGTTTCGTGGGTGGAAGGCGTGCCGGGAAGTCTTCCCGATAAGATGCGTCCCATGGCGAAATCCATCTGCGAGTCGTTTGCGGGCACCGCTCGGCGCCTGCTGGAGCTGGGGTTGGGGTATCTCTCGCTCGACCGCGCGGGTGCCACGCTTTCCACGGGGGAACGCCAGCGCGTGCAGCTCGCGCGTTCGGTGAGGAACCGAACCACTGGCGTGCTCTACGTGATGGACGAGCCCTCTATCGGCTTGCATCCCGCCAACATCGACGGCCTTTTGGGCGTGATGCGCGATTTGATTGCCGACGGGAATTCCGTGGTGATGGTCGACCATGACACGCGCATCCTGCGCGCCGCCGACTATCTGGTGGAAATGGGGCCCGTCGCGGGTGCGGACGGCGGCACGGTGGTTTCCCAAGGATCGGTTGGCGAGGTCGCCCGCGATGAGGCCTCGATCATAGGACCCTTCCTTTCTGGCGCGAAGCGCGTGGCGGCTCGCTCGCAGGCGCAAGCTGGGGAAATGTTCGACTTGGGGCGGATTCACCTCGAATCGAGTGGGCTGCATACGGTGAAGCCGTTCGCCATCGACATCCCGCGGGGCCGGCTTACCGCCGTGACGGGCGTGTCGGGTTCGGGCAAGACGACGCTCGTGCTGGAGACGCTCATCCCCGCTCTTGCCTGCGCCGCGGCGGGCGAGGCGCTTCCCGAGCACGTGACGGCGCTTGCCGCAGACGGCATCAAGCGCGCGAACCTGATCGACGCGACCCCCATCGGGGTGAATGTCCGCTCGACCGTGGCGACATACTGTGGCGTGCTCGACGACTTGCGCCGCGCCTATGCGCGCACCGAGGCGGCGAAGGCGGCGGGTCTTAAGGCGGGCGACTTCTCGTACAACACGGGAAGCCTGCGCTGCACCACATGCGACGGCACGGGGCAGATCTCGCTTGATGTGCAGTTCTTGCCCGACGTCGACATCGCCTGCCCCGATTGCCGCGGCTCTCGCTATAGCGCCGCAGCCGAGGGCATTCGCCGCCCCGAGAAGGGTGCGCCCTGTGGCCAGACGCTCAGCCTGCCAGCGTTGCTTTCGCTCTCGGTCGATGAGGCGCTTGCGCATGTTGCCGACATCAAGAAGGCGCACGAGAAGCTGCAAACCCTGCATGACCTGGGGCTGGGGTATCTCACGCTCGGCGAGGCAACGCCCGCGCTTTCCGGCGGGGAGGCCCAGCGCCTGAAGCTTGCAAGCGAGATGGGCAGAGGGCAGGAAGACGCCGTGTTCGTGTTCGACGAGCCGACAATCGGTCTGCACCCGCGCGACGTCGAGACGCTGCTCGGCGTGTTCGAGCGGCTTGTGGAGCAGGGCGCCACCGTGGTGGTGGTCGAGCACGACCTCGATTTCATTGCGAACGCCGACTACGTGGTCGACATGGGCCCGCATGGCGGAAAGGCGGGCGGCCGCATCGTGGCGTGCGGGACGCCCGCGGAAATCGCTGCGAACCCGGAAAGCATTACCGGTCGCTACCTGGTGCTTTAGCGAATTTCTAACCTATAGGTACGATTTTCCCAATTGCACGAAAATCTTACCCATACGTAAGAATTTCACAGATTGGCGCGTATGCCTCGCAAGACGCAGGAAGGCCCCGGTGGTTCGCATGCCGGGGCCTTCCCATAGCGCTCGCTTGCGGGCTTATCCCTCGCTGTTCGCGATTGCCTGGTCGATGAGCTTGCTGAGCGTTTTCTGCTGCTCGGGGGAGGTGATAGCGCCGACGATCGGGTCTCCCACGATGTTCCCGTTCTTGTCGACGACGTAAGTGGTCGGGTACGAGAACATCTCGGAGGTGAACTTCCCAGCCTCGCTGCTCGACGCGAACCAGACGTTCTTGTACGTGACGCCCTTCTTCGCGAGGATGTCCTTCGCCTCGGAAATCGCGGTCGCGTCACCGTCGAGCGTGAAGGAGTTCACGCCCACGACCTGGCCGCCCTTGCCGGCGAGCTCCTTGTTGAGCGCTTCCAAGTCGCCCAGCTCGCCCACGCACGGCTTGCAGGTGGTGAACCAGAAGTTGACCACGGTCACCTTGCTCCCCGAGAAGAGCTTGTCGCTGGTCACTTCGTTGCCGTCGAGGTCTTTCCCCTGGAAACTCGGGAACTTGCCCGCACTGGTAGCGGCGCCTGCGCTATTCGGCATGCCGGCGCTCGACGCGTCGACGCTCTCCCCTGAGCTCGGGGAGCTACCGCATCCGGGGAAGTCCTTCTCGAGGGCCGCGAGCTTGTCCTCGATTTCCTTGACCTGCTGCGCTCCGGTCTTGAGCGTCTTCAGCTCCTCGGCCGAGAACTGGTCTTTGGCGCCCTCGATCGTGTCGAGGAGGAAGTCGCCGTAGTTCTTGCCGTCCTCGATCATCGGCATGTCCTTGTTGGCTGCCAGAAACACTTTCTCCCACAGCTTCGAGTCGCCGGAGAGGATCTCGTTTTCCTTCTGCATGAGTTTTTGGTGCAGTTCGGTCGCCTCCTCGGTGTTCTTCGGCTGCGTTGCCAGCAAAGCCGCGATATCGGTGTTGCCGCTTGCGGAGTCGGCTTCGCTATCATTAGGAGCCGAACAGGCTGCAAGGCTGAACGCCAAAAGGGAGACCACCAGCACTACCGCAATTTTCGTTAGTTTCATAATCATTCCTCCATTTGCAATCGTTTGCTTTGCTTGTCGTTTTCTCAATTCGTCAGCTCTCTTCGCATTGCTGCTTCGGTTGCTTTTCCGGCAAGCTCAGGCCGTAGCTGAAGCCGATGGCGTCGGTCGGGCAGGCCCTTAAACACTTGCCGCAGCGGATGCACTCGGTGTGATTGGGCGACTCTGTGACCTTGACGTCCATCTTGCATGTCTTCGCGCACGTGCTGCACGAGATGCATCGGTGCTGGTCAACCTTTATTCCAAGCAGGGATACCTTGTTCATGAGCGCATAGAGTGCGCCGAGCGGGCAGACCCATTTGCAAAATGGGCGGTAAATAAGCACGCTCAAGACGACCACTGCAATAAGGACGACAAGCTTCCAGGTGAACAGCGCCCCTAATGCGGAGCGTATGCCGGCATCGACGATGGCGAGCGGAATCGCGCCTTCGAGCACTCCCTGCGGGCAGAGGTACTTGCAGAAGTACGGGTCGCCCATCCCGACGTCGTTGACAAGCAGCGCGGGCAGCAAGATCACGGTGAGCAGCAGCACGACGTACTTCAGGTACCTAAGCGGTTTGAGTTTCCTTGTGGACAACTTCTTGCCAGGGATTTTATTCAGCAGCTCCTGCAGCCAGCCAAAGGGGCAGAGGAACCCGCACACGAAACGCCCCAACAGCACGCCGATGAGAATCAAAAACCCGGTCACGTAGTACGAAAAGCTGAACTTCGATGAGCCCACGATCGCCTGAAACGACCCGATGGGGCAGGCGCCTGTGGCCGCGGGGCAGGAATAGCAGTTCAGGCCGGGTACGCAGACCGCTTTGCCCTGCCCCTGATAGATAGTGCCCTTGAAGAAGTTCGGCAGGTGGATATTGGTGAGCAGCGTCGCGCCCGCTTGGATCCAGCTACGGAAGCGGCTTAAAAACTGCGATACGGGGTTTCTTCTCTTATCCAATTCCGATGCACTCCAAGCACAGTCGAATCGCTTTGGCTAGCACGGCGTCGGCTTCGCCCCTCATCGCGCCGAAACACACCATGGTCACTCCGGCTGCCAGCAAGGCAATTTGCGCTGCAGGCTTTATCGCTTTGAACAATCCAATCGCTCCTTTCGGGAGAAATAAGCCTATTCCTTCCGTTCCGCGACCCATTGGAACATATCGCCTATAAAATCCGTGTTAAGAGAGACGCGTCTATGCGAGGAGGCCCGCATGCGCATTTTGGTTGTTGAAGACGAACGGTCGCTGAGCGATGCGATCGCGCGCAGCTTGAGGCGCCTTGCGTACAGCGTCGACTGCTGCCACGATGGGCGGGAAGCGCTTGACCTGCTTGCCGTCGAGAACTTCGATCTTGTCGTGCTCGACCTGAACCTTCCCGGCGCGGATGGCATGACGGTGCTTAGGACACTGAGAGAAGTTGACTGCGAGACCAAGGTGCTCATCTTGTCGGCGCGCAGCGAGGTTGCCGAGAAGGTGGCGGGCCTTGACGCGGGCGCGAACGATTACCTCACGAAGCCGTTTCACCTCGAAGAGCTTGCGGCGAGGATACGCAGCCTCACGCTCAGGCGTTTTACGCAAAATGATGTGCTGTTGACCTGCGGAAATCTCACTTTTGACACAAAGGCGCGCCGGGCGGCTGTAGGCGAGGAGGCTTTGTCCCTCACGAGAAAGGAAATCGGGATACTCGAGTATATGATGCTCAATCAGGGGCGGCCGGTCAGCCAGGAGGAGCTGCTCGAACACGTGTGGGACAGCAGCGTGAACAACTTCAGCAACTCGATCAGGGTGCACATCTCCGCCTTGAGGAAGAAGCTGCGCGCTGCTTTGGGGCACGACCCTATACGCAATCGCATCGGGGAGGGCTACGTGATGGAGGATGTCTCATGAAAAGGCTCTCGCTGCAGTGGCGCATCACGCTGATGACGGCTCTTCTCGTGTGTGTGACGTGCGTGCTGATGAACTGCCTCATCGGGTATTCGGGAATGCGTTACATGGACTCGATCGGCAGTGGCATATCGGCGTGCGCCGACATCGACGGGGGTGCCGCCGCGTCGTTCGACCCCGACAACCGCGAGCTCGACGAAGAGCTTACGATCGTTGTGAGCAACGCACAGGAATCCTTCAGTGCGACCAATTGGCTTATCACGGTTGCGGTGACGCTGCTCGGCGGCGTGCTGGCGTACTTCGTCAGCGGCCGCGCGCTCAGGCCGCTGCGGGCTTTTGCGTCGCAGGTTGAAAACGTGCAGCCGAGCAATTTGGCGGACATGAAGATCAGCGAGGACGTGCTGCCCGAGTTCCAGCAGTTCAGCAAGTCGTTCAACAGCATGATCGACCGCCTTGACGAGGGCTTTAGCGCACAGCGGCAGTTCACGGGGAACGCCGCGCACGAGCTGCGGACGCCGCTTGCGCTCATGCAGGCGCAGGTCGAGCTGTTCTCCGCCGAGCATCCCGACATGGGGCCTGAAGAGGCTGCCTTCCTCGAGCTTCTTCAGGAGCAGACCGAGAAGATGTCGCAGATGACGAAGACGCTGCTCGAGATGAGCGAGCTTCGCAGCGTGCCCTGCAACGACCGGATTGAGTTAGCTCCGATGGTCGAGGAGGTTCTCGCCGACCTTGCGCCCCTCGCCGAGGCGCGCGGCATCGCCCTTGAGCGTAGCGGGGATGCCTGGCTGATCGGCAGCGACACGTTGATGTATCGGCTCGTGTTCAACCTGGTCGAGAACGCAATTCGGTACAGCCGACCCGACACGGCGGTCCGCGTCTCCGCCTGTGAGGAGGGCGGGCGCGTTGTTCTGCGGATCGCCGATGGCGGCCCAGGGATCCCTGAGCAGTTCAAGGAGAGCATCTTCCAGCCGTTCTTCCGCGTCGATTCGTCCCGCAGCAGGGAATACGGCGGCGTTGGGCTGGGACTTTCGCTTGTATGGGAAATCGCCGCGCTTCATGGCGGCACGGTGGAGGTCGAGGCGAGCTCCGAGGACGGCACCGTCATGCGCGTGGAGCTCCCCGTTGGGGAGGCTGTTGCGACCGCGTGATGCGCGGGGAGCATACCGCGACTGCCTCAACTGCGCAGGACGCGCAATCGCCGCCCTTGGTTTGGCCAGGGCGAGACGCACGTTCAAAACCCCGAGTTTGTGGTCATTCGGGGAGTTGTGCGACGTGCTCTCCGCTGGGAAGACGTGCGGGAGGTAGCTCTAGCTCACGCAGACGACGTGCAGGGCATCCCCGTCTACGGTGAAGGCGACGTCGAGCGAGGAATAGGCGAGATGGTACACGCGCGAGGGATCGTGCTTGCTTCCCGCGCGCCGCGGGTCTTGCCTCAGAACCTCGACGAGGCCGGCGAGCTTGTCTTCCTCGATTGATTCGCGAAGCTGGTCAGGGAAGTCGACCGTAAGCTCGTGCCACGGCGCGTCTTCGATCCATCCGCCGCGGGCGTCGGGATGGCAGTCGGCGAAGGGGATATAGGGCTTGATGTCGAGAATCGGCGTGCCGTCTCGCAAATCTGCCCCGAGGACGTGAAGCACGGGCCCGGCGTCGGTGTGTTCCACCCGATCGAGCTTCACGCAGCTTAAGCCCAGCGGGTTCGGGCGAAAGGGGCTGCGCGATGCGAAAACGCCCATCCGCTCGGTGCCGCCCAGTCGCGGGGGTCGCACGGTCGGCGACCATCTGGCGTTTGCCCCGCTCCTGCTAGACGCTGCATAATCGGCGGCGATGTCGTCGGCGGTTCCGCCCGGCACGCCGTTCTCGAATTGCCAGATCAGCCAGAGATGAGAGAAGCTCTCGATGCCCGCAACTGCCGATTCGAGGGCGCATTCGGGTTCGAATACGATGCATCCTCGCAGGTGGGGCGCGAGAAAGCTGTTGCGGGGGATTCCGAACTTCTGCGGTAGGTCGGTGCGGATGTGCGCTATCGGCTTCATGTTGCTCCTAAGCTAGGGTGGTCGTCTGACATGGCAGGTTCTACGTGCTCATCAGCCAATCTGCTGGCGCAAGGCTTGCCCCGCGTGCCAAATGAAGCGCAACCTCGCAGATGAGCCAGTCGCTACCGCTTAATCCAGGAGGTCTCGGGACGGCAGATAAGACGCGCGTTGTTGTAGGCCATCTCAATCGTGAGACAGGTGCGTGCGGCGTAGAACCCGTCTTCGCGCTGGATGGTCAGTGCCAGTTCGGGCTTGTCGCTGGTCAGACACAGCGGCAGCAGCAACTGGATCCGGCCGCCATAGAACTGCGGCACGGCGAGCGTATAGTTGGCAGCGGCGCGGCGGGCTGCTTCGGCGACGGCGCCCTCGAAGGCGCGGCGAAGCAGCAGCGAGTTGTCTTCCCCCATGAGACTGGCGGGAATGCGCGTCAGATTTTCCTCATCGCCTAAGATGTGGTCGATGTTGGATCGGATGGGCAGGCGGTAGTCGAAGACGAGTTCGGAGGGGTCCTCGGCAAAGTGCACACGGCAGGGAAGGTACTCGAAGGCGACCAGCATGGGGTCGCTCTCTTTGAAGAAGCCTTTCAAAAACCAGTGCTGGCGCGCATCGGGCTTGGTGTTGGGCTCGAACAGGCCGTAGATGTTCTCGTAGCGGCGCGTGTACAGGCCTGTGTTGAACAGGCAGCGGCCGTCGTCGAAGACTAATGGCAGGTTGGACGGTGCTTCTTGCTCCGCGTCTCGCTCGGTTAGGAATACCGCGCGGCTAAACGAGAACGACAGGTAGTTTTTGAGAATGCGGTTGTTGAGGCCCCAATCCTCGGGATCGGCCAGGTCGACCAGGCGGTCGTAGCAGGGCTCGGGGCAGAATGCGAAGTCGTACAGGTTGCTGCACAGGGTGCTAGGGATTTCCATGTGATGTCCTTTTGGTATCCAAGCGATCGATCAGCACGATTTTACCCGTAAAGGAGGCCCGCCGTTTCGATTCCCCTAAACATTGTACGAAGGTTTTCTGTGCATATTGATGGGACAGCTTTTTCGATACGAACGTCAAGGGAGCTTTCCTTGAGTCTAAGGCGTTTCTTCCCGAGAAGATGGGGTGCAACGTCTGGGAGAATCCCCGCATGGGCCTGCACCTCATCGCCGACACCGACGGCCAGCGGATTGGTATTATCCCTGTTTGAGAATCATCAAGCAAAGGCATGAAAAAGATTGTGAGATAGCCTTGACAGCTTCAGCACCCCGTCTTAATATGCGAAACATTCTCAAATTGAAGGGCAGGCATTCATGCGCGAGCAGTACAACACGGAACAGAGAAGGGCGGTAATTGATTGCCTTCTCGGGGCGGGCGGCCATATGACCGCCTCGGCCGTGTACGCCGAGCTTGCCGAAAACGGGCATCGGGTTTCGCCTGCTACGGTCTATCGCCAGCTTGAGAAGCTCGTCGACGAGGGCCTTGCGGTGAAATCCCGGCCTGTCGGCGAGAAGAGCGCTTGCTTCGAGATCGTCGACCGCAGCGCGTGCATGCGAACCCGTTGCTATCATGCGAAGTGTACGGTATGCGGCAGGCTCATCCATCTCGATTGCGAGAAAGTCGATGAGCTTTGCACCCATATGCTGACCGATCATGGCTTTCGGGTCGATATGTCCAGCACCGTCTTGTTCGGGGTCTGCGAATCGTGCGCACGTCGCGCGAATGACGGGAAGGGGCGTGCGGATGCCTAGCCTTCGCATGCGCATCGCGGCATTGGCGCTTGCGTTCGCCCTCGTCGCTCCTTCTTTGTTCGTCGTCGTCGAAGCGCAGCACGATTGCCCGGGGGACGGGTGCGAAATCTGCTTTGTGCTTGCAGCCATCGGCTCTATTGCCCATTCCGGAGCCGATATCCCCGCGCGCATTGCCCCGCTTGCGTCGGTTGTCCTGTTGGTGCTGCTCTGCATCGCCCGGCGCAGCTGCGTTGCCGAGCAGACGCTCGTCGGGCTGAAGGTGAGGCTTGACTGCTAGGAGACGCCTTCTTTTGAGCAGCCGTACACCTTGCCCGCTTGCGGGCGTTTTCAACAGGGGATATACCGATGGTAAAACTGAATAAATTGATTTATGCGGCTTTTGCAGCCGCAGTGGCCGTGCTGTGCATTGCGGGGCTTTCCGCGTGCTCCAGCGCTTCGGGCAATTCGAGCGCAGCTGCTGGTGATGAGGGGTCCTCAAGCGAACCTCAAAAGGTCCAGGTGGTGGCGAGCTTCTACCCGATGGCCGACTTTGCCCAGAAGATCGGAGGAGATCACGTTGAGGTCGCGAACCTTTGCCCGGCGGGAACGGAGCCGCATGAATGGGAGCCGTCGCCGAGCGACGTCAAGGCCATCGAGGACGCCGACGTCTTCGTTTACAACGGGGCGGACATGGAGGGCTGGGTTGACGATACCCTGGCCTCCTCGAACCTCGCCGGTATTGCCGTTTGCGCATCCGACGGCCTCGATCTGCGCCTCGCCGACCACGACCACGATGCCGACGGGGCCGAGGAGGGCGAGCACGCCGGCGAGCACGACCCGCACGTGTGGCTTGCGCCTGAGAACGCGAAGAAGGAGGCCGAGAACATCAAGGACGCGCTCGTGAAGGCCGACCCCGATAACGCTTCCGATTATGAGGCGAACTACACGAAGTGGGCTGGTGAATTCGACACCCTCGACAAGGAGTTTTCCGAGCAGCTCTCCCAGACTTCCGGCAAGACCATCGTCGTGTCCCATGAGGCGTTCGGCTATCTGTGCGACGCGTACGGCCTGACGCAGGAGCCCATCACGGGCATGGACGCGGAAGGCGAGCCCGATGCGAAGGCCATGTCCGAGATCGTGCAGTTCGTGCGCGACCACAACGTGAAGGTCATTTTCTCGGAGGACCTGGTGAGCCCTAAGGTCGCCGAGCAGATTGCCAGCGAGACGGGGGCTTCGTGCGAGGTGCTCAACCCCGTCGAGGGCCTCGAGCAAGATGAGCTTGATGCGGGAGAAGACTACTTCTCCGTTATGCGCGACAACCTCAAGGAGCTTGTCAGCGCATTGAACCAGCAATAGAGCGAGTGCGAACATGGGCGGAAATCTTGCAAGCAAACAGGCCGGCCGGTTGGGCTCGGCCGATGCGATAGATGCAGGCGGTGCTGCGGATGCGGCGGTGGAGCTGGACCGGGTGGCGTTTTCCTACGGATCGTCCCCTGTTCTGAGGGATGTGAGCTTGCGCATCGGAGAAGGCGAGACGTGCATGATTGTGGGCGAAAACGGCGCTGGGAAGTCAACGCTGCTCGGCGTCATGCTCGGAGAGCTCATCCCGACTGCGGGCGCTGTCAGGCTCTTCGGCGTGCCGGCATCGTCGTTTTGCGATTGGCGGCGTGTTGGCTACGTGCCCCAGTGCATAGCGGGAACCTATGAGCGCTTTCCCGCTACCGTCAAGGAGGTCGTCGCCGCGAACCGCTACGCGCTGCGCATAAGGTTTCCGTCCCGTTCGGAAGATGACGACGCCGTGTCGACCGCCCTCGCCAGCGTGGGCATGCAGGGCTACTCCAAGCGCCCCATCGGCGAGCTTTCCGGTGGGCAGGTGCAGCGCGTGCTTCTGGCACGCGCCTTGGTCAACCATCCCGATTTGCTCATCCTCGACGAGCCGACTAGCGGTATGGACGCCGATGCTGTCGAGGCGTTCGCCGGGCTTTTGCAGGGTATCGCGAAGTCGAAGGCGAAATCGGTGGTCATCGTGACGCACGATGTACGGCGCCTTTCCGGCCTGTCCGCGCGCGTGCTCCGTCTCGAGTCGAGCATGCTTGCGGAAAACGCTGCATGCCGGGAACCGGTTGCGCGGGATAAGGAGGCGTAGATGCTGGCGTATCTTGCGGATATGTTTTCCCATGGGTTCATGACGCGCGCGTTCATCGCGGGCATCGTTTTGGGCGTAGCCGTGCCATTGGTGGGCGTGGTGGTGGTTCTCAAGCGCCTTTCGATGGTGGGCGACGCCCTTTCGCACGCTTCGCTTGCCGGCGTGGCGGCAGGCCTTATCGGCGGAATCAACCCTGTTGCAGGCGCAACGGTCGCCTGCATGACATCGGCTCTTGCCATCGAGGGGATTCGCCGCCGCTTCGAGGGCCATGCCGACCTCGCCATCGCCGTGGTGATGGCTGCGGGCGTGGGGCTTGCCGGTGTGCTCTCCGGGTTCACGCCGAACAGCTCCACGTTCTCAAGCTTTCTGTTCGGTAGCATCGTGACGGTCAGCAACGACGAGCTTGTGTCCGTCGTGGTCCTTGGCGCGGCAGTGGTTGCGCTGTGCGCGGCTTTTCGTCGAGAGCTGTTTTGGGTGACCATAGACGAGCGCGCTGCAAGGCTTGCCGGCGTCCGCGTGACGGCAGTGAACCTTTTGTTCATCTTGATGACGGCGGCTACGGTTTCCATCGCGTCTCGCACGGTGGGAACCCTCATCGTAAGCTCCATGATGACGGTGCCCGTGGCGTGCGCCCTGGTGGTGGCTCGGAGCTGGAGGCAGACCATGGCGGTGTCGTGCTCGGTGGGCGTGACAAGCGCGGCGATCGGCTTGGCGATGTCGTACTCGCTGGGATTTAAGCCGGGAGGCGCGATCGTGCTGACCGAGGTTGCGATCCTGCTTGCCTTGATTGCGGTGAAGGCGCTGGCTAAACGCCTTGCTTGCTTTCGGTAGGTCGGGTGCCTTTGCGCGCTCAAAGCTGCTCCATGTACGTATTGCGGTCTACCTAAGCCGTTATCCGCTCCTTCTTGGTTTCGAAACCCGAATTATTATAAAGTTTCGAAACCAAGAAGGCGACACGCGCAAAGATGCGCCAGAGAGCTAGTCTAACCGCGCCACTTCAGCAGCGATGCCAAAGCGCTTTCGCGGATGCTGCTGAATCGGCAATCAGGGATGAAAACACAGTCCCCGTCGGGTAGTCGCGGGCGTGCGGATATCCGCGTCAGCAACCTGTCTCCTTGGTTGTCCCTTCTCTGCATGGGTTTACGGTTAAGATGAACTAAAGGAATCATGACGAGTCGATACCGCCTGCAGGCCCCCTTCGGAATAGGCGCTGAGCAGCTCCTGGGCGTGGGCGAACTCGGGACCCCGCCTCCAACCGAGCAGGCGGTTGACCGCGAGATTTCCCTGGACGTTGTGGACGAAGAGCAGATGGGCGTCCTCGCGTGAAAGCCCTGTTCTCTGCATGATCCGAGGGACCATCTGCTCGGCTCCGCGCTCGATGACGCGCTGTGCCACGCGGGCATACGCGTCGCTATCCGAATATAGCAGGCGATAATCGTCGTCTGCCGGCGGGCGCTGGCAGAGGGCCCCCGCCTCCGCTCCCTCGAGCGGGGGCGCCGCCGCCAGGGCCTCGTCGATAAGCGCATCGAGCAGCGCGAACTTGTCCTCATAGTGCAGATAGAACGTGCCCCGGTTGATATCGGCGCGACGGCAGATGTCCGCCACCGTCATCTTTGCGAAGCCGACCTCGGTCAGCAGCGCAAAGAACGCCTCCCGTATGACCGAGAGGGTGTAGCGCCGTCGGCGGTCAATCTTCACTTCTCCCATCGTCTCTCCAATCTAAGTTGCTCGACAACGTTCAATAGCTGTTCGTTTATCGACAGGTGCACGCATTTGTCCATTGTCCCTGAGGAAATCAACAAGGATACTGTTTGTAGACACATGTTGATTATAGCCAAAGGAGTGCATGGGGTGACTGCATACGAGCAATTTATCGTCGAGCCCACCAACCACCTTGAGGATGGGCGGGAACCATGAGTATCTGCATCAAAGATCAGATTCAGAACATGAATATCGTCATCGGCTGCACGGTGGGGTGCACATATTGCTATGCCCGCAACAATGTGAAACGCTGGCATGTCATCGATAGCTTCGCTGATCCTGAGTTCTTCCCGAGCAAGCTCAAGATGATGGAAAAGAAGCGTCCGCAGAACTTTCTTCTTACCGGCATGAGCGACCTCTCCGGATGGAATCCGGAATGGAGAGACGAGGTATTTGCAAAGATCCGTGAGAATTCACAGCATCAGTTCCTGTTCCTGACCAAGAGACCCGATCTGCTGAATTTTGATACCGACCTGGAAAACGCATGGTTTGGCGTTACGGTGACGAGGGAAGCAGAGCTGTGGCGCATTGGCGCCCTTCGGAAAAACGTCAGAGCAAAGCACTACTTCGTTACCTTTGAGCCGTTATTCGACGACCCCGGCACGGTCGACCTTTCCGGGATCAACTGGATCGTCGTCGGTACCATGACCGGGGCGCAGAGCAGGAAGGTTCATACGGAACCGGAGTGGGCATGGTCTCTGACCGACCAGGCGCATACGCTTGGCATCCCGGTGTTTATGAAGGAAGACCTCGTCTCCATCGTAGGGAATGAAAATATGATTCAGGAATTGCCGGAAGAGTTCGATAAAGTGCTGGAGATGCAGAGATCGTGGCAGAGGTAATCGACGGAATCCTCATTAACGAGGTGGAGACAAAGAACATCATGACCAAGTCCAGCCTGCCGGTAGGCGGTTACTCGGTCAACCCCTATGTAGGCTGTACACATGCCTGCAAGTATTGCTACGCCTCCTTTATGAAGCGCTTTACCGGGCACAAGGAGGAGTGGGGCACCTTCCTTGATGTGAAGCATTGGCCGCAAATCAAAAACCCGAAGAAATACGCCGGGCAGCGGGTGGTCATCGGTTCTGTGACGGATGGCTACAATCCGCAGGAGGAGCGATTCGGGAATACCAGGAAACTACTGGAGCAGTTGGTCGGCGGCGACGCAGATATCCTGATCTGTACAAAGTCTGACCTTGTGGTACGGGATATCGACCTTTTGAAGAAGCTTGGACGAGTGACCGTTTCATGGTCGATCAACACGCTGGATGAAAACTTCAAGAACGATATGGACTCCGCTCCGAGCATTGAGCGCCGGATTACCGCTATGAAGCAGGTATATGATGCGGGAATCCGTACGGTCTGCTTCGTGTCCCCGGTTTTTCCCGGCATCACGGATTTTGAGGCGATCTTTGAGCGAGTAAAGGATCAGTGCGATTTGTTTTGGCTCGAAAACCTCAACCTCCGGGGCGGTTTCAAGAAGACGATCCTGGATTACATCGCTGGGAAATATCCCGATCTTCTACCGCTTTACGATGAAATCTATAACAAACGTGACCGCATATACTTTGAAGCGCTTGAAGTGAAAGCCGGGGAAGTGGCAAAGAAGCACGATTGCCCCTTTGTGGATAACGAAATGCCTTATGGCAGGGTCCCGCAGGGGCATCCGGCGATTGTGGATTACTTCTATCACGAGGAAATCCGGGGGTCGGAAAATACCGGGAAAAGAAATCGTTAAACGGAAATCGACGATGATTCGATGCGAGCGATCAGCGTCTGAGATAGTTCACATGCTGCAATGCAGTATAAAAGATGAAAATACAGTCCCCGTCGGGTGATCGCGAGCGCGCGGGAATCCGCATCAGCAACCCGTCTTCTTGGTTGTCCCTTCTCTGTATGGTCATCTATACAAAGAAGGGACCAACCATTCAGGCCGGCGCCGCCCGTCCGCCCCCGCAGAGCCTGCGTATCGCGTCGTCGAGATGGCGCATGCTGTTTGGCCTCTTCATCGGGTTATCTCCTCCTTGATCCGCTCTTCCTCCTCTTTGGTAATGTAGCCGCGCGCGAGCGCTTCGCTCGCGGCCTCGATGGCCCGGTCGGCCCCCATGGTCTTCGAGGCTGCCGCGATGGCGGCCGGCAAGGGCTGGCAGGCGATGCCCTCCAGGTAGACGGGGGCCGTCCCGCCCATTCGCTCCAAGGTGACCCCGGGGCCCAGATTGCGCCGGCAGCGCCTCGGCGACGCGAGGCGCATTTTGGTAGGGTCCGTTGGCGCCAGCCCCAGCAGCGCCACAACAGACTCTCCGCAGAGGAAGGCCCCTTCGCCCGCCGCCTTCACTGCGATGGCATAGGGCGCTTGCGGCTGCGACGGCCAGATGGGCATGCGGTACACGCCGCGCGCGACGCGCACGAGCTTCCCCAGCTTTTCTTGCTGGACCATCTCCGCCCTGGACATGCCGAGCTCGGCCGCCTCGGCAGAGGTGATCAGGCCGAAGTCGTCTACCGCCTCGTATATGTCGTCGATTTTTGCCATGCCGAAAGTATAGCGCATTTACTATATTTTTGACCTATCAAAAGCATGCAACCCCGATCTGGCGGCTGGCCTAGCCGCAAGGGCGCTGCGGCGGACGACGCGATGGGCAGGCGTGCTTATTTTCCATGCTCTCGCTGCCGTACTCGATTGCCGGCCTTGCGGTGACCTCGAAGGGGATCCTCTGCTCCCTCACGGCCTGCTCGAGGAACATGTTGATCGCCTGGGTCGTGCTTGTGCCGAGCTCCGAGAAGAGCTTTGCCGCGTCGTCCCTCGTCTGTCTTCCCATGCGTATGTTGCACGTATTCCCGCTATTCCCACTCTGCCACGCGGATTTGCTGTTGTGCTATTTCGGTCAATTCCAGTTGGGTTGTCGGTTTTAACTGTCGTGGCGATAAGGGCGTGGCAGCGAATGGTGGACCAGCAGACCGCCGGCTAAATCACTGAAGAAGAGCATAATCTCTGGAAAGCTCGTTCCACTTACTGATGAGGCAAGGAAGATGATCGTATAGCATAAATGCGAGCTGACGGTCTTGGAGACCAAGGTATTCTCGGATCTGCAGGAGAAGTACCTAGCGGATCCTCAGAGCGCTCCTTATCTTTTGTTTGGGGAGTGGACATCGCTCGATGCTATTCCTATTCGTTTCGTAGTCTTTTGCGGTAGGCGCGCGGCGTTGTGCCGTAGGCGCGCTTGAATGCGTCGGTGAACGCTCCTTGGTTGCGATAGCCTGCGCTTTTGGCGATTCCGCCGATTTCGCGGCTTCCATCAAGGAGAAGGCGTCGACCGTGCTCCAGGCGCCGTGCGCGGATGTAGCTTTGTGGGGTGTCTCCCTGCACATTGCGGAACGCCGATATCATCTTCCCCTCGCTTACATGGGCGATGTCGCACAGTGTTTTCGTGCTGAGATCGGATGATAGGTTGCTGTCGATGTAGGAGCAGATGCACTCGACGCAGTCCCTGTCGCTTATGCGCACAGCGTCGGCTGCCATGTCCCTTTCGGGAATGCTGCTTGCTAGTATCGCGAAGCATTCAATCACCTTGGCGTGGTAATACGCATCGGCTACCGATGCGGCGGGGTAGGTGATGTCAAGTCCTCGAAGTGCCGAGGGCAAGCCGGGCACGCCGTCCGACGTGGTGAGCTGCTCGATGGCGCGGCGTAGTTCCTTCTCATCGCAGTGTAGGGCATCCGCATAGCGGTGTATCGCTTCGGGGGCTATGGTGATCGACGCCGATGACAGTCGCTTGCCGGGCTCGAACGAGCTTATGTAGGGGCCGCCATCCCAGTCGTGCCCTATGAGCTTGCAGTTTGATCCAGCGCACTCAGGCGAGCAATACATGGGCATCGCATGCTCATAGAGGCCGAACCCCAGATAGGGAATAGTCTCTATGACTGCCTCCACGGCGCGTTCGTATGTGATGTCCATCGACACGACGATGGTGTCGCCGTCCATGAGGTAGAACCAATAAGAGCCCCTGCCGTATCGGGGGTCGACGAACCATGTCTCGCCGATGCTTCGCACCAGGTTGGCCTGGCCGAATCCGCGCGCGAGCGCTTCCTTTGAGCATACGGTGTGCAACTGAGAAAGCTGTGTGACGAACATGTCGTAAAGCGGGTTTCCTTGTTCTGAGGCGTAGCTTCCGTTCGATTTTTCGGTAGAACTTGAATTCTTTTCGGCGTAGTTTTCCATCTTCCCGTTCCGTCTTCCGCATTGCCTTATTGAGTCGTATTTTATCGTAAATAGTTATATATGGCTAACTAGTAGGAAGAAGGACGATAATCGCATGGCTCTTTCGATGGGCGCGCCTTTGCCCTTGAACGCGGTAGTGCAGACGCAGCCTTCGACGTCTGCCAACGCTGCACCGCGCCATCTTGACCCGCGTACGTCGCTTGCGGTTCTGGCGGCGATCAACGTGCAGATGGCGCTTATGCAAAGCCTGTTCGCCGAGATGGGCGTTTTGGCGCTTACCGTTGTCGTGATGGCGTATTGCCGTCGCTTCTCCGCGATCGTGCGCTGGCTTGCCTTCTATGCGCTGTTCGCCGTGACGGCGCAGCTGTTCGTGGCGAGCGGGAATACCGTGCTTTCGCCTTTTGCGGCATCGCTTCTCATGTACCGCCATGTTCTGCCCGCTTTCATGTTCGCTTTCAACATGATTGCAACCACGCGTCTCGGCGAGCTCGCTTGCGCGCTGCAGGCGATGCGCGTTCCCGCGAACGTGTCGGTTGGCGTGTGCGTGGCGTTTCGTTTCCTTCCCACCATGGGACGCGAATTCTCTGCCGTCGCCGACGCGATGAAGACGCGCGGCATCGCGCTCACACCGAAATCGGTTGTGTGCCATCCCGCGAAGACCGCCGAACATTTCCTTGTGCCCGTGATCGCGCGTTTAGGTCAGATTGCCGACGAGCTGGGGAACGCGGTCGTCGTCCGCGGCGTGGGGGCGAGTGCGCACCGCACCTCGTATTACCGCTTGAGGATGTGCGTGGTTGACGTCGTATGCCTCATCGCTGCGACGGTGCTTCTGGTGTTTGCCGTTTGCCTTAGAACGGGGGTACTCTGCTGATGGAAAATGCCGCCGCGGCGAAGGCTTCGCCCTATGCTGTCGAGCTCGATGGATGCACGTTTTGCTACAAAGGCGCTTCCCGTCCATCGCTTCGTGACGTTTCGCTGAAGATCCCTCACGGTCAATGCGTTGTTGTGACCGGGCAGTCAGGATGTGGCAAGACAACGCTTACGCGCCTCGTTAATGCGCTTATTCCTCTTATGTACGAAGGGGACCTTCAAGGTGAGGTGCTTGTTGCGGGAAATCCCGTTTCCGCATGGACGATGGGCGAGCTTTCCGCGTATGTCGGGTCGGTGTTCCAGAACCCGCGTAGTCAGTTCGTCAATCTCGACGTGACCTCGGAAATCGCCTTCGGATGCGAGAACTTCGGAATCGATCGCGAGGAAATGGTCGAACGTGTGACGCAGGCAGCGGCAACACTCGGTATTGAGGGCCTGCTCGGGCGCGGTACCGAGGCACTTTCCGGCGGGCAGAAGCAGTCGGTTATCCTGGCATCGGCCTATGCGGTGCATCCTGATATCTTCGTGCTTGATGAACCGACCGCGTCGCTCGATGTGCATGCGATGCGAAATCTTGCACGAACGATTGCGCTTCTGAAGAGTCAGGGAAAGACCGTGCTTATCTCCGAGCATCGTCTATGGTGGCTTGACGGCATCGCAGACCGCTATGTGGTTATAAGCGATGGTTCGGTTATAGGAGACTGGGCGGCGG
>JAUNWQ010000071.1 GCA_030540225.1 Coriobacteriia bacterium | reverse complement strand
GAGGTAGTGTATGTATGTGCCCTTGAATATGCGAAATGAAATCTTTTATAGACGTCATGCGCAAATAGAATAGCCTTGATTAGAAATCGTTGCTGGGCGAAGCTTGCTGCGGCAAAGTGACAATAACTTCTTCTTAGCCTGTCCATTGCAGCGGACAGGCGCGGCATTCTTCTCGGTTACACTTTCCTCTATTGGGAAACGCGGCATATAGTAAGGGTGCTATATCAAATGCTGTGTTACTCTCGAAGTATTATTATCCTGGCAGGGAAAATACGTCTCGCTGGCGGGCGAAGGTTGAAGGGCCGTCAGCAGGGTGCAGATTCGGGAAAGAGGGCGCGCATGGCCACCATCGATGTTGACAAGCTTCGCGACTACATGACCGACTACTTCGGCACTGCCATGTTCAACGGTTTCCCCGCGGCGATCTTCGACCTCTCCGACATCGAGAGCATGAGTGGTCACGAGCTTTGCCAAAAAGCGGAATCCCTCGGGATCGACCTTCGCGATTTTGAAATCAGGTTGACGAGCCTGCCCAAATAATCGGTCGGGCTCTTTTTGAAACGTCAATGTGCGGGTATATACGGTTGGGCGGGGCTCCTTTTGATGTCTACGAGGCAATTCTAGTTTTCGAGTGATTGCAGGGATGACGAAAAACTAAAGCCGCATCCAAAACGGCAGCAGGCGGAAAAGCCGGTTTTGGCTTCTCTGCCTGCAAGTAGTCTTGCCGAACGCATCGTTACGACAAAAGCATCAGGTCGTCTCGCTCTTCCGCTAAAGCCCGAAGCTCTTCCGTGAATCCATGGATACTAAACAGAACGAACCACTCTTTCCGTTTGCCTTTGCGCCAATCTACCAAGGCAGCTTTTTCCTCAAGCTTTCTCAGAACGTTAACGCCTACTTCTCCCTTCCAGTACTTGCATTCGCCCAAGATGATGTTTCCTTCATCTGGATCGGTCGCCACGACGTCGATCTCGTTGTTGTGATTGTCCCACCAACGTCCCGCTTTCAAGAAGGTAAAAGGCCAGGCGTCATTTCCGTTCAGTTCCCATAGGCGCTCCCGGCAGACATTTTCGTATACGTGGGCGATATGGTTGTCGACGAGATTCGCGCGGATCTTCCTCATGGCCAAGTCCACATGCCCCGATTCGATGAAGCTTTTGTTCGGAAAGACGAAGCGAAACCAAAACTCGATAAAGTTGTCCTTGATTTTGTACAGGCCTCTTCGGCTTTTCTCGGGCGATTCCTCCGTTACCGGCACTTCTCTCTCTAAAATTCCAAGGTCTATGAGGGTCTTCAGGTAAACCGTGAGACTGGTCCTTTTTATCTCCAGGTCTGCTGCGATGTTTCCGAGCTTTTGATTACCGAACGCAATCGACTTGATGATGGAGAAGTAGCTCCCTATTTCTTTCACTTCGTTCTGCAGCAGGAAGTAAGGTTCGTCGTAAAGATAGCTGGACTTCTCGAGCACGTTTTTTTGGATGGCCTCGTAAATGTTGCGCGAGCTTTTGAACTGCTCCACGTACTTGGGAACGCCGCCCGTCACGCTGTAGAGCTCGATCAGTTCCTGACGGCTCTTTCCTTCGTAGAACTCGTGATAATAAGCGAAGGGAATCTGTCCCAAGCGGATCTGGCGCGTCCTGCGCCCATACAGGGGGCTGTCGTACGAAAGCGTTTGGGAAATCATCATGGAAATCAAAGAGCCGCAAAGGATGAGCATGACGTTGCGGCCCTTCAGGACGGTGTCCCAAATTCTCTGCATGACGGAAGGGAAGGCGGGGCTGACCTTGCCAAGGTATTGAAACTCGTCGATCACGATGACGATTCGATCGTCTGTTTCTTGCTCGACGATATAACGGAACGCATCTTCCCATTTCTTAAATGGGGCACCCTCCAGAAGCGGAAGATTGAGCATCGCTGACGCGACCGATTGAAAAGAGCTGCGGTTCTCGATCTCAGACTCTTCTGTGGCCAAGTAGTACAGGGCCCGCTTCCCTTTGATGAACTCCTTCAGCAACTCGCTTTTCCCCACGCGACGTCTGCCGTATAAGACGACGAAGGAAGCCCCATCCTGGCGGTACTCTTCCTCCAGCACTGCTATTTCGTTCTCTCTGTCTATGAATGGCATACAGGACACCTCATTTGTATAAGTTAGAATATTATAAATCATATTATACAAAATGAGATAAGAATGGTCAACGTGCGTAGGAAGAGCCTCAGGCCGTCCGCAACCGTCTTTGTGGGATGATTCGGGGCTTGCCGAAGCTGATTTCACGAATGGAAGAATATGATGCAGAGCTCGTCTTTTGGTTGCGCATCCCTGGGCGCTGTCTTGCTGTCACGCGTTGTCGCGAGGCAAAACACGCGGGCGCTGTGTCCCTTCCAATAGTAAAATAGTGCCAATACTACCAGCGGGAAAGGGATGACATGAGCTCTGGGGAAACTGTCGGAAAGAGGCATTGTTCGCGCATTGTTGTCGCGATAATCGCCGTTCTCCTCGGGATGGCGCTTGGCTTCTCCGCGCAATCGGCGCCGGGCGTGCGGACCGCTTTCGCGGCGCCGGTCTCGCAAGCAGCGCCCAGCGTGCAGGCCGCCTTTGTGGGGCCCGGCGCGCAGACTTCCTTCGCCACGACAGAAGGTGCTTCCATAGAAACCCTCCAGCAGGGTGGCATCGAGTTTCAGGCCGACATGGAAAGGACCGTCTGGTGCTCGCGGTCGGGCAGCAAGTACCATTACAGCTCTACCTGTTCGGGGATGAAGAATCCCATCGCGATGACCTTGCAGCAGGCTGTCTACTCTGGTAAGCAGCCCTGTTCCAAGTGCGTGCACGAGTCGCCTACGCCCGACCCTGCCCCTAATCCCAGCCCCGACCCCACGCCTACGCCCTCGCCCGACTCGCAGCCCCAGTACCGCGGGTTCGTCGATGTCCCCGCCGACTCCTGGTATGTCGAAAGCGGCGTGTTCGACTACGCGCTCGACCACGGTCTCATGAAGGGGTACAGCGACGGCTCGAACAGGTTCGGCCCCGACGATTCGATTACCCGCGCGATGGCCGTGACCGTTCTTTGGCGGATGGCCGGCGAGCCCGCATGTGAGGCCGCCGATTTCGATGACGCCGACTACTCAGAGGAATCGTGGTACAAAGACGCCATCCGCTGGGCGCGTGCGAGCGAGGTCGTCAAAGGTTACGAGGGGACGAACTTTTTCGGCCCGAACGACCCCGTCACGCGAGAGCAACTCGCCGTGATGGTCGCGAGGTTCGCGAGCACCGTTTCCCATATCGACACATCGAGCACAGGCACAGCGCTCGCGGCGAAGCCGGATGCGGCATCCGTGAGCGATTGGGCACGCGATGCAGTCGCCTGGTCGGTTGACCAGGGCATTCTCGGCGGGGCCTCAATCATCGACCCCCAGGGGACCGCCACTCGCTGCCAAGGGTGCAAGATGCTCTCCATCGCGCACAAGATCATCGGCAACCAAGGTGCGAGCCATGGGGAAGCCCGCGTCCACTTCATCGACGTTGGGCAGGGCGACAGCGAGTTCATCGAGCTGCCGAACGGCAAGACGATGCTCATAGACGCGGGCACGACCGAGAGCGGGGAGAAGGTCGCAAGCTACATCGCCGGGCTCGGCTACTCGCGCATCGATTACGTCATCGCCACGCACCCCCACGAAGACCACATCGGCGGGATGGCGCGCGTGCTGAGAAGCTTCGACATTGGCGAAATCTGGATGCCGCGCGCGACGTCGAACACCGCTACCTTCGAGGGGCTACTCGACGTGATCGCCGAAAAGGGCATCCCCGTCCATGCGGCGGAGAAGGGGAAGATTATCTGCTCCGGCGCGGGCGTCTCGGCGACGATTCTCTCGCCTTCCGAAACGTCGTATTCCGACCTCAACGACTGGTCGGTTATCCTCGAGCTCGACGTGGGGGCAAGGTCCTTCCTCTTCACGGGCGACGCCTCGTCTGGCGTTATCGGGAAGGCGTGCGGCCACCACGTTGACGTGCTGAAGGTCGGCCACCACGGGTCGAAGACGTCGACGACGCGGCAGCTCGCAGAGGCGCTTTCGCCCGACTGGGCAGTGATTTCGGTAGGGGCGGGCAACTCGTACGGTCACCCGTCCGAAGAGGTTCTCTCCGCGCTCTCGGGGGTCGCCCACCTGCTGCGTACGGACCTAGACGGCACGGTGACGCTCAATTGCGATGGCGAGACGATACGCCGCGCGGCGTAGGGAAGGGGAGGCATGGACGACGCGATTTACGTCATCGACCGCATTGAGGAGGGCATCGCCGTCCTCGTGTGCGATTCGGGCGAGAAGATGGAAGTCCCTCTTTCGGGCCTGCCTTCAGGTGCGCACGAGGGTTCGTGCCTGCGCCCCTGCGAGCGCGGGTTCGCCCTCGATGAAGGGGAGGAAGCTACGCGCAAGCGCCGAATCGAGCGGAAGCTCAACGCGCTCTTCGTTGACTAGTTGAGGATTTGCGCCTCGTTCTCTTTTGACGATTGAGGCGTACGCGCTGTTGAGCAGTCAAGCTGAGTGAGCAGACCAGCTCGACAGCTCGACCAATAGGCCAGGATTCTTCGGTATCCGTCTGATATTCAATAGGTACCTCGTTTCTTTTCGCAAAAAGTACATCGCGAACACGAGAATCTGGCACGAAAACCGAGGTATCCCACGGATGGAGTCTCGGCTTGGGAGGTTGTTGCAGGTTGACGGCCTCTTGCCAGCAAGAAATCCCAGGTCGCGTACTCGGGCGATCCGAAAGAGCTCGCTGATCCTCGCATTCCCCGTGGGATACCTCGGTTTTTGTGCCAGAATCGGTCTTCGTGAGTGTGCTATTTGGTGGCACGGCAGAATGATAGAAAAGACAAAGCTGCCAATCTGATAAAGATTCCGCCCTAACAGGGAGCTCAGAGTTTCCCTCAATCGCTTTTCCGCATGATCATTCGGGGGCAGCGCCCATAAAAATAGCCGCCGAACAGGGCTCGGCGGCTACAGTCTGGACGGTATCCTCGCAAGCTAATTAGTCCGAAGCTGCGCGCTCAGTGCGTCTCATCAGCAAATTCGTCTTGTAAGGAAAGCTCGTCGAATGCGCTTTCTTGCAAGGCCGAGCCTCGCGCTCCTGATCTTCTCGAAGTGTTTCCTGATAATATGCTCGCGTGCTGCGAGAGAGAAGGCTGGCAAACATCGCGTCTCCTATCATCTGATTACCAACTTGTTTTGGAGTCGACCCCTTCATTGGCAAAGAGGTTACCACATGGCTACGCGATGTTTCCCAAGTGTTTCAAGTTCAGACCACTTACGTACCAGCTCCTTGAACCTGCTATCGAATGCCCGTTATGCGGCGGATTGGCCGGAAACCAGAATGGCGAGATTGCTGAAATCGGATGGGCGGTTCTTCTTCATGCGCCCGGCGATTGCCATTCCGGCAAGGTAGGACAGGGGGATGAGCGACCCCATCACCAGCGCCGACACCATGTCTCCCGTCAGGTCCGCGAAGTTGGAGAGCACAACAGAGGCGACGAAAGCGAGGCAGACCGCGGCGGCAACCGGTGCGACCAGCGTGCGCCAAATGCTGGCTCCATGCACAACGCGGCGGAAGAACACGACCACCGACACGGAGGTGAGCATCTGCAAGATGAGCAGGCCGAGCGTCGCCGTGTTCGCAAACCATGCGTATACCGTTAGCGGGTCAAGGCCGACAATCGTCACAATGGCTAGCAAGGCGAACGACACAATGCTGATGGACATCGAGGCGTTGGACGGGGCGAAGTGCGTCTTGTGGACCTCACCCAGGCGAGCGGGGAGGACCTTCACCCTCGAGAGCGTGAAGGTGTAGCGGCTTGCAACGTTGTGAAGCGCAAGCGCGCAGGCGAACAGGCTCGTCACAAGCAGGCACTGGAAGACATCGTAGAGCCATTGGCCCACATAGAGCGCGGCCAGCTCAAGCGCGTAGGCATCCTGAGTTTCCTGGGCGAAGGCGAGCGCGTTGTCTGCCCCGGCGCCCATGACCAGGCACCATCCGCTGAACCCGTAGAAAAGCGCGATGAAGGCAACCGCGATGTAGGTTGCGCGGGGAATCGTCTTCTCGGGGTCTTTCGCCTCGTTGCGGAAGACGGCGGTCGCCTCGAACCCGATAAAGCCAAAGAACGCCCACATCAGCCCCAGCCCAGGAACGCCGCTGAGGAAATTGCTCGGGGAGAAAGGAGCGAGGCTGAGCCCTTCGCTTCCTCCCGTTCCGATGATGGCGACGTCCAGAATGGTGACCGACAGCACCTCGAGGACCAGAAACACGCCGAGAACCTTCGAGCTGAGATCGATGTTGCGGTAGCCGAGAAACGCGATTGCCGCCCACCATGCAATCGCACATACCCACCACGGCACCTCAATCGCCGGGGCGAACAGCGCTATCGTGTTTGCCGTTGCGTATCCGAGGTAAGCCAGCACTGCGATGCAGATCAGCACGTAGGAGAGCAGCGCCATCGTTGCCGCGCCGAGCCCCATTGTTTTCCCGAGTCCCGCCTGGATGTAGGAGTAGAAAGCGCCTGCATTCGGCACATGCCCGCTCATCTTGGTGAAGCCAACCGAGAAAAGGAGGAGAATCGCTCCCGTCGCAAGGTAGTAGACGGGGATGCTGTTGTTCTCCGTGTAGGTCATGACCAGCGGTTGCGTGCCGGCGACTACGGTCAACGGCGCGGTTGCCGCGACAACCATCAAGACGATGGAAAAGACGCCCAGCGTCCTTTTGATTTGAGGGGAAGATTGGGTTTCCATGATGTCAACGCTCCTTTCGTAATGTGATGACAGGTTTCTATTCGAAATCGTTCTCGACGATGAATTTGATTCGGTCCGCGCGATACAGGTCGCGGGAGTGCTCGATCGGCGCGCCGCTTTCGTCGAACGCCGTCGACACGGACTTCATGAGGGGCGCGCCGTCGATGACTCCAAGAGCTTCAGCGTTGGCCCCTGAGGCGAGCACCACCTCGAGTACCTCTGAGATCCGCTTGATCTTCACGCCGAACTCGCCTTTCATCAGCTCGTACAGCGATTGGGTGAGGTCCTTCTCCAAAATCCCCTCGAATTTCTCGCAGGGGAGATACGCGCACTCGAGGACGATGCCTTCGCCGTCTGCTTTCCGCAAGCGGCGAAGTTGCAGGACATCCGAGCTTTCGGGAAGCTCAAGGCATCGGGCGATGTCGTCGTCCGCCCTGACGCGCCGCGCTTCGAGTACAACACTCTCGGTCTCGCATCCCCCGAGCGCGATGGACTCGTCCACTCCCTGGGGAATTCCCATTGGATGCGGGACCGCGGGCCGCGCGACTGCGTCCTCTGCTCGCGAGTAGAGACACCAGTAGGGGTTCGACTTGCTCACGAAGGTCCCGCTGCTGCGCCCGCTGCGCGTCTCTATCTCGCCTTCGTCGCGAAGGATTCGAAGCGCGGCGCGCACGGTCGCCCGGGAAACCTGCAAAGCATTCGCCAAATCCCGCTCGGAGGGGAGCTGGCCCCCTTCGCGTGCTTTGCCAAGCCGCACCAAACGGCGGATTTCCTCGGCGGTTTTTCTCGTCGCCCAGCCCGGCATCAGGCACCTCCTTTAAGCCACGCTGGAAAGGGAACTCGCCCCGCGAGCCATTTCGAGGACGCGCGGGAGGTACTCGTCATGCAGGAAGGCAAGCGCGATTTCCCGCGATTCGGCGACGTATCGGTCCCGAATCAATCCCGCCCAAATGGTCTCCTTGCGCTTCTCGACCCAAGCGACCAGCATGAGCCGGCGCGCGATGAGCATCGCCGGAAGGTAGGCGAGCTCGCTGTCGGAAACGACCCCTCCTGCCGACCGGTAGCCGCGCAGATAGGCGAGAACCATGGCCTCGATATCGGGAGACGATTCTTCGAAGGAGAACGAGCACGCCATATCGAAAAGGAACCACCCTTCCCCGCAGTCGTCGAAATCGATGACTTTGACTGCGCCATCTTCCCCAATGAGGAGGTTGGACGAGCGGAGGTCGGTATGGACGAGCCCGAAGTTATCGGCCGTTTTCCCGTATTCCGCCATCTCGCGAAGCATCTTTGCTTCGGCGGCTTCGAGTATCTCCTTGAGCTCCGGCGTTACCTCGGGGGTGTCCCGCCAGTCTCCGAAGTCGGATTTCGAGCCAACGATGCGATCCTCGTCCCACACGATTCGCTCGAACCATTCGGGACGGCGCCACGAGAGGGAACTCGCGTGCAGGGACGCCGCCACGCGACCGATCCTTTCCATCGAGGAGGCGAGGCCGTTTTCAGAAGGTTCCTTCCCATCGAGAAACTCGAAGAGCACGGCATATTGCTCGGCGCCGTCGGGGTTGGTGAACGAGCAGAGCTTGTCGCCCTGGAAGGTCGGATACGCCCTCGCAACGCGAACCGCCCCCTCGTCGGCGAGCGCATCTATCCAGGCGAGCTCGCTTTCGATTAGCTTCTTTTCGCGATAACCCGGCCGGTGAAGCCTCAGCACGAACCGCTGGGGATCCGCTTCTTCATTCGAGTCTGCCGAGTATTCGACCAGGTACGTTGCGTTTTCGGAAAGGGAGAGCTGCCTCGCCGCGGCATTCTCCAAGCCCCAGTGGGAAAGCGCCTCTCGCGTGTAGCTCGTCCAGGACAGGTCGGGGTTTGCGTGGGTTTCGCTAAATTGCGTCATCGCGATCACCCCGCCAGCTTCATCTCATGAGCCCAATCGGCGCTAGCGTCCTTCTCGATTTCCCCATCGAGGACGCACAGGGCGTCGTCGATGGCGTCGAGAACGAAGTTCGCCTGGTCAAAGGGGAGAAGGAGTCCCGATTTGAACTGCAGGACGGTTTTGTCGAGGGTCGAGAAGATTGCCCATACGCCGCGATCGTACAGGAGCTTGCAGAACCTCACGGCGGGCTCGTCTTCCCCTTGGAATTTCAGTCCCGCGATGGTGCCGTCGTGGCGGACTTCGATCAGCGACGGGTGCTTCTCGAGCAGCTCGGCGAATCGCTTGGAATAGAGCGCGTCGAGCGCCTTGACGTGCTCAACCGTCTCTGTCCGGCGGGTGATTTCGATGGTTTTAAGGGCGACGGCGCATCCCAGGTCGGATCCGCCGAAGGTCGCCATGTGCGCGAACCCGTCCTCGTAGAGCCATTTCGCGGCGCGCTCGTTTAAGATGGCCGCGGAAATTGGGTAGATACCACCGGAGAGCCCTTTCGACGTCACCACGATGTCGGGGGTGATTCCGTGATGCTCGAAGCACCAGAAGTCAACCGTTCTCCCGAGTCCCGTCTGCACCTCGTCGGCGATGTAGAGCGCGCCGTGCTTTTCACACAGCGCCTTGACCTGGGCGAGGTAGCCGGGCGCTGGCATGGGGAAACCGTAGGTCGCGGGTATGGTCTCCATGATGACTGCGGCCACGTCGGCGCCTGAAAGGGCGCGCTCCATGGCGTCGATGTCGTTGAAGGGGACGTGCGCGAACTCATCGGGGCGGCTGCAGTTAAACATCTTCAGGAAGCGGTCTTCGCCAGTTGCGATAGACAGGCCGGTGTGCCCGTGATAGGCCTTGATGACGGAGACGATCTTCTTGCGCCCCGTGGCGAAGCGCGCGCTCTTGATGGCGACGTCGACCGCCTCGCCTCCGCAGGAGCCGAACACCACCTTGTCCATGGTGTTTCCCGGGACGGTTTCAATGAGGGCTTTCGCTAGGGCCGCGCGTCCTGAGGTTGCGAAATGGTGGTTTCCGACGTCGACTCGCTCGAGCGCGTCTTTCAGCGTGTCGACGATCTCGGGGTTGCGATGCCCCAGATTGAAAGTTCCGCCGTTCAGGTGCATGTCGATGAAGGATTTCCCGTCGATGTCCTCGAACACGTACCCCTCGCGTTTTCCGATGACGAGAGGGATTCCTTCGTTGACCCAGAAATCGGTCTTGTCGGGATTCCAGTACTTCCGTGCTGCGTCGAGAACTTCCGCCTTATCCGCGAAACCGTACATAGGGTAGTCGTTGCAATTCATGCGCTTCTCCTGCCTCGCTCGTTTTCAAACCAAGGGAAGACGACGACTCCGGATTTCGCCGCTTCGATAGAGGGGAGTCTAGGGAAGCGCTGATTAACTGAGGTTTTATCTTCCCGATGCGCCCTGCCGCCG
>JAUNWQ010000070.1 GCA_030540225.1 Coriobacteriia bacterium | reverse complement strand
TGCCAAGTTCCCCGATGGCGTGAACACCGTGGTGGGAAAGCTGGCGTGTACCTTTCCGGGGGAGAACGTCAGCGCATCGCGCTTGCGCGTGCCATTCTGAAAGGCGCCCCAATCGTAGTTCTCGACGAGGCGACAGCGTTCGCCGACCCTGAAAATGAGGCGTTGATCCAGACCGCTCTTGCGACGCTTTGCGAAGACAAGACGGTGCTCATGATTGCGCACCGTCTGACCACCGTTGCGAATGCGGATCGTATTTTCGTCATCGATCGGGGCTCTGTCGTGGAGCAGGGTACCCACGTTGAACTTGTCGCGCAGGGTGGGCTGTACGCGCGCATGTGGCGAGACTACCGAACGAGCGCGATGTGGAAGATCGAAGGGGGTGATAACCGTGCGGCGTAGGCTTCAAGACATTTTCGCCCTCACCGACCAGGGCATGAAGGACTTCATGCGCGGTGCCGGGTTCTGCGCATTAGCGAACTTGATGCTGATGCTGCCTATCGTGGTGCTGTACTTCGTCGCAAGCGATTTCGTCAGGTACCTTGGCGACACTGCTGTCGGCCTGCCTGGCATGACGCTCTACGCAGTGGGAATCGTGGCGGCGCTTGCCGTGATGTTCGTTACGCAGATGTGGGAATATCGTGCGACGTATACGGTGGTGTACCAAGAAAGCGCCCGCAAGCGCATCGCCATTGCGGAGCGTTTGCGCCTGCTCCCGCTCTCATTCTTCGGAAAGCGCGATTTGGCCGACTTGACGAGCGTTATCATGAAGGACTGCTCCGATCAGGAGCGCCTGTTCTCACACACTATGCCGCAGATTTTCGGCATGGGAGCTTCAACGCTGGTGTTCGCCGCTATGATGTTCGCGTTCGACTGGAGGCTGGCGGCATCTGCCCTCTGGCCCATTCCCGTGGCGCTCGCGGCGTTGCTTCTGACTGCGCGCATCCAGAAGTCGCATACCGCGAAGAAGAACGCAGCGTCCCTTTCGTTTGCCGATGGTCTGCAGGAATACCTTGAATGCCATCGTGAGATACGCTCTCTCAACAAGGTGGGCGCATTCCAGGATGAGCTTGATTGCCGCATCGATCGTTTCGAGAGAGAGAAGATCGATGCCGAGTTGGCTATGGGTGTGGCGGTATGCTCCGCCCAAGGCTTCCTGCGTTTGGGAATCGCATCCGTCATCGTGGTAGGGACGATGCTGCTCGTGGCGGGGCAAGTCGACTTTCTCGTGTTCTTTGTATACCTGTTGGCGGTGACGAGAGTCTACGATCCCATCAACGTTGTTTTGCAGGCTGTAGCCGAGCTGATGGACATGAGTCTAAGCCTGGAGCGCATGCGCGCCATCGAGAACGAGCCGGTCCAGACGGGTAGCGCCTCGTTCGAGCCTCAGGGCTATGACGTGGTCTTCGAAGACGTGAGCTTCGCATACGCCGACGGCGAGGATGTTTTGGACGGCGTATCGTTCAAGGCGCGAGAAGGGCAGGTGACAGCGCTTGTGGGCGCGTCCGGTTCGGGGAAGAGTACAGCTGTCAAGCTTGCTTCGCGTTTTTGGGACGTAAGCTCCGGCGCGGTCTTCGTGGGAGGCGTCGACGTCTCTACTGTCGATCCGGAAACGCTGCTTTCTGCATTCTCCGAGGTGTTCCAGGACGTGGTGCTCTTTGACGGCACCGTGCGTGAGAACATTCGCCTCGGGAAGAAGAATGCTACGAACGAGGAGGTTCTCGCTGCGGCGAGGGCGGCGCGCTGCGATGAGTTCGTGGAGCGTTTGCACAACGGCTACGACACGATGATCGGGGAAAACGGCAGCAGGCTTTCCGGTGGTGAACGCCAACGTATCTCGATTGCGCGCGCCCTGCTGAAAGACGCTCCGATCGTGCTGCTCGATGAAGCCACGGCTTCACTTGACGTGGAAAATGAAACGCAGGTGCAAGCTGCTCTCTCTGAACTGCTTCAAGGCAAGACGGTCCTCGTTATCGCGCATCGCATGCGCACGGTTGACAATGCCGACAAGATTGTGCTGCTCGAAGGCGGCTGCGTGGTGGAGCAGGGAAGCCCGGCAGTGCTGCGTGAGAAGCCCGATGGTAGATACCGCCGCATGTTGGAGCTGCAGCGCGAAAGCGAGGCGTGGGTGCTCTAACGCAAAGGCGATGCCAGGCGGGGCAGACGAGTATGTACCGAAGCCCTGCCTGGCATATAGCAAGCCAGTGACTAATCCAGCACGGGTGCTGCCAATCCGTGACGCGTCATACCGCCTAAGTGCTGATTCGTGCGCAATTTAGGCGAATCAGCCCCTTGATTCGCGATTTCGGGAATGACTCAATTGATTCGTGAAACCGCAGGTCGCCCCTTTAATCACTCCCAGGGTTCAGCCAGGATTCGTAGCGGGTGGCTTAAAACAGGGTGATTCGGAGGCCAACCCGCGCATATCGCTATCGCTTCATCTTCTTCAGATTCGCAAGCTTCCATTGCGCCTCCGGGCTCACGGCGGCGGCTTGGGCGATGTCACACTCACCGAAGAGGAGCTCGGGGCGGTACTCCCCTTTGGCGAACAATTCCAAATAGAGTCTCTCGCCGTCGTCTCTCGGCAAGATGTAGGCCAACGTGAAATCCTCCGCGTCGGCCATCAAGCCTGCCAACGTCGGCTCCTCGTCCCTCGAATGCAGCATCGGCAGCAGCTGGTCTTCAAGGTCCTTCTGCCGATCTTCGAACCGCTTGCTCCGGCCTTCGAACTCGTTCGGGAAGCATGCGGAGATGGAGGCGTAGAAGAGGAGTGCCTTGTGGACGATGCCGTCGGGATCGCCCGTGGCGTCGAAGTGCGCCTTGAGGTTCGATATGTCGTAGAGGTCCCTTATCTTCACCCTGTCGAAGAAGGCCTTGACCTTGCCGCCCGCAAGCTCGGCATCCTCGAACATGGGAACGCCGACGTCGGGGCGAAGGCGGCAGCTTCTAGAGCGAATCGGGAACAGCGGTGACCTGTTCATGTATATGCAGTCGATCTTCACGTGGTCGGTTCCCCAGTCGCCGCGGTAGCGGAGCACGAACGTCCGGCCTGCATGGCCCCCGTCGCCAGCGGACACATCGTAGCCCTGTCCCCTGCCAACCTCCTCGATGGCGCGCTCGATGAAGGGTCGCTCCCTCAGCATTTCCTCCCTTGGCAGCGCTCCGACGTAGGAGATGTCGATGTCAACCGAGAGGCGCGGGATATCCAGCATGAAGAGGTTTATCGCGGTGCCGCCGTGCATGGCGAGCTTCCCTTTCAGGTCGGGGTGCCGCTGCATCTCGTCGAGCAGATCGAGGAGTCGCTCGACCTTGTCGAGCGTCCTCGGCTGGAATCTGCCTGTGTCTATAGCAGCCATTTTCCGGCTTCCTCCTCTTCCTCAGGCAGGCACAGCCTCCATCGCCGCGACCAGCCGCGCGATTTGGTCGAATCCTTGTCGAGCTTGAAAGGCCCGCCCTTCGCCATCCCCTCGAACTCGTCGAGCACGCCAGGGGGGATGCGCCATTTGTCTACTTTTTGTTCGAGAAGCCAGCCCGTCCTCGCGGCGAGCGACGCGGATTTACCGGAGACGACCTTTTTCAGTGCTTCTGCGTCTATGTAGAGGAACAGCGAGATCGACATCAGGGCCTCTTCGATGCCGCCGCAGCGGTCGGGGTGGCTGAGGCAGTCGACGATGGTCTGCTCGCGCGTCGTCACCGTGGTTCGCAGGCCGCCCCTGCCGCGCACCGATTGGGTCGGAATGCCGTTGGCGGGAGGGAAGGGGACGTATGAGACGCCGGAGTACTCGAACGCACTTTTAATGGACGCTGACCTGAACTGGCAGACGCTCTCAACGTTGTGGGCGACACCGTGAGCTTCAAGCGCGGAATGGAACGAGATGACAGCTTTGGGGTCAATCGAGGACACCAATTCGAACGGATCGACCTCCGCCGCGGCGAACCGTCCCGATTTGGAAACGTAGACCCCGCGCCTCGCCCTTTCGATCTGTCCGGCGGCGACGGCGCGCCTGAGCGTCGTCTTCACCGACGAGTCGGAAATCCCGCAGCTCTCGGCAAGCTGGGAAACGGTGAACACGTGGGTTTGGTCTATGTACTCTTTAAACTTCATGCTGAGAGATTCTAATAGAAGGGGGTACATTTTGTCCACCTTTCCAACGATTTTCATCAGCAAATATAATGTTGCAAGAGGCATTTTGAGGCCGAAATCGGCTCGATTTTCGATTTGTCATCCTTTCAATTTGACCTGGTTTTTTGTTCTAATATCACAGAATAATGCCCAGTGATTCGCGATTTCGGGAATGACTCAATTGATTCGTGAAACCGCAGGTCGCACCTTTAATCATTCCCGGGTTTCCGCCAGAGATTCGTAGCGGGTGACTTGAAAAGGGGTGATTCGGGGACGCGCCTAAATGCGTCTTGAAACAATATCGGGCATCCTCGACCTTGGCGGTCCTTTTAGTCGTTGCTGCGATGGATTCGGACTTCTGAGTGCGCGCTCGTAGGGAGGCGCGGTGGCCAGAACGGCACTTGCGTTCGCGACGGTTTCTCCCTTGTGAATTTACCATGCTACAATATAGTAAAACATGTAGCATGAAGGGAGGGATGGCAAAACGAAAGGAATCAAGGAAATAGCTGCGGCGAACGGTGGCTTCCTGACTGCATCGATGGCCGGGGAGAACGGCATCCGTAGCCGCGATCTCGCAGATGCGGTGAAGCGCAGCGATCTCGTCAGGGTCGAACGAGGCTTGTACTGCACGCCAGACACCTGGGAGGACGAGTATGTGGTGGCGCAGCACCGCTTCGCGCGCGGCGTGTTCTCGCACGATACCGCGCTCTACCTGCTCGGGCTTTGCGACTCCGCGCCCGAGTCGCTCACGATGAGCTTCCCGAGGGGCTACAACCCGTCCTCCGCGAAAAGGGAGGGCATCGTGGCGAAGTCGTCGCCGGAGGGGCTGCACGACCTCGGGCTCTCCGAGCTCACGACGCCGTACGGCAACGAGGTGCGCGCCTACGGCGCCGAACGGACCTTGTGCGACATGCTGCGCGGAACGTCGTCGCCCGACCTGCAGCTGCTCTCGCCGGCGTTCCGGTCGTACTTTTCGTCCGAAGGGCGCAACCTACCGAAGCTGCAGTCGTTCGCCGACAAGCTCGGCGTAACCGCGAAGGTGAGAAGGCACATGGAGGTGCTGCTGTGAAGACCAGGAACGCCATGCAGCTCAAGGCGCTCATCAATAACAAGGCGAAGGCGGCGGGCGTGTCGCCCCAGCTTATGCTGCAGAACTACATGCTCGAACGGCTGATCGACCGAATTTCCAGATCATCTTGGCGCGATTGCATCATCGTGAAGGGCGGCATGCTCATCGGGTCTCTCATCGGCGTGGACAGGCGCACCACGAAGGACCTCGACACCACCGTGAGGGGCTTCACCCTAACCCATTCGAAGGCCGCCGAGGTGTTCGGCAAGATCTGCGCGATAGACGCAGAAGACGACCTTTCCTTCGAGCTGCTGCGCACGGACGATATCCGCGAAGCGGACGAGTACCCGGGCATCCGGGTGTTCCTGCGCGCTTGCTACGACCCGTTGGCCGTCCCACTCACGGTCGATGTGACAACCGGGGACAAGATCACGCCCAGCGCCATCGCGTACGAGTACCCGTTCGTGTTCGACGAGGGCTCTGCGACGGTCATGGCCTACCCGCTGGAAACCGTGATGGCCGAAAAGATCGAGACCGTCCTGGCGAGGAACGTCGCGACCACGCGCATCCGCGACTTCTACGATATCTACGAGCTCTGGCGCGTTCAGGGCCATGCGGTCCATACTCGCACCCTCGCCCAGGCCCTTGAGGCGACGAGCGAGAAGCGCAACAGCTGGGAGGCGGTCGAGCGTCGCGGGGAAATCATCGATGACATGAGGGAGGACGCGGGCCTTCGCCGGCAATGGCAGACGTACGCGTCGAAACACTCTTACGCCGCAGGCTTGTCTTTGGAGGAAACGCTCGATGCCGTTCGGGAAGTCATGGAATCCATAGCACCATTCCTGTAGACGCCAAGCGCCTTTGCTTGCTCGGACGCGCGATCAACGTCACCACCGCAAAGGTCAAGGCAAGATGAGATCCTTGACGACGAAAGACAGCGCACGACAAATCAAAATCGAGGGGCCAGCGTTCACCTGGCAAAAGAAAAGCCCTATCCCGTCTTCGAGCTTGCTCGCTTCTTCGCGAGCCGCTCTCGGACAGGATAGGGCGTCAATGGCGGTTCTCGAACGCTATCGGCACGCGAGCTCTCGCCCGTTACGGGCGCTCAGCGTGCGGCAGGGCGTTTACCCGAGCCACTTGGCAGCGAGCTTCTCGACGGTGCCATCGTCCTGGAGCTTCTTGATGGCCTCGTTGATGGCCTTGGTGAGCTCCGGGTTGTCCTTGTTCACGGCAACGGCGTACTCTTCGCCGGTCGCAACCTCGAGGACGACCTGGGCGTCGCTGTAGGCCTCGGAGAGCATCTTCTTCACGACGGCGGCGTTGGTGCACACGGCGGTCGCCTGACCAGCCTGCATAGCGGCGAAGCTATCGGTGGAGTTGCCATAGGGCTGGATGGTCGCGTTCGGGAAGTTCTCACGGCAGTAGGTCTCGCCGGTGGTGCCGGACTGCACGGCGATGATGACGCCGGCCTTGTTCAGCTCTTCCTTGGCGTTGTCCTTGGTGATTGCGCCGTCCTTCATAACGGCAACAGCCTGGTCATCGACGTAGTAGGTGTCGGTGAAGTCGGCGAGCTCCTCGCGCTCGGGCTCGACGGTCATGCCAGCAAGCACGACATCGAACTTACCGCCCGCGGCAAGGCCGGTGAGCAGCGTGTCGAACTGGTTGTTGACGACTTCGAACTTGAGGCCGAGCTCGTCGGCGACAGCCTTGCACAGATCGACATCGAAGCCGACAGCCTCACCGTTCTCGAGGTTCTCGAACGGAGGATAGTCGGCGGAGGTGCCCATTGTGAGCGTGCCGTCCGTGACAAGCGTGTAGCTCGTTTCGGCCTTGGCGGAATCGTCCTTCTTGGTGTCGTTGCCCGCGGTGCTGTTCGAGGAGCATCCGAACAGGGCAAGCGAAGCGGCGAGCACGCCAGCGGCGAGCACCACGCCCAGCTTCTTCATTTTCATCTTCCTTCCCCTTTCCATATTAAAAGCAAGATGAGATATCTCGTTCACTATAAAGGCTTGCAAGTGCTTTGTCGAACAAGAAAAAGGCCAGATGCTGTTACATCTTTGTTACAGGCGTGAATAATCGGGGTGCGGCGCCGCTGCACGCAGCCGGAAATGCACCCAAACCCAGCCCCTCGCCCCAAGCCCGCTCGACCTTACTCGAAGTGCTCGACGGCGGTCTTCAAGTTCTCGATAATGCCGATCTGCTGCGGGCACATCGACTCGCACAGCCCGCACTCGATGCAGTCGGACGCGCGACCAGGCTTTGCCTGCCAGCTGTACAGATCGCTCACGAACTTGTTGTTCTCGACCTGCGCCTCAAGGTTCAAAAGCCCCATGATTTCAGGAATGGCGACCTCCTGCGGGCACCCCTTCACGCAGTAGCGGCAGTTCGTGCAGGGAATCGCCGCGATCGATTCGAGGATTTCGCGCGTTTGGGCAAGCGCCTCGGTCTCGGCCTGGGAAAACGGCTCGTTCGCCTTGAAGTCGGCGATGTTCTGGCGAACCTGGTCGATAGTCGACATGCCGGAGAGCACCGTGAGCACGCCCGGCAGGTTGTAGCAAAAGCGGTACGCCCACGACGCGAGGCTCTTCTCGGGGCTGCAGGCAACCAGCGGCGCCGCAACGCGCTCGGCCAGGTTGACGAGCATTCCGCCGCGGGCGGGCTCCATGATGATGACGGGGACACCGTGCTCGGCGGCCACTTCCATGCAGCGGCGCGATTGCACAACCGGGCTTTCCCAATCAAGGTAGTTCACCTGCAGCTGCACGAACTCCATCTCGGGATGGTCGGTGAGTATGCGATCAAGTGTCTCGGGGCCATCGTGCATGGAGAAGCCGACGTGGCGGATCAGGCCGTCCTGCTTGGCCTTCTGCGCGAAGTCCCACATCCCCCAATCGTCGAAGACCTTCGTGCGCTTTCCGCCCACGTTGTGCAGCAGGTAAAAATCGATGTAATCGGTTCCCAACCGCTCAAGCGACGTGGGCAGATTCGACTTCGCCGTCTTCTCGTCGGGGCACGCCCAGGCGAGGCATTTCGTGGCGATGGTGTAGGACTCGCGCGGGTGGCGCGCGACGAGCGCTTCCCCGAGAGCCTTCTCGGATGCGCCGTTGTGGTAGACGAACGCGGTGTCGAAGTAGTTCCCGCCGCCGGCCAAGTAGGTATCGACCATCTGCTTGACGTGCTCGATATCGATTGCGGTGGGGTCTTTCGGGTCGGTTTGCGGCAGGCGCATGCAGCCGAAGCCAAGCTTCGACACGCGGGCGAAATCTGAGTTCATGGGTGCTCCTCTCTCCGGAATGCACCCATGATAAAACCTCAAGCTTGCTTCAAGTCAAGAAAAACCGCGGGAATGCGGCGACCGCGCGGAGAAATGCCCCCGCTATTCGGAGTCGAGCGCCCGTGCGAGGATCTGCATGCGCGCTTCGACGTCCTCGATGATGCGGCTGCAATCCTTCAGCTCGCCGTAGGAATCGATGCCCTCGATCTCGCGTTTTGCCTTGTACTTCAGGTCATGCTCGAGACTCGCCCAGAAGTCCATGGCGACGGTTCGCAGCTGAATCTCGACCGGCACCATCTGCTTGGAATCGAGGAAGTACACGGGAATGCGAACAATCACGTGCAAGCTGCGGTACCCGTTGGGCTTGGGGTTAGCAATATAGTCTTTGACCGTGACGATTTCCAGGTCGTCCTGGCGTTGCAGCAGGTCGAACAGGTTGTACACGTCGCTGATATAGGAGCAGATCACGCGGATGCCCGCGATGTCCATGATGTACTTCTCGATGTTCTCGAGCGTGCGCTCCTTGCCGTAGCGGCCAATCTTCTCGATGATGCTCTCGGGGGTCTTCACGCGCGATTCGACATGGTGGATAGGCGTGCGGTCTTTGCGCAGGTTCAGGTCCTGGTCGAGAATCTCGAAGCGGACGACCATCTCGCGCAGCGCGGCGCGGTAACGCTGGCTCAGCTCGCGAAGCTTCGCTCCCGCCTCGCGCACGAACTCGATGTCCTCATCCGACATGTCCTTGCCGATTGTAAGCGACCACGTGTCCCTATGGTCCTGCTCGCTCAAAAGCTGCGCGGCGCTCGTCATCTTATCTCCCCTTCACTTCGCCCCAGAGCTCGTTTTGCTCCGAGGTCGAGAAATCTTGCATACGTTTTCCCTGTTCGGAGGCTATTTCCTCCATCGCTGCCCAGCGGGCGCGGAACTTCGCGTTCGAGGCGCGAAGGGCGCTTTCGGCATCGATCCCCATGCGCCTGCCCACGTTGACCAGAGCGAAAAGCACATCGCCGAACTCCATCTCCGCCGCCTCGGCACGACGAGCCGCCTCCTCTTCGCCAAGGCCGAACTCACCCGCCACCGAGGTGTCGATCTTGCCGTTTGCGGCATGCGGGGCAGCGGCGTACGCCTCGATGAGCTCGGCTTTCTCCTCGGCGACCTTGCCCCACACGTCCTCGATGGAGTCCCATTCGAAGCCTACGGCAGCAGCCTTGCGGGAAATCTTCTGCGCCTCCATGAGCGCGGGGAAGGTGCGCGGCACGCCGTCGAGCAGGCCTTCGGGTTCGCTCGCACCCGAGCCGTCGGCGCCACCTGTCGCCTGCCGCTCCGCAAGTTTCACCTGATCCCACACATCGAGCACCTCGCTCGCGTTGGAGGCCTCGACGCTGCCGAACACATGCGGATGGCGGCGTACCATCTTGGCGTTCACGTCGGCACACACGTCGTCGATTGTGAACTCCCCCGCATCGGCGGCGATCTGGCTTTGGAGCACCACTTGCAAAAGCACATCGCCAAGCTCTTCACGCAGGTGGGCGACGTCCTCTTCCTCGATCGCGCAAACGGCCTCGTAGGCTTCCTCTATCATGTTGTGGGAGATTGATACGTGCGTCTGCTCGCGATCCCATGGACAGCCGTCCGGGGCCCTGAGGGCCGAAATCGTGGCAACGAACTGGTTGAACGATGGATGATCCGTTGGATTTCCGTATCGGTCGAGCGCGCCGTCAGGTGCCTT
>JAUNWQ010000069.1 GCA_030540225.1 Coriobacteriia bacterium | reverse complement strand
CCATTTGCTGACAAAACGGGGGAGCTTTCGAGGGGAAAGCGAGCCGATGCTACAATACTTTGGACTAACGAGGAGGTGCCCGTGGCGTCACGTGCGATTAAAAGCAGGGCCAACATCAAGAAGAAGCATCCGTCGACGGCGGTGATCGCCGTAGTGTCGGTTATCTGCGTGTTCGTCGTCTCGCTTTGCTGGGGCGTCTGGTCTGTCGGCTCGTCTTGGCTGACCGATCTCCCTGATTATGAGAGCGCCGACGCGTACAACACTGCGCAGCCGACGGTCGTGTACGCGAGCGACGGCCAGACGGTGCTCGCGGAATTCCAGCTGGAGAACCGCGACCCGGTCGAAATCAGCGAGATCAGCGACTACGTGCTCAAGGGCACGGTTGCTACGGAGGACGAGCGCTTCTACTCCCATGGTGCGATCGACCCGTGGGGCATCGGCCGCGCCTTGGTGAACAACCTCATGGGTGGCGACCTGGAAGGCGCATCCACCATCACGCAGCAGTTCGTGCGCAACACGATTCTCTCTTCGGAGATGGACGACATCTCGATCAAGCGTAAGGTTCGCGAGGCGTATATCTCGATCAAGCTCGAGGAGCAGTACCCCAAAGACAACATCCTACTCATGTACTTGAACACGATCAACTACGGTTCGGGCGCCTATGGCATCGAGGCGGCATCGGAGCGCTACTTCTCGAAGCACGCAAGCGAGCTCACCATTGCGGAGGCGGCGACGCTTGTGGGCATTCCCCAGTCGCCAACGTACAACAACCCGATTAATTACCCCGAGAACTGCACGAAGCGCCGCAACGTGGTGCTCGACCGCATGCTCTCGAACGGCGTCATCACTCAGGAAGAGCACGACGCCGCTCAGGCAGAGCCCCTCGTGCTCAATCCGACTGAGCCGTCGACCACGGGAATCGAGGCGTATCCGTACTTCACGAGCTACGTGCGCGACCAGCTGACCAACGCCAACGGCAAGTACGCGTACTCCAAAGACGAGCTTTTCAAGGGCGGGCTGAAGGTCTACACCACGCTTGACGTCTCCATGCAGGAGGCCGCCGAGGCGGCTGCGCGCAAGAAGGAGCAGGCGGCAGGCGACAACTACGAGGTCGCCATGGTGGCGATCGACCCCGACAACGGCTACATCAAGGCGCTCGTCGGAGGCAAGGACTACGACGCCTCGCAGGTCAACATGGCCACCGGCACGGGCGGGTCGGGCAGGCAGGCCGGCTCGTCGTTCAAGACGTTCACCCTGGTGGCAGCTATCGAGCAGGGTATCGATCCCAGCACGATGATCGATGCCTCGGCAACTGCGAAGCTCCCAGGATGGGAGGTTGCCAACATCAACCACACCAACTACGGGACGAAGAGCATCTCAGATGCCTTCGCGGTCTCGTCGAACACGGCGTTCGCGCGCCTCATCCTCTCGATCGGCCCGGACAAGGTCGTCGATGTCGCCAAGCGCATGGGAATTACTTCGCCGCTCACCGCGACAGGGTCGCTCACGCTCGGTTCCGAATCGGTGACGCCGCTTGAGATGGCGAACGCGTACGCGACCATCGCGAACGGGGGCACGCACTACGATCCCGAGTGCGTCGAACGCATCGTCGACCGCAACGGCTCCATCGTGGTGGACAACTCGGCACCGAAGGGCACACGTGCCATCTCCGCCGAGGTCGCCCACGCGGCCACTGAGGTCATGAAGGGTGTTATCACGAAGGGAACCGGCAAGGCTGCGGCGCTTTCGAACGGGCAGGTCTCGGCGGGTAAGACGGGAACGTCTGAAAACTACATGGACAGCTGGTTCTGCGGAATCACCCCGCAGCTTTCCGTGGCCATCTGGTTCGGCGATCGTAGCGACTACAGCCACGCCCAACGCGTGCCGAGCGGCATGTCGGCGGCGAGCACATTCCCCGACTTCATGAACGTTGTTCTCAAGGGCAAGCCAACCGAGGATTTCCCGAAGGCGGGCGATCCCCAGTACAAGACCAACTTTGAGGACACCACGTACCACATCGGCGGTTATTACAGCTCAGCCGACGATGAGGATAAGGACAAGAAGACAGACGGGGATTCAACGAACGGAAACGGGGCTGGCACGGGGAACCATCAAGGCACCACAGGTGACGGCGGTAACGGCACGACCGGTGGTGGCACTGGGGGCACCGGCGGAGATTCCGGCGGAAGCACGACTGGCGGCACAGGTGGCGGCGATTCCGGAGGTGGCACGACCGGCGGCGATTCCGGAGGTGGATCTGGCGGGGGTTCCGGTGGAACCACTGAGCCAGTTCCGATAGAGTAGAGTTTTGCACGATTCGTACAATCGCGCGGCGGGTCCCCCCCCGTCGCGCATCGATGGGAGAACACATGACCCGATCTTCATTCATCCGCGCGCTTGCCGCCGTTTGCGTGAGCGCAATGCTCGCTGTTGCGCTTTCCGGCTGCATGCAGCAGACGGCCAATCAGGCAAACGACCAGCAATCGGAAAATCGCGAGTACATGACGCAGGTCAATCAGAAGATGGACGATCTCGATTCCCGTCTCTCCGATTTCGTCGATGCCGTTTCGCGCGGTGACGTGGTTACCATGCGCACCCAGGCGGACAACGCATTCAAGGTGCTTGACGACTTGTCTTCCCTTGAGGCGCCTGAGCCTTTGAAGGACGTTGCAGCTGGCTATGTTGACGGCGCGAACAGCCTGAAGGACGCGCTCAACTCCTATATCCAGCTTTACACGGAGATTGATGGCGCGACCGCGTCCGAGCCCTTCGATTGGTCCACTTACGATTCGCGTTTGCAGACAATCCAGGATGCCTATAATGCGGGAATCGATAAGCTGAAGGCGGCTGACGAGGCTGCGGCGGGCAAGGACTAGCGCTTCGGCTCTCCCCCGAGTGTCAAGGTGAGCGAGACTGCTCGCCCTGACACTCGGCAGATTCCTATAATGAATTGGTCACAACGCGAGGGCGGCGACCTGCATCATGCGGGCCGCCGCCCTCGCGTTTCTCGCTTATGCTGGTAGGGTGCCGCCAATCGAGGCATGGGTGGATGTCTGCTGCGACGGCCTGCATCGAGCCATGTCGCATCTTTCGGCTGCCATACGGACGCTCAAAGCCCCTATGGAGCAGGCTCGCCGCCTTCGCCGTCCGGTTGCCCGCCGTCATCGGGTGGCTCCGCAGGACCTTCCCCTCCGCCAGGCGGCTCTTCGCCCGAGCCTGCGCTGCCGCCCTCGCCGCCCGCGTTCGGGTCAGGACCGATCGACACATAGGCGGTGTAGACCCCGTTCGCGAACTCGATCTTCACTATCGACCCTGCAGCCACGGTGGAGCTGTAGGTTTCCACGATGGTGAGGTTGCTTCCCAACGCCGCCTGCACTTCGGCCAAGCTTGCACCCGAAAGTTGCGCGATGGTGTCCTTTGCGGCGTCTTCGCTGTAGACCGACTGCTTCTTGTTGAAGGCGCTGTCGTAGTTCGGCTCGGCGGCAGTGGGGAAGTCCTGCCTCTCGCGACCGTCAAGGGCAAGCGACATGAAGATTCTCCAGGCGTCCTTGCACCAGGGCGCTTCCCACATCTCCCGTTCCTGCGCGGCGCCCGTCCATACTGCGCAGGAGAGCTGCGGGGTGTAACCGCAGAACCACAGGTCGCGATGCTCCTGGGACGTGCCCGTCTTGCCTGCGCTCACCTGGCCCGACGGCAGCGCCGACCCGCGGCCGGTTCCCTGGGTGACCACGCCTTGCAGCACGCGGGTCACCTCTCCTGCAACTTCGGGGGAAAGCACCTGCTCGCCCGGCACCTCCGTGTTGTCGATAAGCGTTGTGCCATCTTGGGCGATCACCTGGGTTATGCAGGTATCGGCGTGACGGATGCCCCCGGTCGCGAATGCTCCGTAGGCGCTCGCCATGCGCAGCGTGTTCGTCTGCGCGGCGCCGAGCGTGAGCGCGGGGTAGGCACCATAGCCGTATTTGGTGTCGCCCGTCACGCCGAGGCGCGCTGCCATGTCGAGCAGGCTCTGCGGTGTCACGCCATCGGGGTCGGTGACAAGGCGGGCAAAACCGGTATTGGCGGAGACCCAGGTCATCCGCTCGATGGAAAGGTACCCGTAGTTCGCACCCGCATAGTTGGTGACGGGCTTGCTCCATGCTGCGTTCACGAACCCCGTGGAGCAGTCGATAACCGTTTTCGGGCTGATGCCCTGCTCGATGGCGGCGGCCAGCGTGAACGCCTTGAACGACGATCCCGCCTGGCGCCCCGTCGCGCTCGTTGCGAGGTTGAACTGGCTATCCGACCAATCCTTCCCGCCGATCATGGCGAGCACGTAGCCGGTGTTCGGGTCGATGCACGTCATAGAAAGGCTCACGTCGTTATCGCCGGTCCTTGCCATATCGTCGTACACTTCCGCTGCCGCTTCCTCCGCATAGCCCTGAAGCGTCGGGTCGATCGTGGTGTAGACCGTAAGCCCGCCGTCGAACACCTCCTCGAACGAAAGCTGGTCGAGGAGCTGCTGGCGCACGTAGCTCGTGAAATACGGATAGGTATAGATGCCGTCTTCGGCGCGCTCCTCAACGTCTAAGACAAGCTCCTCCTCGACGGCGCTATCGTGTTCCTCCTGGGTGATCGTTCCGTGCGTGAGCATGCGGTCGAGCACGACGTTGCGACGCTTCGTGCAGTTCTCGGGATAGTCCTCGGGATTGTTGTACGTCGGCGACTGAGGGATGCCCACAAGCGTCGCCGCCTCCGCAAGCGTAAGGTCGATTGCGCTTTTGGAGAAGTAGTGCTGCGCCGCGGCCTCGATGCCGTAGCATCCCGACCCGTAGTTGATCGTGTTCAGGTACATGAGCAGGATATCTTCTTTGGAATACGCCTGCTCCATCTCGATGGCGAGCTCGGCTTCCCGCACCTTGCGGCGAAACGAGATGTCGTTCGCCTCGTTCGAGAGGAGCGTGTTGCGCACGAGTTGCTGCGTGATGGTGGATGCGCCCTCGAGACTTCCGCCTTTCAGGTTGTTCACGAGTGCGCGACCGATGCCGTAGTAATCTACGCCCTCATGCTCGTAGAACCGGGTGTCCTCCGTCGCGACTGTGCCTTCCAGCACATAGTTGCCCACCTGGTCCTTCTCGATGGGTTCCTGGTCTTGCAGATAGAACTCCGCCAAAAGCGTGGTGCGGTCGTTCGCGTAGATGCGCGTCTTGGCGCTGTAGGTGAAGGCGTTCGGGTCGTGCACGCTGGGCAGGTCGCCGACCCATGCGTCCACGATGCGCCCTACGCCGAAGGCCCCGAAGCCGACGATAAGGACGAGCGAAAACGCCGCAACGAGCACTCCCCATGCTGGAGCATGGGTGCGCATTTCACGGTGTTTTCTCCTTACTCTCATGATTCGTCTATACTACCATGAACCGACCATCTGGTCTTTCAGACGAGGAGACACCAACCTTATGCGGAATATGGAACTTTTGGCGCCTGCGGGCAACATGAGCGCCCTTCACGCCGCCGTGCGTGCTGGTGCGGACGCGGTATATCTCGGGCTCGAGTCGTTCAACGCGCGCCGCGGGGCCGATAACTTCACCATCGCCACGCTCAAGGAGGCGTGCGATTACGCGCATCTGCGGGGCGTGAAGATCTACGTCACGCTGAACATCATCGTGCTGCCGGGCGAAGTGGGCCGCGCGCTCGAATGCGCTCGCCAGGCATGGCGTGCAGGTGCCGACGCGCTCATCATCCAAGACATTGGTCTTGCGAGCGAGATAGCCCGCGCGCTTCCCGACATCCGCCTGCATATTTCTACGCAGATGAACACGTGCAATGCTGCCGGCATCCGCGCCGCTGCCCGCATGGGTGCCAAGCGTGTCACGCTCGCCCGCGAGCTTTCCGTGGAGGAAATCGCCCATCTCGCGCAGGTGGGTGCCGAGGCGGGCGTCGAGGTGGAGGCGTTCGGTCATGGCGCGCTGTGCATCTGCTATTCCGGCCAGTGTCTCATGTCCTCCATGATCGGGGGCCGCTCCGCCAACCGCGGCCTGTGCGCGCAGGCGTGTCGCTTGCCCTACGAACTGCACAATGCTGCCCAGCGAAACCCTCTTTCGGCGCCTGGCGAGCATCTGCTCTCACCGAAGGATCTCTGCTCGATCGACCTGCTTTCCGATTTGGCGCGAGCTGGCGTCGCGTCGCTTAAGATCGAGGGCCGTATGAAGTCGGCCGATTACGTGTCGGCCGTCGTGTCGGTGTACCGCCGCGTGCTCGATCGGGTGTATGCGCAGGAGGGCTCTGTTTCTCCTGCTCGCCCGACGGAGGACGAACGCCGTACGCTTGAGGAGGCTTTCTCCCGCGGGTTCACCACGGCGTATCTTGAAGGTCAGCGTGGGAACGACATCATGAGCTATCAGCGCCCGAACAATCGTGGCGCCTTTATCGGCCGCGTGGCCGAGGCGCGTAACGGCATAGCGACCATCTCCGCTGAGCACGAGCTCTCAATCGGCGATGTCCTCGAGTTTTGGACGGGGAAGGGCCATGCTGCCCAAACGGTAGCCGACCTCTCCTTCGACAAGAAGGGCCGCGTGCGGATTGAGCTCGATGCGCGCGTGAAGGGCGTGCGCGCGGGCGACCGCGTGTTCCGCGTGCGCAGCGCGAAGGAGGCCTTCGAGGATGACTCCCTCGAGCCGCGCGTCGAGGTTGAGGGCGCGGTTCGCCTGCGCATCGGCGAGCCGCTCGAGATCTCCTTCTCCTTTGCCCGCACGTCTCAGGGCGAGCTTGCCGAAGTTCGCGGTGTGGCGAGCGGGGCCGAGGTCGAGCCTGCTCGCACGAAGGCCGTCACCGAAGAGGACGTGCGCGCTCATGTCGATCGCCTTGGTTCGACTCCTTATGTTCTTACGCAGCTCGACGTCGAGCTCGACGAGGGGGTTGGCATCGGGTTCTCGCAGCTGCACCGCGTTCGCGCCGAGGCTCTCGACGATTTGACCGAGCGAGCCTTGGCCGCCTACCATGCCCGTCGCCTTCCCCGTACCGAGGATCGCGAAGAGCTTCCCGCCGTCCGTCCGAGCGGCGCCCGCATCGGCGCATGGACGACGAACCCTGTGTGCGCGAGGGCCGCAAAGCGCACGGGCGCGCACATGGTGTACGTTCCGGCGCTGAACTACGGGCGCGGCGAGGCGGTGGTGGCGGGTCAGCTCACGGCCACGGTCGAGCAGGCGGGCTACCCCAAGCAGTGTCTTCTCGCCATGCCCGTCGTCGATCACGACGAGGTCGGGCTCTCGCGAGAGGCGAAGCTCGATTTCGACCCGTGGCGTTACGCGACGTCGGGGCGCCCGGTGTTTGTGGAGAGCCTCGGTGCCATGCAGATGGCCGCCGAGATCGGGATTCCCTTCGAGGTCGGCCCGCATCTGCCCGTCACGAACAGGCTCGCACTCGACGAGGTTGTTCGCATGGGCGCCGTCCGCGTGTGGCTCTCTCCCGAACTTTCGCTCGACCAGATTCGCGAGTTGTCTCGCGATACCCCGGTTGAGCTGGGAATTTTCATCTCAGGCGCGCAAGAGCTCATGATTACCGAGCACTGCCTGCTCATGAGCCAGGGCCCGTGCAACGAGGATTGCGCCGAGTGCCGCCGCCGTCGCAGCCCTCATTACCTGAAGGACCGCAAGGATTTCGATTTCCCCGTCATTACCGATGCGCTCGGCCGCAGCCACCTCTACAACAGCGTCGAACTCGATTTGGTGGCATCGCTTCCCGAGCTCATGGCGGCGGGCGTCACATCGTTCATGGTCGACACGACGCTCATGAACGGTGAGCAGGCGGCGCAGGCTGTCGGTCGGGCCATCCGCGCGTTGCGCATCGCGCAGTCCGACGGAAACTCGGTCGCCAAGATTACGAGCGCCACCACAGGGCATCTGTTCCGCGGCGTTCAGTAGCACGCTGCGACATGGGACGGGGCATCTGTTTTGTTGGGGCAGATGCCAGAAAATGTATCTCAGTTAGACTACTTACCATTTGAGGGCGCTTCCCATGCGCAGCGCTGCGGCAACGCAGCGCTGGGAAGCTCCTTCCCGGGCGCTATTTCACGCTCGTGAGGCGTCCTTGGTAGCCGCAAAGGACACGCGCATTGCCCTCGGCAATGGCAAGTCCTTTCTCGAGTGCCGCTCGCGGCAGGTCGTAGTCGTTGTTGTTCTGCGAGATGTGCATGGCAACGACGGCCTCGGGCGTGCGAAGACCCGCGGCGCGCGATTCGGTGATGAGTGCGGCGAGCTCCTCGGTTGCCTGCGGGTTCGAGAGGTGGCCGAATTCCGAGGCGATGCGCTGCTTGATGATGTAGGGGTAGTCGCCGCTTTGCAGCATGCGCTCGTCATGGTTGCTCTCGAGCGCTAAAATGCGCACGTCGCGCAAGGCCTCGTGCGCCGCGTTCGTCACGATGCCCGAATCCGTTATGTAGCCTAGCGCGTCGCCGTCGGGCGCCTCGACGCGAAAGCCGAAGGAAGCAGCAGCATCGTGGCTGGTTGCGAAGGGGAAGGCGCGCAAGCCGGCGGCCTCGATCGCGCGCTGCCCCGGGGCGAGCGGCAAGATTGCGCAATCGCCTGCGACCTTCTGCAGCATGGAGCTCGCGTCGACGCAGGCCTGGTTTACGTAAACCGTTGGTGCGCAGCCTAATTTCGCAAGGCCGCGCAACACCACGCCCAACCCCTTTGTGTGGTCCCCGTGCTCGTGGGTGATGAGTACGGCGTCGATTCGAGCGGGGTCGAAGCCCGCCTCGTCGCATCGCTCGAGGAAATCGCGCTTGCAAATTCCGCAATCGATGAGCACCCCCGCGCCTGTCGCGGCGTTTTCAACGATGGCAGCGTTGCCTTTGCTTCCGCTTGCGAGTACATGTAACTTCAGCACTGGTTGTTCTCCTGTCGGGCGATGGGCAAGAATAGCCCTCGACCGTGACGATTAGATTCCACTGCGGCATTGTAGCGAAACGCCACTCGCTTCAGTGAAGAGTTTGGGCGAGAAGTCCCATTTCGGGAAAGGTGCCTGGCAGCCGAGAGCGTTCATTCGCTAATTGCGCAGCCCCCTCGATAGATTCGGGGCTCATGCTGCCTATGTGTTAGAATCGCTTGTGCAAATCCGTTGTATGAAGGACATTTCGATGCTCACACCTGAAGAACAGCTTCACATCATCTCCTCTGGCACGGCGCAGATCGTGCCGGAAAGCGCTCTGCTCGAGAAGCTCAAGCGCGGCAAACCCCTCAACATCAAGCTCGGTGTCGATCCGACGGCTCCCGACATCCATATCGGCCACGCCGTCCCGCTGCGCAAGCTCCGCCAGTTCCAGGACCTTGGCCACGAGGTCACACTCATCATCGGAGACGGTACGGCGCTCATCGGCGACCCTTCCGGGCGCAACTCGACCCGTCCGCAGCTTTCCCGCGAGCAGATCAAGGCGAACGCGGAAACATACGTCAACCAGGCATTCAAGATCCTCGACCCTGAGAAGACGACGCTTCGCTACAACTCCGAGTGGATCCTCTCGTTGAACATGGAAGAGCTCTTGAAGCTCATGGCGCAGTTCACGGTCGCCCGAATTCTCGAGCGAGACGATTTTCATAACCGCTACACCTCGAACCTTCCGATCAGCCTTCATGAGTTCATGTACCCGGTCATGCAGGCTTATGACTCTGTCGTTATCAAGGCCGACGTCGAACTCGGCGGCACCGATCAGCTCTTCAACCTGCTTGCCGGCCGCGAGCTTATGGAGAAGCTCGGCATGGAGCCGCAGGTGTGCCTGACGCTCCCGCTGCTCGAAGGCACCGACGGCGTGAAGAAGATGTCGAAGAGCTACGGCAACTACATCGGCCTCACCGACGAGCCGTCCGACATGTTCGGCAAGGTCATGTCCATTCCCGATGAGCTTATGGTGAAGTACTACCGCCTGGCGTCGACCGAGTCCGTCTCGGCAATCGATGAGATCGAGGCCGGTTTGGCCAACGACGAGCTTCATCCTAATAAGGTAAAGCGCGCCCTTGCCCGCAACATCGTTGCCGCTTACTACGACGAGGAACAAGCGAACGCAGCTGAGGAGCAGTTCGACCTCGTGTTCAAGAAGCATGATGTCCCCGACGACATCGCCGAGTACACGCCCGACCTCACTCCCAACGAAGAGGGGCTCGTCTATCTCGCGAAGATCATTCACGACGCCGGCCTTGCGCAAAGCGTTGGGGAAGCGCGCCGCCTCATCGACGGCGGTGGTGTAAAGCTCAACGGCGATGCGGTCGCTCCTAAGACATACAACGTTGAGCCCGAGAAGCTGAAGGATTGCGTCCTGCAGGTTGGCAAACGAAAGTTCATCAAGCTCGTGTAAAAAAGATCTTGCGACAGTAAAACCGAATAGCTATAATAAGAAACCCGCGTTTGAGGAGAGCGTGGGTTTCTTCTTTCACTCAGCTTGATTGAGAGCAGAAACGGTGGCATTTCAAAACCGCTCAAAACTTTTTGAAAAAAGTTCTTGACGGCAGGCGAGAGGTC
>JAUNWQ010000068.1 GCA_030540225.1 Coriobacteriia bacterium | reverse complement strand
GCGAATGGTTAAAGTACGCTGGCGAGAATGGTTGGTTTTACAGTAGCGCTAACAACGTCGACGTTGCCGGTGATCTGGAAGCAGGCGGCGATCGCCTGGGAGGCGGGCAGGGCCTCCTTGGTCATGTCGACGGCCACGCCCCACTGCATGGTGCAGGGCTTGCTGTTCGCGAGGATGCGGGCGGCCTCGACGATCTTGTCCTCGGGGATCCAGGTGATCTCGGCGACCTTGGCGGGCGGGTACTCCTGGACGCGCTCCCTGAGCTGGTCGAAGCCGTAGGTCCACTTCTCGACGAACTCGTGGTCGTAGAGGTCCTCGTTGATGATGACGTTCAGGAAGCCGAGGGCCAGGGCGGCGTCGCAGCCGGGGCGCACGCGGAGGTGCAGGCGCGAGTGGGCGGACAGCCAGGTGACCTTCGGGTCGATCATGACGACTTCCATGCCGCGCTTCATGAGGTCGACGACCCAGTGGCCGTAGAAGCCGTCGGAGTTGGCGCGCAGCGGGTAGTTGCCCCAGATGAACATGGTCTCGGGGATCTTGTACTCGGGGTTGTCGTAGCGGTCGGTGAACTGCTGCGAGCAGTCGGCGACCCAGAAGGAGCCGGCGGTCGCGGCCATGCCGGCGACGCGGGGCAGGTAGCACGCGCAGCCGGAGAGGAACAGGACGTAGTTCGGGGAGCCGAACGACCAGCAGAGGCGCGTGATGTACGCGGCGATGTCGCGGCCGGTGCCCTGGCCGAAGACGACGGACTCGGCGCCGTACTTCTCCTTGATGTCGAGGAAGGTGTCGGCGACGAGGTCGATGGCCTCGTCCCAGCTGATGCGCTCCCACTTGTCCTTGCCGCGGTCCTTCGGGTCGCGCTTCATCGGGTAGAGCAGTCGGTCCTTGTTGTAGGTGACCTCGGGCACGTCGAGGCAGCGGACGCACAGGCGCCCCTTGTTGTACGGGTTCTCCGGGTCGCCCTCGACCTTGACGAGCTTCCCGTCCTTGTCGGTGTAGAGCAGCACGCCGCAGCCGTCGTGGCAGCCGGGGCCGGACCACGCACTCCCTCGCGTGACGGTGAGGTCGCCCTCCTGGTACCTCCACGGCTTCTCATGGGGGACCTCGATGAAGTCGCCGATGAGCTGAGTGGATACGCCGCTGTTGTTGTAGCCCTCCACGCCATGTTCTGCCATGTCTTTCCCTCCTCTTTTCTCGTCTGATCTGCCGGCGGGTGCCGGCGGTGAGGCTCAAGCCGCCTCGTCGGGTGAACTGTACGCAACGGAGGAGTCCCGAGGGAATCGGCGGGCGCGCTGAAAGCGTGATGAAACTCGCCCTGATGGCTCTCATACAGAGTTGCTGATGCCTTTACCTGGGAATACTCGGCATTCGGCGGCAAGGCGGCGGCGAGGGGAAGCCGTGAGGCGGAGGGAGAAGAGTGCTTTAAGGCCCGTGCTGAGGCGCGTTAATCACCGATGCTGAGGCCGATGAACGGTCTCTGAGGCGATGCGAGCGGTAAATAATGACGGTCTTCGAAGAAAGCAAGTGCGAGAAAAAAGGCGGGCACCTGAGATAGGTGCCCGCCTGATAGGTTTGCCGTATGTTCGCGGCGCAGCGCTCGCTCGCTCGCACGCGCCGCGCTCGCTCGCGTTAGTCTGCGGCGCCGTCTGACGCCGTGCCACCGCCTGAGCCCGCGCTCGGCAAGCCTGCGTGGCCCAAGTCGTAGTTCGTGAGCAGAAGCTCGGCGTCGCGCGCGATGCTGTCGCGCTTGCGCGGCGCGGGAACGACGCCCGACCCCTGCTTGAATTCGAGGTTCTCGCCGGACTCATCCACGTCCACGTCCACGATGGAACCGCTCTGCCACTTGCCTTCCAGAATCTGCTCGGAAAGCGGATCCTCCAGCAAGCGCTGGATCGCGCGGCGCAGGGGACGCGCGCCGAACGTCGTGTCGGTGCCCTCCTTCGCGATGAGCTTCGTCGCCGCGGCCGTCAGGTTGATCGACATGTTCTGCGCAATCATGCGCTCACGCAAATCGGCCACCATAAGCTCGACAATCTGTGCGATCTGCTCGTCGGTGAGCGACTTGAACACGATAATCTCGTCGATGCGGTTCAAGAACTCAGGCCTGAACAGCTTCTTCATCTCGGCCATCACGCGGCTTTTAATCTCCTTGTCGGAAAGCCCCGCGTGGTCGTTGCCGGAAAAGCCGAGCGGCGTCGTCTGCGCAATCTCGCGCGCACCGACGTTCGACGTCATGATGATGACCGTGTTGCGGAAGTCGACGGTGCGGCCCTGCGCATCGGTCAGGCGCCCTTCCTCGAGAATCTGCAGCAGGATATTGAAGACGTCGGGATGCGCCTTCTCGATCTCGTCGAAGAGCACGACCGAGTACGGCTTCTGGCGCACGGCCTTCGTAAGCTGGCCGCCCTCGTCGAAGCCGACATAGCCCGGGGGCGAGCCCACCAGACGGCTCACGCTGTGCTTTTCCATGTACTCGGACATGTCGAAGCTCAAAAGCGCGTCCTCGGAGTTGAACAGGAACTCGGCGAGCGCCTTGGAAAGCTCGGTCTTGCCCACGCCAGAAGGCCCTAAGAAGATGAAGCTGCCCGCTGGGCGCTTCGGGTCCTTCAAGCCCGCGCGGCTGCGGCGAATGGCCTTCGAGAGCGCCGTCACGGCCTCGTCCTGGCCGATGACGCGCTCGTGCAGCACGCTTTCCATGCGAAGGAGCTTCTCGGTTTCGGCCTCAGTCAAGTTGGAAACCGGCACGCCCGTGGTCATGGAAACCACGTCGGCGATGTCCTTCACCGTGACCTGGGACACCTGTTTGGAGGTATCTTCCTCCCACTTCTTTTCAGCCTGCTCGCGCTCGGTCTTGAGCTTGCTTTCCTTGTCGCGAAGCTCTGCCGCAGCTTCGAAATCCTGCGCGCCGATTGCCTTGTCCTTCTTGGAGCGAACCTCGCGCAGCTGGTCGTCCAAATCGCGCAGCTCCTTGGGCAGCGTCATGTTGCGGATGCGCATGCGCGCGCCCGCCTCGTCGATGACGTCGATCGCCTTGTCGGGCAGGAAACGATCCTGGATATAGCGGTCGGACATCTCCACGGCTGCCTGGAGCGCCTCGTCGGTGAAATGCACCTGATGGTGCGCCTCGTAGCGATCGCGCAGTCCGCCCAGGATGCGAATGGCCTGCTCCTCGTTGGGCTCGCCGACCGTGATGGGCTGGAAGCGGCGCTCGAGCGCGGAGTCCTTCTCGAGGTGCTTACGGTACTCGTCGATGGTCGTGGCGCCAATGACCTGGATCTCGCCGCGCGACAGCGGCGGCTTCAGGATAGCCGCAGCGTCGATGGAACCTTCTGCCGAGCCCGCGCCGATGAGCGTGTGCATCTCGTCGATGAACAGGATGATGTCGCCTGCGTCCTGCACCTCTTTGATGCATTTCTTCAGGCGGTCCTCGAACTCGCCGCGGTACTTGCTGCCCGCCACGAGCGCGGACACATCAAGCGTGAACAGGCGCTTGTTGCGCAGCAGGTCGGGCACCTGGTTCGCGACGATAAGCTGCGCGAGCCCTTCCACGACGGCGGTCTTGCCCACACCCGGCTCACCGATGAGCAGCGGGTTGTTCTTCTGGCGACGCGAGAGCACCTGCATGACGCGCTCGATCTCGCCCGCACGGCCGATGACGGGGTCGAGCTTGCCGTCGGATGCCTTTTTGGTGAGATCGGTGCCGAACTCCTTGAGCATGCTGTCGGGAGACGCCCCCATCGCGTCGAAGGCGCTGCGACCAGCATAAACAGGGCTCTGCCCCACCAGGTCGTTCAAGGCGCCGCGGATGTCGTCGCCCTTCACGCCCAAGCGGCCGAGCACGTCGAGCGCCGTACCCTCGCCCTCGCGCACGATGCCCAAAAGCAGATGCTCAGTCGAGATGTAGGACTGCCCCATCTGCATGGCCTCGCGCAGGGAGTTCTCGAGCACGCGCTTCACGCGCGGGGTGAAGGAGAGGTGGCCGGACACGTCGGCGCTCTCATCGATCGTGACGACTTGACGGATGGCCTGCACCACCGCGTCGTACTTGATATCCAAACGCTCGAGCGCCTGGGCGGCGAGGCCCTCCTTTTCCTGAATCAGCCCGAGCAGGATATGCTCGGTGCCCACATAGGGCTGGTGAAGGCTGCGGGCCTCGTCCTGCGCCAGCACGAGCACCTTGCGCGCCTTGTCGGTGAACTTGTCAAATGACATGTATCCTCGTTTCTCACAAGGTCGTTTGTTTGCGATTCATACTAGCACTCTTGTCAAGTGAGTGCTAATGCAGAGAAAGTCCGTATACATAATACAGAAAGCCGTCCGAAGCAAATCAACAAGACCCAAACAAATCGGAGGTGGTTCGGACTCATCAAGGACGCATGACGGGCTGCCCATGATACGAAGAAGGCCGCCCGGACATTGCCCAGACGGCCCTTCAAACTTTGCGATTCGATAAACGCTTAGTACAGCTTCGCACCTGCGGGGATGCGGTCGCTTACCATAAGCAGGTTCAGGCGCTCCTCGGTCGCATCGCCTTCAACCTTCTCCTCGTGCACGGCAGACAGCAGCATGCCGCAGGACTCGACGCCCATCATCTTGCGCGGCGGCAGGTTCACGATGGCAACGAGCGTCTTGCCGACAAGCTCCTCCGGCTCGTAGTACGCGTGAATGCCAGACAGGATGACGCGATCGGCGCCGGTGCCGTCATCGAGCGTGAACTGCAGCAGCTTCTTGGACTTGGGCACGGCCACACATTCCTTCACCTTCACGGCGCGGAAATCGGACTTGCTGAAGGTGTCGAAGTCGACCTGCTCCTCGAACAGCGGCTCGACGACCACCTTCGAGAAGTCGATGGGCTCGGGCTCGGATGCCGCCTCGGCAGCCTCCGCCTTCGCAGCGCGCGCCGCCGCAGCAGCAGCCGCCGCTTTGCCGCTCGCAGGGGCTTCGTCCTTCATGTGGGGGAAAAGCAGCACGTCGCGGATGGTGGCGGAGTCGGTGAGCAGCATCGTCAAACGATCGATGCCGACGCCCACGCCGCCCGCCGGCGGCATGCCGTACTCAAGCGCGCGGATGTAGTCAGCATCGTAGCCCATGGCCTCGTCGTCGCCCATATCCTTCGCCTCGACCTGCGCGCGGAAGCGCTCGGCCTGGTCGACCGGGTCGTTCAACTCGTTGAAGGCGTTCGCGTACTCGTGTCCGCAGATGAACAGCTCGAAGCGCTCGGTGAGTTCGGGGTTGTCAGCCTTCTTCTTGGCGAGCGGGGAAATCTCGAGCGGATGATCGCACACGAAGGTGGGCTGCACGAGCTTCTCCTCGGCCACAGCCTCGAAGATCTCGCTGATGAGCTTGCCCTTGCCCCATGCGTCTTCCGCATGTCCGCCGTTTTTCTCCAGGATGGCGACGAGCTCTTCGCGCGTGCGGTCGAAGGACACCTCCTCGCCCGAATGCTCGCTTGCAAGCTCCATCATGGTCGCGCGGCGCCATTCGCCCGACAGGTCGATCTCGGTGCCCTGGTAGGTGACCTGCAGCGTACCGCACGCCTCCATGGCGGCGGCTTGGATGAAGCCCTGCGTGAGCTCCATCATACCGTCGAGGTCGGAGAACGCCTGATAGGCCTCCATCGTGGTGAACTCGGGGTTGTGGTACGGGTCCATGCCCTCGTTGCGGAACTGGCGACCGATTTCGAAGACCTTCTCAAAACCGCCCACAAGCAGGCGCTTCAAGGGCAGCTCGGTCGCGATGCGCAGGAAGTAGTCACGGTCGAGCGCGTTGAAGTGCGTAACGAACGGCTTCGCGTTCGCGCCGCCCAGAATAGGATGCAGAAACGGCGTCTCCACCTCGTAGAAGCCCTGCTGCTCCATATAGCGGCGGATGGCAGCCACGATCTTAAAGCGCTTTTCGAACGTGCTCTTGACCTCGGGATTCATAACAAGGTCGACATAGCGCTGGCGATAGCGCGTTTCCTTGTCGGCCAAGCCGTGGAACTTCTCCGGCAGCGGGCGCAGCGACTTGGACAGAAGCTCGTAGCCCGTGACGGCAACGGAAAGCTGACCGCGCTTCGTACGCATCATGGTGCCGTGAACGCCGATCCAGTCGCCCACGTCGAGGTCTTTCATTGCAGCGAAGACTTCCTCGCCAAGTGCGTTGATGCGGCAGAACAGCTGGATGTCGCCCGTCGCGTCGCGCAACTCGAAAAACGCGATCTTGCCCTGGACGCGCTTGGCCATGATACGGCCCGCCACATCGACCTCGTCCTCAGTGGAGGCGCCGTCTTCGAGCGAGGCGTACTTCTCGTCGAGGTCGGTCAGGTGATGCGTGTAATGGAACGCGTGGCCGTAGGGGTTCTCCCCCGCCTCGATAAGCGCCGCGCGCTTCGCCTTGCGAACCTCGATCGGGTCGTCTTCGATTACTTGCTTGGTAGTTTCGTCAGCCATACCTATCCTTTTTTACCGCACTGGAACAGGCTCGCAAATCGCTGAAAAGTCAGCGAGCGGGGTTCTGGCGAGCGCAGATGGCGTGAAAAGATTTCGAAGCGTACTTTTGGTACGCGAGAAATCTTTGGAACGACAGCTGCGCCGCCAGAACCCCGCGCAGCGTCGACAATTGCGCGTGCCGCAAGGCACGCGCAATCATTAGTGCTCGATTTTGAGGATTGTCATCTTGATGACGCGGCCGGTGGGGCCGGTGGTCTCGATCTCGTCGCCCTTCTTGTTGCCGAGAAGCGCCGCGCCCACGGGGGACTCGTTGGAGATCTTACCGGCAGCCACGTCGGCCTCGGCGCCGCCCACGATGGTGAAGACGCGCTCGCGTCCGCCCATGTCAACGGTGACGGTGGAACCGATGGTCACCTTCGAGGAGCGCTTCGGCGCCTCGACGACGGTCGCCTCGGAGAGGATGCGGCCGATTTCGGCGATGCGGGCTTCCATCATGCCCTGCTCGTTTTTCGCGTCGTCGTACTCGGAGTTCTCGGAGATGTCACCGAACTCGCGGGCAACCTTGATGCGCTCGCCCACTTCGGCGCGCTTCTCGGTCTCGAGGTAGTGAAGCTCCTCTTCGAGCTTCTGGCGGCCCTCCGGCGTCAGGATGTAGTTGCTGTCTGCCATGGTCAGTCCCTTCAAAAACACGAAGCGGCGCATCGTTCGATGCACCGTTTTCCCCGTTCAATCCCTATTACTTAGGAATAAACATACGAATGCGGCGCACGCTTACACTACCGCGCGCGCCGCAAATCCATCGATGTGGATGGGCCGTTACTCGCTCTTCTTCTTGACCGTCTTCTTCACGGTCTTCTTTGCGGGCGCCTCTTCCTCTTCGACTTCCTCGACTTCTTCCTCGTCTTCAGCCTCTTCGATTTCCTTCTTGTCCTTCTTGCCGGCGCCCATGCCGTCGCGCAGGTTCTTCACGGTCTTGCCGAGAGCGCTGCCGAGCTTCGGGAGATTCTTCGGCCCGAAGATAAGCAGGATGACCGCAAGGATGATGAGCAATTCCGGGGTGCCCATACCAAAGATCTTCATACATTCCTCCAAATACGTTCCTGTATGCGACGAAGTCGCGCATGAATGCAGTGTTCGCGCTGAGCAGAAAGGGTACCACAACTGGGGAAAATCGGCGCAGATGGACAGAATTAACATATGGGAAACGACCTGCGCAAAAGAAAAACGGTAGCCTCCGAAGAGACCACCGTTTCGCATTCGATGGTCGGGATGACAGGATTTGAACCTGCGGCCTCTGCGTCCCGAACGCAGCGCTCTACCAAGCTGAGCCACATCCCGAAATGCTGTTTGCGACAGCAAACGATATATTACCATAACGATTCCGCTTGGCAAGCCCTTTTTTCAAAGGAAAGGGAACATGTCGACGTCGGCGCACCCTGCGCCCTGGTGGCGGCCTTACCGGAAGATGTTCGGGGAACTCGCAAGGTGCGGGTTGTCGATGGCGGCCTTCTGCGGCACGATCATGCACATGACGGTGCCCTCCGAAATGACGTCGCCCGCATCGTCGCGCGCGCACACGTTCCAGAACAGCTTGCGGTAGCCCTTCGAGCTTTTCTCCTCGCGGTCGAGTACGGCCTCGCCATGAAGCGTGCCGTCGACGCCGCTCTTGCGATGCGTGACGTTCACGTTCACCCCGAAGGACAGCTCGCGCGACAGGTCGGTGTGAAGCCCGGTGCCGAGGCTCGCCACCGCCTCGAGCAGCGTAATCGTCGCACCCCCGTGCACGAAGCCGAACGGCTGGCGGATGGCATCGGTGATGGGAAGCTCGCCCCGCACAAGCGTGTCGCTCGCCTCGGGGAAGGTGATTCCCAGCAGTTCGTTAAAGCTCACGAAAACGAATCTCCTTAAGTTGCTTGCAGATGGGGCGCCTGAGGCAGGACGGAAGTCGTCAGCGAAACAGAATCGGGCGGCTTCCCCACGACCACCGTCTCGCTCGCGTGCGACTATCTCCCCCGCGAGGGGCGGTCGGTGCCGCCGCGGCGCTTACGGGGCTCCTCGCGCTCGGGCACGGGGGGAATGGCGCCCGTGCCCGCCTGCACCATCGCGTCGATTTCCTTCGCCATCTTGTCGGCGCCTTCCAGACGGTTCTTCTCGTTGCCTTCCATGGCCTTCTTGCCCTCGCCCTGGAAGGTCTTCGTGCGCTGAATGAGGATGGCGCCGATCAAAAACGGCATCCAGAACACGATGCCGCGATACACCAGGCCGATTGCCGTGCCCGCTGCGGCCGTCTCGCCGAACATCGTGAACGCTACGACCACCGCGGCCTCCACAACGCCGACGCCCTGCGGCGTGATTGAGATCATGGCGAACAGCGTCGCCACCACATAACCGCAGATGAGAACCTCAGGGTTCGTCACACCGAACGCCACGCCCACGAGCGCGAAGCAGCTCAGCTCGCACGTCGACGCGATAAGCGAGCATCCGTAGGCCTTGAGCGTGGGCTTCGGGCTGTGGCCGATCAGGCCCGCCGCCTCGGAAAACGTGGAGGCGATGTTCTCGACCCAGGGTTTGAGGGGCGGCTTCTTGAACAGGCCGCGGATGCGGTTCACCAGGCGCTCGATGGGGCGCAGGATCTTCAGCATGAGCGCTGGGCGCTTGCGGCCCAAGACGAGCACGCCGATCATGCAGCCCACAAGCAGCATCACCACCATGCCCAAAAGGAACCACACGGGGGAAAGGCCCACCGTGACCAGCAGGATAAGGAACGCCAAGATCATGATGGTGCAGAAAGCGCCGTCGATCGTGATCTGCATAAGCAGAGCCGCCGACGTGGCCTTGCCGGGCGAGATTCCGCGGCGGCGCGCGTCATCGACCACAAGCGTAGTGCCCGCCAGATTGAGCGACGGCGCGATCGTGTTCATGAAGAAGGTGCCGAACACGAGCGGCAGCGTGGTGCGCGGGGCCATATGCTCCCCCACCGCGCGGAAGCACGACGAGTACGCGAAGCTCTGAGAGACGTACTTGCACAGCTGGGTGAGGATGGCCGCGACGAGCGGAATCGTGGAGCCGCGCTGCATGGTCTCGGCGAGTTCGGCCAGCTGGTCGCCCCGCAAGAACACCACCGCCAACACGATGATGAGCACGAGGCCGACCAGCAGATTTCTGATGCTGAACTTCACAGTTGAGGTTCGTCCCTGTCCCTAGTGGCGGAAGTGGCGATGCCCGGTGAAGACCATCGCAATGCCATGCTCGTTGGCGGCCTGGATGCACTCCTCATCGCGGATGGAGCCGCCCGGCTGGATGATGGCGGTCACGCCCCACTCGGAGAGCGTGTCCACATTGTCGCGGAAGGGGAAGAACGCGTCGGACGCGCACACCAAGCCCTCCGCCGGCACGCCCATGCGATCGCACGCCTCGTGGGCGCGCTTGCACGCAATGAGCGCGGAGTCGACACGATTCGGCTGACCAGGGCCCATGCCGATGCCCGCATGGTCGCGCGACACGAGGATGGCGTTGCTCTTCACGCCCTTGCACACGCGCCACGCGAAGAGCAGCTCGTGCATCTCCGCGTCGGTCGGCTTGCGGTCGGTGGGCACCGTGAAGGTGGCGGGGTCCTCGGCGACGCGGTCGACGTCCTGCACGAGGATGCCGCCGTCAACCGAGCGGAACTCGAGCGCGGAAGGCGCGTCGACGCCGCCGGTGGCGAGCACGCGCAGGTTCTTCTTCTGCTGCAGAAGCTCGAGCGCGTCGGGCGCGAACGAGGGCGCGATGAGCACTTCCACGAAGAGATGGTTCTCGTTGATGTGATCGACCATGTCCTTCGTGACCTCGCGGTTTGCCGCGATGATTCCACCGTAGGCGCTCTTCGGGTCGCATGCGAAGGCCTTGTCGAAGGCAGCAACCACGCTCTCAGCAGTGGCCGATCCGCACGGGTTCTGATGCTTCAAGATGACCACGGCGGGCTCGTCGAACTCGCGCACGAGCGACCAGCAGGCGTCGGTGTCGAGGATGTTGTTGTAGGAAAGCTCCTTGCCGTTGAGTTGCTCGGCGTTCACGAGGCTGTGCTCGCTCTCGAAGTCGGGCAGACGGTAGAAGGCGGCTTCCTGATGCGGGTTCTCGCCGTAGCGCAGCCCCTGCTGCTTGACCATGTACAGGTCGTAGTAGTCGGGGAACTCGCCTTCGCCCTCGGCCTCGAGGGAGTCGTCCTCCTCGGCGAGCTGCTCGAACATCCAGTCGGCGATGGCCCCGTCGTAGGAGCTCGTGGTCTCAAACACGTTCAAGGCCAAGCGGGCGCGGGTCGAGCGCTTCGTAGCGCCGTCGTTTTCGCGCATCTCGGCCAGGATGTCGTCGTAGCTTTCGGGGTCGGTGACCACGGCCACGCTCTCGAAGTTCTTCGCGGCGCTGCGCAGCATCGACGGGCCGCCGATGTCGATGTTCTCGATGCAG
>JAUNWQ010000067.1:7500-11108 GCA_030540225.1 Coriobacteriia bacterium | reverse complement strand
CCGTACACGGGTCGGCGCATTCGCGCTGGAAGTAGTCGAGCACCGCAGGAAAGCCGCGGTCGGCGAGCTTTTCGGCCAATGAGAAGGCGAGGCCCGCCTCGTCGTTACGCGACTCACCGAAAGCCTCGACGCACGGCTGCTCGAGCACAATCGACGAGCGCTTGTTCTGCCGGCAGCGCGCGAACCCCCACGTCTCGAAAAGATGATGGCGCGCAGGCAGCACGATGTCCGCAAACTGGGACATCTCCGAAACATGGGTTGTCACATGCACGAGAAACGGAAGCTTCTCGAGCGCGCGTTCCCACCGCGAGGCACCCGTGCACGAAAACGGGTAATTGCACCAGTAGGCAACGAGCATATCGACGCGCCCGCCCTCTATCGCCTCGGGGATAAGGTTCGTCACCGGTGCGCGATGCGCCCGGCCTGCTTTAGCGCACAGGAAGTCCGCCCGCTGGGGGATATCGACGCGAGGCGACGAGCATGCGCGACGAGCCGCGCCATCGCGATACGGTTCGGTGCTGGGAAGCTTCTTGACAGGAAGCGAGGGGAAGGCAAGCACGCCGCCTTCCGCCCCGATGGACCCGACAAGGCCGTTAAGCGCATAGCAGGCCATCCCCGAGTAAAGACCGCGGGCCGACATGGCGACGCCTGGAGAAATCCACGACACCGAGCGCCGACCCGCCCTCGCGAACATGTGCGCCATCCGCACGATGAGCGATGCGGGGACACCAGTTTCCGCCTCGGCCCATTCGGGCGTCTTGTCGAAAAGCTCCTCGTTCCACCATGCGCAGACGCCATGCGTAAAGCTCTCCTGGAAGAAAGCCTCATCGACTGCGCCTTTGAGCTGGGCGGCCTCAGCGAAGAGGTTCTCCCCGCCCTCGAAATCACCGACGTAATCGCGGTTCCAGAGCCCCTCGGCGAGAATCACACGGGCGATGGCGGACGCAAGGGCGCCGTCGGTTCCGGGAGCAACGGGGACCCAGCAACCGGCGTCGGAGGGCTCCGCCGCGGGAAAGGCGCGCAAGCCCGAAACGTGGGCCGCCGAATCGCACGGGCTCAAGTCGCACAACCCCGAGCCGCCTGCGTCCGACGCCGTCAAGCCGTTCGAGTCTCCAGCGCTCGCGCTGCCCTTACGGCGAGCCTCCCTCTCGACGAGCTCGGCCGTCATCGACCGGCGAGGGTCGACGACGAACACCGGCACTCCGCGACGAAGCGCCTCGAGAAGAGCGCGCCTCGCGTACGCCTTTTGGCGGTTCGACGCAATAGGGTCGGCGCCCCACAGGATGGCGCACTCCAGATGCTCCCAATCGTAATCGTGGTAGTCGTAGACCCCATCCATCGCCCCCGTCGCCAACTTCTCAGCGTCAGCGCAGATGGAATCATGGTTGAAGCTGTTCGGCGTGCCGTATATCTCGGGGAGGACGCGCGTCAACACCTCGTTGATGCCGGTCGAGCGCCCCTTTGCGAGAGCAAGGCGCTCTGGATGCCCCGCCTCGCGCAGCGCCATCATTCGATCGGCTATCTCGTCGAGGGCCTCATCCCACGTCACAGGCTCGAACAGGGGGTCGACGCCACGGCCCTTTCGAGGGTTGCGGCGCCGCAACGGCATCGCCACGCGATCGGGGTCGTATTCCTGTTCAAGGGTTATCGTGAGAGCTGGACACACGCCCCCACCCGTTGCCGTACTCGCCGCGTTGCCGCGAACCCTCACCGCGCGTTCGTCTTCAATCGTCACCTGCACGGGGCAGTTCGACAGACACCCCTGGCAGGCTGATGCCACTACTCTACGCATGGCACGACCTCGATCGCTGGGCAGCCGTCGAACGCGTCGGGCGCGATGTAGTCGAGCGCGCAAGCCGAGTGGACCGTCCGCAAGCTCACGCATCCCGCGAATACTTGGGACTCGAGCGAGCGCACTCCCGCAGGAAGCGTTATCTCCTCGAGCGAGGTGCAATCCTTGAAGCATCTCTCGCCGATCCAGTTCACGGTTGATGGCAGATCGATCGACCGAAGCTCGCCGCATTTGCGAAACGCCTCGTTTTCGATCGCCTCAAGCCCCTCGGGCAAGGCGATTTCCCCCAGATGGAAGCAGCGGAGAAACACCTGCTCGGGAAGCGTTGCAAGCCTTTGGGGAAGACGCATTTCGCGCAGGTCGCGACACCCGCGAAACGCAGCAGCCCCTATCATCTCGAGCGATTCGGGCAACGAAACGCGCTGCAAGTGCACGCACGACGCGAACGCCTGGCTTGCCACCTCGACAACGCCCTCGGGCAGCGCGACATCGCGCACGGCATCGTTGTTGGCGAACGCACGATGAGCAATAGCCGTCACCCCTTCGGGCACGACGACGCTTTCCCCATCGCCTGAATAATGCGTCAATGTCAGTTCGAATGATTCCATGCGGCTATCTTACCCGAAAAGCCACGCGCCTAGCGATGCACGATGAAACGCTTGCGCAGCTGCGTGGCGATGATTTCCAACGTGACGGAAACGGCGAGGCAGAGATAGATGATGAGCCCCATCTCATGCCAGTTGAACATATAGTTCGCAACAATGTAGAGATAGTAGCCGATGCCGCCCGAGCCCGCGATGGCGCCGACAGTGACTGCTCCGACGAAGTTGTTCTCGAAGCGGATGAAGATCCACGACAGTATCTCGTTGAGCTTGTCGGGGAACACGCCGCGCGCAATCTGCTGCCACCACGTCGCGCCCGTCGCCTTGAGGGCCTCGAGAGATCCCTGGTCGACCTCCTCGAACGCCTCGGAGAACGCCTTCGTCAGGAAGGAGACGGTGTGGAACATCATGCCGATCACGGCGGCCTCGGACCCAAGCCCGATGGCGACGGTGAACACGAGCACCCAAATAATCGTAGGAACCGAACGGATGATGGCCATCGCGGTTTTAATGATGTTGCTTACAAGCTTGTTCGACAGGTTGCTCGCTGCAAGGAGCGACAGCACGAGCGCGATAAGCGCGCCGCCCGCCGTCGCCAGCACCGCGATGCAGAGGGTGACGGCAAGCCCCTCGAACATATCGGCCCAGGTGTAGTTCGAAAGATAGGGGGACAAGAACATGAGTTTGAAGTACTCGACCAGATCGGATGCCGCCTGAATCGTGTCGACAGAGCCGTAGCCCATGTTCACCATCGTGTAGGTCGTCGCGATGGCGAGGAAGGCGACAAGCACGGCGAGCACGGTGCCCGACGTCGTGCGCACGCGCACCTTAATCTTCCCGTGCGAAGCGCGCATCTCGCCCGAATGACCGTCGGGAGCGCCGATGCGGCGGCGCACGTAGTTGGAAACCGCCTCGACGACGATCACGGCCACGGCGATGCAGATGATGACGAGCCCCGCCGTGGGATACTTGAACGTGCGGTAATACCAGTTGAACACGAACCCGATTCCCGTGCCCGTGAGCATGCCGACGAGCGTCGCGTCTCGGAAGTTCGTCTCAATCATATAGAGAACCCAGCTCACCACCTGCGTCAGGCTTAGCGGGAAGACACCGTGCACGATGATCTGGAGTTTTGACGCCCCCGTTGCCTTGAGCGCCTCGATCGATCCCGCATCCGCCTCATCGATCGTCTCGATGAAGGCGCGCGTCAGGAA
>JAUNWQ010000067.1:5494-7400 GCA_030540225.1 Coriobacteriia bacterium | reverse complement strand
ACGAAGGTCACCGCGAGGAAGGCGATGAGAATGCCTGCATAGGATGCGTGTCGCTTCGGGAAGAACAGCGGGTCGGGCGACGCCTTCCCCTCGCCTGCGAGCGGTTCGCCAGCCGGCTGGCAACCGGCGCATCCGCGCTTCTTGAGAAGAGCCATCAGCAGCACTCCGCAGTCGAGCTCGAGGGATCCTCCTCGCCATAGACCGACGCGATGATGCTTGGGGTCAAATCATCCGGGGCCCCGTCGAAAACGAGCTTGCCGTCCGACACCGCGATGATGCGGTCGGAGAACTCGAGCGCGTATTCCACCTGATGAAGGCTTACCAAGCAGGCAATTCCCCGCTCGTCTGCGGCCCAGCGCAGATGCTCCATCACCGTTCTCGACGATTTCGGATCGAGGCTCGCGATGGGCTCGTCGGCCAAAATGAGCAGCGGGTCTTGCACCAACGCACGGGCGATGCCGACGCGCTGCTTCTGCCCGCCTGAAAGCTGGTCGGCGCGCATGTACGCGCAGCACCCGAGCCCCACGCGCTCGAGGGCGTCGAACGCAGCGCGCTTCTCCTCTTCCGTGAATATGCTAAGAGCGCCCGTGAGGGAATTCTTGTAACCAAGACGGCCCTGAAGAACGTTCTCTATCGCCGTCGACCGATAGACCAGATTGTACCCCTGGAACACCATCGCCATGCGGCGGCGGATCTCGCGCAGCGCACGGCCGCGCGCCGACGACGTTTCCCGACCATCGAACACGACGGAGCCGCAAGTCGGGTCGATCAGGCGGTTGATGCAGCGCAGGAGCGTGGACTTACCCGCCCCCGAGCTACCGATAAGGGAGACGAACTCCCCGCGATTCATGGAGAAGGAGACGTCTTCGAGCGCCTTCGAGGAACCATCGTAGCTTTTCGTCAGCCCCTCGACCTGGAGCAATGTCTCAGTCGCACCCACCGGCGCCTCCTTTCCCCTTCAGCTATGCCACCCAGTATGCGGCATAGAGCGCTATTCCTCGCCGATGAGCTTGCGGAAGTCGTCGTAATAGGAGTCGTCGGCGGGGGTGAAGGTGACCTTGCCCGTGGTCTGCTTCCACTTGGTCACGGTGTCCTTGTCGCTCGGGTCCTTGAACAGCTCCTTGTTGCCGGAAACCGCGTCGGAGCACATGTAGTCGACGACCTGCTTGTTCATGTCCTCGGGAACGTAATCGGTGTTCACGACGAAGGGAACCGCGGGAACGGGCAGGGACGACACGCAGCGCAGCTTCACGCCGGCATACTTGTCGAGCGGAGCCTCGAGGCCGGACTTGATCTCGTAGAGCGCACCAAGCTCGCCGTTTTCGCCCTCGATGACGCTGTAGTTGTTCGCCGCACCGGTGTCGTCGCACGCGCAGAAGTCGGCGTCACCGGTGAGCACGTTGTAGATGGAGTTCACATGGCTGCCGCCGAAGAGCACCGTGTTGAAGAACTTGCCCGACTCGCCGAGCTCCTCGGAGTCGGAGATGCCGAACTCGGTCGCGAGCGCGATCGAGGGAATGACGTAGCCCGAAGTCGAGGAAAGCTCGACCCAGGACATGTTCTTGCCCTTCATGGCGTCCTGCGTAAGCTCGTAGGAATCGCCCTTCTTGTACTTGTCGGCGTTCTCGTCGAGCACGAGAATCTGAGAATGGTAGGAAACCTGGTTCAGCTTGCCTTCCCCGTCAGAAAGGACCCAGGCCACCTCGACTGCGGGGTTCTTCTTGTGGAGCTCAACGTACTCCTTGGCACCGAGCGAGGCGTAATGGGCTTTGCCCGAGTTCACGGCCTCGATGCACACGTTGTAGTCGGTGGTGGTCATCGGCTCGCACGGCACGCCCGCGCCCTCGGCCATCGCTTCGGCGATGAGGTCGCGCATGTTCTCGTACTTGCCCTCCGAAGCGCCCGG
>JAUNWQ010000067.1:1329-5394 GCA_030540225.1 Coriobacteriia bacterium | reverse complement strand
GCAAGGTTCTCGGGCAGCTCGTAGGGCTTGTCGGCACCGGGCTCGGCCGTGCGGCCTTGGAGCACGACCTCCATGATGCCGCGCACGAGCAAATCCGTCGGCGGCACCTCGTAGTACGTGCCGTTGAACGGGAACAGGCGGCACTTGACATCGTAGTTGGCGATGTCGCTGCAGCAGTCGCAGTCGTTCTCCTCGATAGAGGGGCAGATGTCGACGTTGTTCACGCGAACGGTCGGCGAGCTATAGAAGTTATACTGCTCGGCAAGCCATTCGCTATCGACGTTTACCGAGTTCAGTGCGATGTCGTAGCCGCATGCGGCAAGCACCGGGCGGCACAGCTCGACCGCGCGCTCGACGCGCTTGTCAGCACCCTGGCAGCGCTCGCACACCGTAAGATCGAGGTACAAAAAGTCGACGACAACTGTTTTCTTGCGCCCGGCGTAGGCATCGTCGGAGCAGCTGTAAGACGCATCCGAGCTATAGGGCGGAAGCGTTGCCGATTCCGCGGCGGGCACAGGCAAGGGTTGCCATTGGTCGAATGCGACGATTGCTCGCTCAGTGGGCTGGCTGCACGAGCACTCGCTGGCCAACGCCTTACCCTTTCGCGCGCGCTTCGCCGCCTGGGCGAGTTTTCCCAGCTTCTGCTTCTTTTCCTTCTTGGACATGAATCCCCCTTCGTGGATGAAGCGATTTCTCAGTTTGCCTTATCATACGTCAGAACGCGCAGCGGGGCACGGCCCACCGACGGGTTGGCAGGCGAACAGCAAGAACAGAGCGATCAATCGACCTGACGACAGTGCGACAGCCGCAACCTGGCCGCCCCAACAGCGGCGCACCAACCCCATGGCGGCCGTTGCGTTGGACGGAGCGGCCGCGCGCGGGCGACGCCCGAGCCGGCGCAGCAGCGGCAAGAGCGACACAGTATCACGCCAGCTTGAATGCCAATCTATGCTAGTTTATATAGGGAACTGCCTCATTAATGCATACCCATTCGATAGCGTTTCCTCAGCTCATCCACTACCTGTGCAAGATAAATAGTGACGTTTTAGATTATTGTCACATGTCTAATGCTTGCTTATGTGTTATATGTGAATCATGTCTTTATAGGGAACATCCCAACAAGCCAAGGAGGAAACCGAATGGCTCAAATCAGTAACGAACTCTCTCGCCGCACCTTCGTCAAGGGCGCGGCAGCCGCGGGCGCACTCGCCGGCATCGCCGCTCTCGGCGGATGCGCAAGCGAGCAGAAGACCGAGGGCAAGTCCGAGGCGAAAACCGACGCTCCCGAAAGCAAGTACGACAACACGATTTCGACCGACACCGAAGACCTCAACATCGTGCTTTTGGGCAAGGACTCGAAGATCGCCGCCATCATCTTGGCCCTCAAGAAGGGCTACTACGAAGAGGAGAAGCTCAACGTCGCCACGCAGACCGTGTCGGGCGGCTTCCCCGAGGCAATGCCTGCGCTCTCCAACGGCACCGCCGATGTGCTCCCCTTCGGCTCCATCCCTTCCTGCACCTACATCGGACAAGGCGATGACCTGGTCATCTTCGGTGGCACCGTCGCCGACGGCTCCGAGTGCGTCACGCTTATCGAGAACAAGGACTCCTACAAGAAGCCGGAAGACTTCAAGGGGAAGAAGATCGGCTGCTTCCGCATGGAGACCGGCCACATGATTACCAAGAGCTGGCTGCGCCAAAACGGCATCGAGGACGGCAAGGACGTGGAGTTCATCCTGCTGGAGAGCTCGGCCGCCGAAGTTGCCGCAGTTGAAAACGGCGAGATCGACATGTGCTTCGTGAACAGCGGCTACGGCTACGTCGCCACGCAGGGCGGCAAATGCGCTGTGGCGTTTCGCCCCAACGAGCTGACGGGCAAGGAGTTCCCCTGCTGCCGCCAGACCACGAACCGCAAGGCGTTCGAGGAGAAGCGCTCGGCGCTCATCAAGTTCGAGATCGCCAACCTGCGCGCCCTCTACGACATCGAAAGCGACCACGCGGGGACCATCGCTATCATCGTTGAGTACTCCGGCCAGCCCGAGGAGTACATCGAGAACATCACGTACGGCAAGGGCGACTACGTTGCCGCGATGAAGTTCGAGATGGACCCCTACACCGACGACGTGAAGGCGTTCTACGGGGACATGATCGACAACGGCGACATCGACGACACCAACAAGGAGCTCATCGTCGAGCACATGGACTCCACCATCTACAAGGCAGCACTCGATGCGCTTATCGAGCGCGGCGAGAACAAGGACTTCTACGAGAAGCTCGCCGCCGAGTACGAGAAGCACAACACGCTCGGCATCTAACCACCTTCCCCCAGCGCGCGCCCGCGGCCTGGCTTGCGGGCGCGCGTCTTTCCCATCCGGTATCGTGAGGATCCCATGCCTGCTATCTCATTCAAAAACGTGAGCTACTCCTACGTCGACGGCAACGAGTCGTATTTGGCGCTCGAAAATGTCGACTTGGAAATCGCCGACGGCGAGTTCGTGTGTCTCATAGGCCATTCGGGGTGCGGCAAGTCGACGCTGTTGTCCCTGCTCGCAGGCTTGTCGATGCCAACTTCAGGGGAAATCCTCATCGACGGCATCCCCGTTTCGGGACCTGGCCCCGACCGCTCGATCGTGTTCCAAAGCTACTCTTTGTTCCCCTGGCAGACCGCCCTTAAGAATGTCACGTTCTCGATCCGCCAGACGAACAAGGGCATCTCCAAGGAGCAGGCGAAGGTGCGCGCGCTCGAACTGCTTGCCCAGGTGGGCATGGAAGACGCCGCGAATCGCTACCCCTTTCAGCTCTCGGGCGGCATGCGCCAGCGCGTGGCGATCGCCCGCGCACTGGGCATCGACGCGCCAACGATGCTGCTCGACGAGCCCTTCGGCGCGCTCGACCCGCTTATCCGCGGCAAACTGCAGGAGCTGTTGCTGCGCCTGTGGAACGAGGGCGAAGGCTGTTGCAAGACGGCGATCTTCGTGACGCACGACATCGACGAGGCGCTCATTCTCGCCGACCGCATCGTGTTCATGGAGCCGCGCCACATCACGCGCGAATTCATCCTGCCGAAAGACCGCGCCCGCACAGCCGAGGCCATCGTGGAAGACGCGCGGCTGCGCGACGTCAAACGCGAGGTCATGGAGCTGTTCGACACCACCGCAACGGGAAAGGAGGACCGCTGATGCCATTCGGGAAAAAGCTCACCGCAGACAACCCGCGCGCCGCCGAAAGCGAGGTCGAAGGCACCGCAACACCTGCGCCCACCCCGGCCAAAAGCCGTGCACGTCAGGTGTTCACCGTATCGTTTGTCCTGGCGAACGTGTTGTTCCTGGCGCTTCTCGCGGCAATCGCGATCCCCGGCAAGGTCCACCCGAAGACAAGCGTCCCCTTCTACGTCGCCGCGGCGATCATCGAGGCGCTGTTCTTGTGGCGATACCTCGCGGGCGGGCGGAAACGCTCGACCTGCCACATCGTGATCGTCGTGTTCTTGCTGCTCATCGTTTGGGAAACCGTGTCGACCGACTTAAAGCTCACGCACCCGGTGCTCATCCCCAACCCCGAGAACGTGTTCGCCGTGTTCCCCACGCGATGGGAAGAGCTCCTCAAGAACGTGACGTCATCGATGATCCTGCTCGCAGAGGGCTTCATCACCTCGCTTATCGCCGGCAACATCATCGGGCTGTTCGTGGGCTGGATGCCCAAGGTGCGCGAAGCGGTCTACCCCATCGCGCACGTGCTCGCACCCGTGCCGGCAATCGTGTTCGCGCCGTACCTCGTGATGCTTCTGCCCTCGTTCAAGGCCGCAGCCGTCGCCGTTATCTTCCTCGGCATCTTCTGGCCCACGCTTTTGAACACCATCCTGCGCGTGGAATCCCTCGACAAGCACATCATCGACTCGGCGCGCATGATGGGGCTTTCCACGCCCACGATGATTTTCCGGGTCCTTCTGCCGTATCTGTACCCCACGGTTGCGACCGGGCTGAAAACGCAGCTGCCGACCGCCATGTTGATGCTGGTCATGGCCGAGATGTACGGCGCCACGAGCGGGCTTGGATACTTCGTCATCAA
>JAUNWQ010000067.1:0-1319 GCA_030540225.1 Coriobacteriia bacterium | reverse complement strand
ACTACACGAACTACGCGAACTACACGAACGTCGTCGCGGGCATTATCATGGTTGGAATCGTTGTCACCATTTTGGACTTCCTGGTGGGGCTTCTCGTTCGCAAGACGGTGAAGTGGAACTAGCCTGGTAAAGGCAAGAGAGAGGGGATTTATGTCAGCAGGAAAGGGAATCTGCTTGGTATGCGGGGAGCCGCTTGCCTACTTCGAGGAGGCGCAAGACGTCACCTGCCAGATCTGCGGCAAGAAGGAGACGGGGCATTCCGTCTGCATCGAGGGCCACTACGTGTGCGACGCATGCCATCGCGCGGGCGGGGTCGAGCATATCATGGCCGTATGCCGCGAGACCGACTCGAAGAACCCCATCCGCATCGCGCAGAAGATCATGAGCGACAAGTCGATCTACCCGAACGGACCCGAGCACCACACCCTCATCGGGGCTTCGCTCATGGCCGCTTACAAGAACGCCGGCGGCGACATCGACTTGGAGAAGGCGCTCGCCGAGCTACAGAAGCGCTCGCTTCTCGTGCCAGGCGGCACCTGCGGGTTCTGGGGCACATGCGGCGCCGCGACGAGCGCCGGGCAGTGGTGGTCGATCGTTTCCGGGTCGACGCCCATGACGCGCGACCCCTGGGCGCAAACGCAGCGCCTGACCTCGCGTATCTTGGGGAAGCTCGCCGATTTGGGAGGCCCGCGCTGCTGCAAGCGCACAGGGTTCACGGCGATCCTCGAGGGCGTCGCCTTCGCCAAGGAGATGCACGGCGTGGAAATGGAGGTGCCTGAAAAGGTGACCTGCGCGTTCTACACGAGAAACGCCGAGTGCCTCAAGGAAGGCTGTCCGTTCTTCCCAACCAAAGACTAGTGCGAACAAGACGAAGCGCCCAGGCTGCGACCGAACAGGCCGCCCACCTGGGCGCTTCTCGCGTCTTTTTCCTTCGCAGAGAGCTCCTTGCGGGAACCCTTTGCGGGGCCCTTCGCGAAAGCCCTTCTACAATCCTTCGCCCGCAGTGGTGAGGACCAGTCGTCCGTTCTTCACGCCCTTCGTGCCAAGGATCAGGTTCGCGATGGTCTGCACGAGCCCGGTCTCGCCGCGCAGAATCACCACTTCCAGGCAATGATGCTGGTCGAGATGCACATGGAGCGTGGACACGATGTTGCCGAAGTAGTCGTGCTGGATGTTGTGCAGCTTCTCCTGCACATCCGACGCATGATGGTCGAACACGATCGTCAGCGTGCCCATCACCTCCACGCCCGGCGTCGCGCACTCGTCCTCGACGAGCGCATCGCGCACCAGGTCGCGCGCCACTTCGCTGCGGTTCTTCG
>JAUNWQ010000066.1 GCA_030540225.1 Coriobacteriia bacterium | reverse complement strand
GCGATTCTCGTGGGCGTCGTGATAGCTTCGATACTTTGAAAAAAGCTATTGACACGCTTTGCCATTTGCCATAAAATACTATCTTGCGTTTGCTCGAACGGATTCTCCGCGAAAGGCAAGCATGTATGGTCAGGTAGCTCAGTTGGTAGAGCAGCGGACTGAAAATCCGCGTGCCGAGGGTTCAAGTCCCCCTCTGACCACCATAAACTCAAGGCCCCGCTTCGGCGGGGTCTTTTGTATTTCTGGCTTTTCCGCTCTTGCCACGATTCAGATGCGTTTCCCTCGAGCGGAACGAGGGGGCGGAATTCAGCGGCAGCGGGCTCTGGGCTTCGCTACGATTCAAGCACGTCCCCGTTGCGCGTGACGAAAATCGCCTTGCGGATGGCGGGATGTTCTCGCGCGAAGGCAAGCCCTCGTACGGTGCCAAGTGCGAGCAAGGTGGTGGAATACCCCTCGGCGTCGATCGACCGGTCGGCGACAACGGTCACGCCCGCCACATCGGTTTCCACGGGCATCCCCGTCTCGGGCGAGAGGATATGGTGATAGAACTTCCCGTTGACCTCGCAGCAGCGTTCGTAGATGCCGCTCGTCACCGCGGACGCGTCGCGAAGCGGCACCGCTCCCACGATGGCACCCTCGTTGCGGGGGTCGCGGATCCCGATGTTCCACGCTGCACCGCCGGGCTTTTCCCCGTGCGCTACCACGTTGCCTCCCAAGTTGATGAGGAAGTTCTCCAGCCCCGTTTCGACAAGGGCGTTCATGAACCTGTCGGCAATCCAGCCTTTGGCGATGCCTCCGACGTCGACCGCAGCTTGCGGGTCGGTGAGCTGGGCGAAATGGCGCCCGCCTTTTTCCCATACGCGGACCCCGCGCCAGTCGACATGGGTGACGGCTTCGCGAAGCTCATCCTGCGAGGGAATGATCGCGCGCCGCAGGTCCCACAGTTGCACAGCTGCGCCCATCGTGATGTCGAAGCGCCCGTCGCTGTTGGCGCAGTAGGAAAGCGCGCACTCCAAAAGGTCGGCCGTGTTGCGCGAAATCTCGATAGGGATGCCTTTCGCCCTGTTCAGGCGTGAAATATCGGAATGGGGAAGCGTTCTTGAGAAGAGCCGCTCGAACCTGCGCGCCCCCTTGCGCACGCGCTCGAAAGCAGCGAGGCAGGCTTGCTCGGGTGCGAACGCCTGCAGCGTGATTGCGGTGTTGAACGCGAGGAAGCGCTGTGCGACCATGCCTGCCTCGTTGGGGCCGCTTGTGTCGAGGAAGTCTTCTTGCGGAATCGCGTCTTGTGCGATGCCTGCTTCATTCATGCTATGCGCGCTCCTTGCAATGTGCGACGGCGGGGGAAAGTGCCAGCTCGCAGGTTCCTTTTGCAATCTCGGTGGCTCCTCGTTGCGAAAGCTCGTAGCCTGCAGCCGCCAGGCAAGATGCGGGAACGATTGCCTTGTTCGTGAACCGATTCATGGTTGCATGGTAGCAAACTCTTGTGCTTCCTTGCCGCCACGCGATCTGCCTGCGCGCAACCAAGCCCGATAAAAAGGTATCCCGCTCGCTTTGCGATTGGGTGCTCGCGATCGGGTCGCTTTGCTCGCCCTGTGCTTGCGCTCGGGCTCGCAGCTCGCTCGCCCCTGGAGTCGCGTTCGGGTTCGTTACCTATCCTTTCGCAAGATTGCTCTGCTCTCGCGACGTTTCTTCGTATGCTTCGGGTTTCTTGTGCGCTACACTGTTCCCCATGAAAACGGGGCAATTCAAACAAACGAGGGTGCGGAAATTGACCGCAGACGAGCTGGCCGAGATCGACCAGGCGGCTTCTCCTGCGCTCAGCATGCTTTCACGCTGGGCAAACAAGAAGATGCAGTGCGCGCATTGCAAGCGTTGCACGCTTCGCTGCGAGGTGCTCAAGGAACCTGGCCTCGATGTGGGCACGGTTCAGGAAGCGTACGACCGCATTATGTCCCTTCCCGCTGACGAGCGCCCCGCTGCGGTGGCCGAGCTCATGCAGTCGAACTACGATATGTACCATGCGCTTCGCCGCTGCTGCTTCTGCGGTTACTGCACGGCGGACTGCGCGGTTCACATGCTCGCTCCCGACCGTATGCGCGACTGGCGCGAGCTGTTCATGCAATCGGGGCTCTACCAGCCCGAAAAGCTCACGATGGTCGACAACGAATGGCACATCTTCAGCGCCTACCGCGCCATCTTCGGCATTGGATATCCCGAAATCGTCGCACTGCGCGATGCGGCGGCGTACGAGCCGGGAACGTTTGACACGGTGTTCTTCCCCGGGTGCTCGCTGGTGAGCTACGCGCCCGATTTGACCCGCCGTGTGGGCGAATGGCTTACCGCTGCGGGATTCAAATGGTGCATGTCCGACGACTGCTGCGGAAGTCCGCTCATGAGCGCGGGCTTCTTCGATCGCGCCGCGGCGCATCGCGAGAAGATCTTCGAGCAGATAAAAGCCGCGGGCATCACGCGCATGGTAACTGTTTGCCCTGGTTGCGGTGAGGAATTCGCCGAGCTTATGGCCGACGATATCGATATCATCCCGCTGCCCGAGCTCATCTTGGAGCGCGGTTGCGAAATGGAGCGCACGGCAGGGGTCGCACTGCGCGCCGATGGCATGCCCGAAGACGTTGACGCGGCGGTTCGTGCAGCGGGCCTTTCCCCTTCGAACGTGCCTTCCGTCACCGTGTTCGACTCATGTCACGACCGCCATGACGGGCGCCATGGCCGGGCGATTCGCGGCGTGCTGCGTCGCTATATGCCGCAGGTCGAGATTCGTGAGATGGACGAGCGCCGCAAGCAGACGCTGTGCTGCGGGGCGGGCGGCGCCGTTGCAGGCTACGACCCCGACATCACGAAGCGCCGTGTCATGCGCGTGGTGGACGAAGCCCGCTCAACGGGCGCGAACACGCTTGTCACCATGTGCCCCACCTGCACGTACACCATCGCGCAGGAGAACCTGTCCGCAGCGCCCGAGCGCGTGATCGACAGCCATAACTACCTGGAGTTGTTCTTCGGGCAAACTATCGACTGGGCGGTCGTCTTCGACCAGCTTGGCTCCATGTGGACGGGCGAATACGGCCCGTGGCTGAACGCCACGTTCTTCTCGTAAGGAACCTTCGGGATTCGCATCGACCTTTTCGCACTTCGGTGCTTTTGCCCCACGGCGAAGGCCTGTTCTCGATTGCTCGCAAAAGGGCTGGTCAACATCCTGGTTCGCATATATGAACCTAGGCAACCTCGCTTGCTTTCTCATAATGATGGGATGGATTGGCATCATTTTCTGCCGGTTTGAACTCATCCCCCGAAGGCGAGGAGGCTCTCATAGGCAAAACGAGCAAAGCGAGAAGAAAGGTCCTGGCGTGCGCTCTCTCATGCGTGCTCGCGTTCGGGCTTGTGCCTGCGCCCGCGTTCGCGGAAGCGGCGGCCGACGCGGCACCCGAGGCCGATGCGGAAGTTGCGGCGGCAGATGCGAATGCGGCGCTCGTGATCGACGCGGCTGCTACGGCGCAGGATCCCACGGCGCCCGCAAGGGACGGCGTTTCTGCTGGGCAGGCAACTTCAGACGAGGGCATCGCGCTTCAAGGCGACACATCCGAGGCAACCTACGACGAGCAGGCCGAGTGCTGGGCCACGTCGAAGGGCGTTGCGGGCATAAAGACCGAAAGCGACAGCGGGTATGTGGAGGGGGAGACCATACCCGCCCAGATGTACTTCACCATCGATGAGCAGACGAGTGCAATCACCGTCACCGGCATCGACAGCGGCGCGATCGCGGTTGAGATGCCGTCCCTGATCGACGGGCATTCCGTCATCGCGATAGGGTGGGGCGCGTTTTACGGCTCGTCGGTCGAAATCGTTTCGCTGCCCGATAGCTTGGAAACGCTCGGCGAAAATGCCTTCTACCAGTGCGCGAAGCTGCGCACGGTCACCTGGCCGAACAACCCTGCGTTCACAACCATCTCCGCAAAGGCGTTCAAGGAATGCCCGCTGCTCGAGGACGACGTGGTGGCGGCGATCCCCGCGAGTGTGACCGAAATCGGCTATATGGCGTTCGCGTACTGTGAGCCGAGAACGTACGTGCAGGGGGAAACGCCCGAGCCCTTCACGGAAATTATCATTCCCGATTCGGTGAAGCGCATCGAGTCCGAGGCATTCCGGTGCTGCAGCCATGTTCGCTCCATCACCATCGGGTCAAGCGTGGAATACATCGGCAAGCGCGCTTTTTCTGGAATGTCGGTAGGCAGCGCGGGCATGCCGTCGATCGAGGGCGTCGAGGTGACGCTTCCTGCGAGCGTGCAATCAATGGACGAGGACGCGTTCGACAACACCGTCATCCGCTCGGCGGCGGGCTCGACGACGTGGCTTCGCAACGCGGTCGTGCTGCGGGTCATGAACCCCGATTTCTCGTTCGAGGAATACGAGTACGGCGGCACGCTTGAATTCGACGGCAAGAAGTACGTGAACCCCTTCTCCATCGGGCAGACGATCATCGCCTTCGACACCAACTCGAACGGCGAGCCCTCGTGGATCAAGCGCTTCGCCGATTCGGTCGAGGGGCAGACCGACGAGCACAACCCTGACAAGCCCGCCTACACGTTCCAGTGGATGGAGGAGCAAGTCCAGGTCACAGGCACAATTCCCGCGGGTGCGAGCGCGGTGCTGCTGCAAAACGGCACGCGCACGCCGATCGAAGTCGCGGCGGACGGGTCGTTTGCCGTGCCCGCGTTCACGAACGCGACGGCGACGGTGTGCGTCTCGCTCGACGGCTACTACGACAAAACCTTCACGCGCCAGGCTTCCGAGATGGTGGGATCTTGGGACATCGGCGTGCTTTCCGAGGGTGACTTCGAGAAGATTCCCGCCTCACGCAACATGGCGGTGAACGTGATGGCGCAAACGGGCGTGAACGATGCGGGCAGCCCCCTGTACGAGCCGATGGCGCTCACCGACGACTTCGCGCTCACCCTCTCGCAAAACGGCGCGCTGCTCAAAGAGGGAGAAGACGCCGACTACGTGCGGCAGAGCTGGGGTTTCGTCTTGTCCGAAGCGCTTGCGGATGCGAACGAGCCGCTGGCGCTCACCGTTGTTCCCGCCGATTCGCTCAAGCTTGGGAGCGCCACGGTTACGGCGAAGCCCGAAGCGGGCTCTTTCGATGTGAGGCTCGCCCAGCGGGGTACGGCGACGGTGCAGGTGAAAAGCGCGTTCGCGGGTGCGAGCACGGTGATGGTGTTCGATTCCCAAGGTGCGCGCGTGGCGAGTGGCGACACGTCCTTTCTGGGATACGACGCCGATGGCACAACGCCCCTCATGAAAACGAAGACACCGCAGCTCAAGGCAGGCACCTACACGGTGGTTGCGGTGAGCCAAAGCGGTGTCGACCTCGCGACGCCGACGCTTTCCGCCTTCCTTCGCATGGGGCTTGAGGAGGGCGCGCAGTACGCGAAAACGACGATCGCGATCGAGGACGGCAAGGATGCATCCATCGTGCTGGAGGCGCCCGCGTTCGATGTGTCCTCGTGGCGCAAGCAGGTCGGCGTGAAGGCGTGCGGCTTCACGGCGCTGCGGAACTCGGCGGTCGTGGGCGGCGAGGTCGCCCTGCGCGCGAGCTATGCGCTCACCGACGGGGCCAAGGCGGAGAAGCTTATGCTCTCGCTGACGAACGACCAGGTGGGAAGCCCGTGTGCCGCCCTGTCGGTTCCCGGCGAATCGTACAGCATAATCAGCGGGATCGAAGGGTCCTTCGATGGCGGCTCGCTGTCGTTTAGCCTTTCGGGTGACGAGGCGAACGCATCGCGCGTGGCCGACATCCGCTTTATGCCGCTGCTCGATGGACCGTACAGCGTGAGCGCGTCGTTTGCGCTCAGCAACGGCAGGACGGTGCCTTTGGGGTCGGTCTCGTTCACCGCGATGGATGGGTTCATCTCGCTCGATTCCGATGAAGCCGCGCTTTCCGGGAACAAGGCGCAGGTATACGCGAAGCCTGGAACGTGGATAGCGCTCAAGGTCGGCGACGGGGCCGCCCTCGAGGCGAAGCAGGCGAACGCCTGGGGCTACGCGGCCTTCGAGTATGACCTCCCCGACGGCGTGATTGTGAACGAGCGCGTGAAGCTCACGGCGGCGCTGGGCGATTCGGGGGAAGCGGCGCGCGCGGCTCTTGCGAGCAATCCCTGCGACACCGCTTCGGTGAGGTTCGTCCCCCGCGCTACGGTGAACACGTTCAAGGTGACGAACCGCGGCACCACGCAGACGCTTATCGAAGGCGGCAAGGAAACCGGCAACGGCCTTATTACGCGCCATCAGCTTGCCAACAAGCGCAACGCTTACTGGACGTTCGACCTGACGTTAAGTGTTGCCGGCGGTGTGCAGATGCAAGACGAGCTGTCGCTTGTCGTACTTTGCATGGGCGGGCAGACGGTGCAGGTTCCCCTGAAGAAGCGCGAGGAGGCGCAGGGCACGGTGCGCTTCACCGGCGAATACGTCGATGAGAGCTACCTCGCGATGGTGAGGGACTACGAAGCCCAGGGGCTTACCGGTACTATGAGCCTCGGCGCGTTCGAGAACGTGTTTGTGCCGCAAACCTACGCGATTTCAAGCGCGGCGCTCGGCCTTGTGGCAATCGACGCGGACACTACCGTAAAGAAGGCGAAGGAGTCGGCTGACGAGAAGAACGCCCAGTTCAACACCGTTTTGGTGAAGGGGAGCGAGGAGCTTGCCGAAGAGGCGCAAAAGATCGACCAGGAGTTCGACGCCTTGATCGACGCGATTGCCGAGGATGCGGAGGCTGCTGGCGCGACCGAGTCGGCCGAGGAGCTGGCAGCCGCCATCAAAAGCGAGGTCGGAAGCGCCTCCGAGGTTATCACCGAGGGCGGCAATGCTGATGGCGTCACCATCGACAAGATGATCTTCGATGGTGCCTACAGCCCCGATGACGAATGGTATGCCGATTGGGCGGCGGCCGAGGTTGGCGCCGATCCCGAGACGAAGGCGGCCATCGCCGCTGTCAAGAACGTCGTTTCGCGCAACGACGCGTCGCTGCAGCGCTGCGAGGACGAGATCGGCAAGATGATCGGCGTGGGCTCGCTTGGCCAATACGGTTCGTGGATGGAGGCCTTTGTCGCCTCGCTTGAGAAGAATGCGGGTGTGAAGGTGAGCCGTAAGGCGGTCGATACGAGCGGTTATCGCGCGCTCGATGCCAAGTCCGGCTTCAAGGAGAGCGACGACGAGACGGTGAGCGGCTTTTCCGCCTACCTCTACGAGGACGACGAAGAGGACCCGCTCTATCTCGAGGCCGATTTCGAGGACATCGCCGAAAGCGATCAGAGCCTGTCGATCAACACGAACTCGGTTGCCCTCGCCGCGAGCACCTACGACAACATCGTCGGCATCGTGACGCCCTATCGCAAGGCGTTCACCCAGTTTGGCAAGACGGTCGGCGTCGATGAGCTTGCGGGCAAGATCGCGCGGAACCTGCGCCGCCTGAAGGGGATGGAAATTGAGGCTAAGATGTGGGGCGTGACGGCGAAGATGCGAAATCCGCTCGGTGCCGGCCTAGGCGCGCTCGACGCGGGCCTTTCCTGCTATGCGGCCAACGACGCCATCAACAACTATGCGGCATCATGGGAGGCGTACAACCAGTTGAAGGGCGACCTCGAGGGACTCAAGCTCCAGCGCGACTACCTGCTTCGCAAGGAGCCGAAGTCGGACGACGACTGGAAATGCATCAACGCCATGAACAAGGAGTTAGCCGACGGCGAGCTCTTCCGCGATCTGCTCGAGGTGCAAGCGCAACAGGATGAGGCGAACGCGAAGATCGCCATCACCATGGCGGCAGGCGGTGCCGCGGCAACGCTCGCGAGCGGTGGCACGGCGGGTGCGGTGCTTTCGACCATCGGTGCGGTGAACGATGCATCGTCGGTCACGGCGAACACGCTGCGCGCTGAGAAGCTCAATGCCGCTCAGGCCGACTACGAGTATGCCCAGGCCCTTCGCGAGCGCGCGTGCGAGGGCAAGGTCGTGATGAACCCGAGCGAGATGACCGATGCCGAGCTTGCCAAACGCGCCGGCCATGGCGATGCGCACGCACAGAATGTGCTCGAGGCACGCTATGCCAAGTATCGCTCGAATGTTGCGGTCGATCCGTCGGGCCTCGTGTACGAGGCGGTCGAGTCGAACCTGGTCGAGGGAGCTACGGCGGAAATCTGGGTGGCGGACGACGATGCGGGCGCGAACGCGCACAGGTGGGAAGCTGGCCCCTATGAGCAGGAGAATCCGATTCTCACCGATGCGAACGGCGCGTTCAATTGGGACACGCCGACGGGCTGGTATCAGGTCCGCGTGACGAAGGACGGGTATGGGGAGGCCTGTTCTGCGTGGCTTCCCGTGCCGCCTGCCCAGATGGGCATCATGCTAGGGCTCGTCTCGACTGAGGCCCCGGCTGTCGCGCGAGCAAACGCCTACACCGACTGCGTGGAAATCGAGTTTACGCAGTACATGGACGCAAGCGATGCAGCCACAGCCCAACTTACGGCAGAGGGCCTTCAAGGCGATGTCTCTTTCGAGTGGGTCGATGCGGTTGACGGAGCGGATGGGAAGCCTCTTTCCAAGGTGCTTCGCGTAAAGCCGGCGACGCCGCTTGCGGCGGGATCGACGGTGAGCCTTGCGCTTTCGGGTGCGAGAAACTATGTGGGAGCTGGTGCCGAGGAGGGCGTGCACAGAAGCGGCGACCTTGTTGTCGGCATGCGCCCAGCCGAGCTGAAACTTAATGTTGAGCAGGGGATATCCCTTCGAGAAGGCGAAAGCGCCCAGGTTGTCGCGTACGTGCGCGATGCGAGCGGCAACTCGCTTGCCGGCGTGATGGTGGACGCCGCGATCGACTCCACTGAAATCGCTGCGCTCTCGGATGACTTTGCGGTGACCGACGCCGAGGGCAAGGCGACCTTCGAGGTCAGCGGTGTTCTCTCGGGGCTCACGGGGCTTAGCGTTTCCGTGGGCGAAACGACGCTCTCGAAAGACATCGATGTGCGCGTTTGCGCCGATCAGGTGCGCCCGGCACGCCCCGTCGCGACGCTCGGCAGCGTGGTCCTCGATGCATCGGCACCTAAGGAGAACTACGTCACGGTGCCGTGGGGTACGAAGCTAACGCTTGCCGCCGAAGAGGGCGCGACGATTTATTACAGCACGAACAACACGTGCCCCTGCCGCGACGAGGGGCGGCAGGTGTATTCCGGCCCCATCACGCTAACCGAGAACGGCTACTACCGCATCGCGGCCTACAAGGAAGGTCTGGAAGACGAGTATTCCGAGCGGCTGAACATCACGGTGACGGTCGAGGGCACAGAGCCCGGCGGCCCTGACGAGCCCACCTTCAGCGACGTTGACTATGGGGAGTGGTATGCCCCTGGCGTGTCGTTCGTCGTCGCGAAGGGGCTCATGCGCGGCTACTCGGATTCCGATGCCTTTGGCGTGGGGAACAGCCTGACGCGCGCCGAGCTTGCGATGATCCTCTGGCGATACACCGACCCCGACGCCGCAGCAGCGTTTGTCGCCGAAGAGTCAAAGAATGAGACGGGCCTTCCCGATGTGGCGGATGGCGAGTGGTACACCGGTGCCGCGAACTGGGCGGTTTCGGCGGGCGTGATCAATGGCTACGAAGGGGAAAACGGTGAGCGTACGGGCTTCGGACCGAGCGACCCGGTGACGTGCGAGCAGCTGCTGCTCATCCTGTACAACCTGAAGGGCACGCCTGCCGACCCGTCGTCGCTCGGGTCTATCATCGATGCCGACGATATCTCGCTGTGGGCGCGAACCGCTGCCGCCTGGGCGCTTCATGTGGAGCTCGTCAAGGGGTATGCGTGCGACGATGGGACCCGGGCGCTCGTTCCCGGCGAGTCCATCGCGCGCGAACGCGTGGCTATGGTGCTGAGAAATGCATTTGAACTGGGAATTCTGTAGAGGCAAGGGAATCAAGGGTTGATCTAAGGAGTGCCTTTGAGGGCCGAAGTGTCTCGCAATTTGCGGAACGCTTCGGCCCGATATGTCCTATTTCGTCTTGAGGATAAATATATCCTTGACGTGGAATAATCGAAGGGCTATTCTTCTAATCGTTCCAAAGATTTCTCCTCACTCCACTCGTCCGAGAACAAGGCCGCTTCCCCCGCGGCCTTTTCTCGTTTCTGGGGATGATTTGCGCACGTGCGCGGCGAGGCTGCGAGTGACTGCCTGCCTTCTCCTATTTCCCCAGGCGGGGAAGCTTCTTGAACAGCGCCCAGGCGCGCTGCTTTCCCTCGGGGGTCTCAAGCATGCTCTCCAAATCCCGAAACGCCACGGCGTCGCGGCAGAAGATGCGGCAGGCCTCGTCGACAGGGACGTTTTGCCGATAAGCGCGCGCGAGCCGGGCCGCTGCGGCGGCATCCGTCGCCACGACCGCAAGCGGATCGATTCCTTCCACAAGGGTGACCAGGTCGGCATCGCCGAGCGGGATATCGTCGACGGCGAGGGTCACGAAGGCCAGCGCGCCGCCGTAGCCGAGGGCGGCCATCGAGCTTTCGAGGGCATGCTGCGCTGCCTCGCTTGCCTTGCGTGAGCCGATTGCGCAAGCGAGCGTCGTGCGCGATCCCGACACGTAGTCGGCGTACAGGTCCCAAACGAGGCTGCCGTTCGCCTCATAAATGTTACTTCTTGTGGATTCTTTCACATCAATCCCCCATTGGGTGGCTTGAAGGGGTATACCTGAACCCATGATAGCAAGAAACAAAGTGCCGGGTTTGCGATTGTGCGCGAGGTGCGCCTATTCGCCCGACGCGATGAAGGAGGCTGTTTATGTGCACGAACGGTATTAACACGGGTCAATTCTCCCAGATGATCGATCAGATCGACGACCACATCAAGCTGGAGCGCCGCTGGGCCCACACACTTGCCCACCAGGCGGGCGATGCTGGTTTTGCGCAGACGAACGAGAAGCTTCACAACGTGCAGGCGCTGCTCGACGATGTGCGCGCCATGCTCGACGAAGCGAAAGACGCGCTCGAGGACGACGCGGAAAACGCTCCTGGTGTCACCGTCAACCTCGTGTAAGCGGCTCGCATCATGAGCAATGACCTCATGCGCTTCTCGGTGGCGATGCCCGAGGAGCTTTTGATGCGCTTCGACCAGCTGGTCGCTCGCCGCGGTTTGGCGAAGAACCGCACCGAACTGGTGCGCGACCAGGTGCGCGATGCGCTCGTCGAGGACGAGTGCGCGACGCCCGGCGGGGCGGTGATGGGCACGCGGACGATCGT
>JAUNWQ010000004.1 GCA_030540225.1 Coriobacteriia bacterium | reverse complement strand
AGGTCGCTTTCCGCTTTGAAGTCCTCGAGCGAGAGGTCTTCCAAGCCGCAGCCTCGCTTGTCGCACAAAAGCACGAGATGGCCCACGATCTCATGCGCACGACGGAACGGAAGGCCCTTCTTCGCCAGGTAGTCGGCCACGTCCGTCGCGGCGAGATAGCCCTTTTTCGCCTGCTCAAGCATTGCATCGGGGTGAATTTCCATGGTGTCGATCATGCCCGTGGCGCATCGATAGCAGTCCTCGAGCGTTTTCGCAGCGTCGATGGCACCTTCCTTGTCCTCCTGCAGGTCCTTGTTGTACGCAAGGGGAAGCGACTTCATCGTGACGAGCAGCGCGACCAAGTCGCCGATCACGCGCCCGGACTTGCCGCGGATGAGCTCGGCGAAGTCGGGGTTTTTCTTCTGCGGCATGATCGAGGAGCCCGTCGAGAAGGAGTCGGACAGGGTGACGAAGCCGAATTCAGCCGTCGACCAGAGGATGATTTCCTCGCACAGGCGCGACAGATGCATGCATGACACGCTGCAAGCATACAGGAGATCGAGCAGGAAGTCGCGGTCGGAAACGGCATCGAGCGAGTTGGGAATCACGCGCGAGAAGCCGAGCGCCTCTGCCGTCATGAAGCGGTCGAGCGGATAGGTGGTGCCAGCGAGGGCCGCAGATCCGAGCGGGTTCGCGTCCGCGGCGTCATAGGCGGCGCGCAGGCGATCGAAGTCGCGGTCGAGCATCCACACGTACGCGAGCATATGGTGGGAGAAGAGCACCGGCTGGGCATGCTGCATGTGCGTATAGCCCGGCAAGATGACGTCGAAGTGCTTCTCCGCCTGCGACACGAGCGCCTCGCGCAGCTCAACGTTCGCGGCCATAAGATCGCGCGCCCGCTTCTTGGCGAACAGGCGCGTATCGGTGCAGACTTGGTCGTTGCGGCTACGACCCGTGTGAAGGCGCGCGCCCGCATCGCCGATCTCGGCAGTAAGGACGCTTTCGATGGACATGTGGATGTCCTCGTTGTTGATGTCGAACGGGAAGTTGCCCGCTTCGATCTCGCCCTTGATGCGCTCAAGGCCCGCATCGATCTTGTCGGCATCCTCCTGCGAGATGACGCCTTGGTGCGCGAGCATCGCTGCATGGGCGCGCGAGCCTGCGATGTCCTGCGCGTAGAGCTGCTTGTCGACGGGAAGAGATGCGCCGAAGCGCTGCGTGAACTCGCTCACGCCCTCTTCGAATCTGCCTGACCAAAGTGCCATGGTGTGTGCCCTTTCAATCGGTGAGAATTACCACGTAAATGCCCCGAGCCTTAGGGGGCCGTCCGGGTTTGGCGTCCGACAACCTTCAGTCGCTCAGACAGTCCTCGCTTCGCTGCGGAACTCGCTTTGTGAAGGCCGTCGGGAATTACACTCTACGTTTTGTCTATGAGAAGGGCGCCCTTTTGTGAGCGCCCTTGGGTCGTTCGCTTCTGAAGACAACGCTCGCTTCGGCCCTGTTCGACCTGCACGATGTTGAAACTTGCAGGTCGAGTCAAAGTCAGCAAGCGGCGTTCTGGCGAGTGCAGATGGCGCGAAAGGTTGAGGAGGCGTACTTAAGGTACGCGACGAAACCTTGGAGCGCCAGCTGTGCCGCCGGAGCGCCGCGCAGCGTCGGCTCGTTTCGCTGGTCGGCAGACCAGCGAAACCCCCTTTACTGGCGATGTTTCTCGGCCCAGACCTTTCCGAAGAGGCTGTAGATGTTGATGAAGCCCTTCGCGGATTTGTGGTCGAAGGTGTCGCCCTCGTCGTAGGTGGCGAGCTCCTTGGTGTAGAGGGAGTAGTCGCTCTTGGATCCCGTGACCGTGCAGGTGCCCTTGTAGAAGGACAGGCGCACCGTGCCCGTGACATTGACCTGCGTCGTTGCGAGGAACGCATCCAGACCGGCCTTCAGCGGGGCATACCACTTGCCGTTGTAGACCTGGTCGGCCCACTCATGTTCCACATGGAGCTTGTAGTGGAGCACATCGCGCTCGAGGCAGATGTCCTCAAGCGCCTTGTGCGCCTTGATGATGGCAAGCGCGCCCGGAGCCTCGTAGCATTCGCGGCTCTTCACGCCGACGAGGCGGTTCTCCACCATGTCGAGGCGGCCGAAGCCGTTCGCGCCAGAGATCTTGTTCATCTCGAGGATGACGTCGAGGTAGCTCATCTCCTTGCCATCGAGCGCGCAGGGGATGCCGTCCTTGAACGAGATCTCCACGACGGTCGGGGTGTCGGGAGCCTTCTCGGGGTCGGTGGTCATCGTATAGATGTCCGCCGGCGGCTCGTTCCAGGGGTCTTCCAGAACGCCGCACTCAATGGCGCGGCCCCACAGGTTGTCGTCGATCGAGTAGGGCGACTTCTTGGTGGTGGGAACTTCCACCCCATGCGCCGCCGCCCAGTCCATCTCCTGCGGACGGGTCTTCAGATCCCACTCGCGAACAGGGGCGATGATTTCCAGCGACGGGTCGAGCATCATGATGGATGCCTCGAAGCGCACCTGGTCGTTGCCCTTGCCGGTGCAGCCGTGCGCCACGTACTTCGCGCCGAACTCGTGCGCGATCTCGACAAGATGCTTCGCGATCAGCGGGCGCGAGAGAGCGGACACGAGCGGGTACTTGTTCTCGTAGAGCGCGTTCGCGGCAAGCGCAGGGGTAAGGTATTCCTTGGCGAATTCCTCGCGCATGTCGACCACGCGACACTCGATGGCGCCGGTGCGCAGGGCCTTGTCGTGAATCTTCTCGAGACCGTCGTGCTCCTGTCCGACGTCGCCAACGACGGCGATGACGTCGAGCCCGCGCTCCTCCTGCATCCACTTGATGCACACCGACGTATCAAGGCCACCGGAGTAGGCCAAGACAACCCTGTCCCTCTGTTCGCTCATTTTTGTATCCTTTCCCAGCTCAAAACTGTTTTAACCACGGTAAACCAAATGCACCCTGAGCATTTGGCGAACTATAAAATCCCACCAAGTTTCTCGATTAACGCATCGACGTCGGCCTTGCTGCACACGAGCGGCGGCAGGAAGCGCAGCGTGTGCGCGCCCGTCGCGTTGAGCAGAAGGCCTGCGGAAAGCCCATCATACACGACGTCGGGAGCGCCCTTGCCATCCTCTGCGAGGTCGGCCGCCAGCATGAGGCCCATGCCGCGCACCTCGGTGACCTGGGGAAGCGCGGAAAGCTGCTCGCGCAGGTACGCGCCCACCTCAATCGCGTTCGCGGCGAGGTTCTCCTTTTGAATCTCGCTCAGCGTCGCCTCTGCCGCCGCCACCGCAAGGTTGGACCCGCCGAACGTGGAGCCGTGATCGCCTGGCTTGAAGGCCGCCGCCACTTCCCCGCGCGCGGCGCACATGCCGCAGGGGAAGCCCGACGCCACACCCTTCGCGATGGAGACGATATCGGGCACAACGTCGTAGTTCTGGAAGCCGAAAGGCTTGCCGGTGCGGTAGATGCCGCACTGCACCTCATCGCAGATCATGAGCGCGTGGCGCTCGGTCGTGAGGCGACGAACCGCTTCCATGAACTCGGGGCTGCAGGGATGCACGCCTGACTCGCCCTGGATGGGCTCGAGCATGACAGCGCAGATGGAGTCGCCCTGCGCCTCGAACAGCGCCTCGAGCGCTGCGATGTCGTTTTGCGGCGTGGGCGTGAAGCCGTCGGGCAGCGGCTGGAAAAGCTCCTGCTTGGCCGGCTGCGCGGTCGCGGCGAGCGTGGCGAGCGTACGGCCGTGGAAGCTCTTCTTCACCGTGACGATCACACGCGGAGCCGCCTCCCCGTCGCCGCCTTCGGCCTCAACGCGACGACGCGCGTAGGCGCGGGCGAGCTTGATGGCGCACTCGTTCGCCTCGGCGCCCGAGTTCGCGAAGAACGTCTGCCAGGGCGCCTGGTCGGCGGCAGGCACGTCCTCGTTCAGGGCGTCGGAGAGCAGCTTGCCCACCTGCCCGCGATGCTCGATGTAATAGTAATTACTCACGTGGATGAGCGCGGAGGCCTGTTCGGTGATCGCGCGCACGACGGCAGGGTGGCAATGCCCCAAGCTCACCGCGCCGATTCCCGCGATGAAGTCGAGGTACTCCTTGCCGGTATCGTCGCGAACGACCATGCCCTCGCCTTCCATCAGCTCGACCGGCTTACGGCCGAACGTGTGCATGACGTAGGTTTCCTCCAGCTGCTGCTGTTCAGCAAGACTCATTGTTTCTCCTTCTCACAAAAGGCGGCGAAGCGACCGCCCACGTTACACCAGTTTGCTCGCGAAGCTGCCCTCGCGCGTGGAATCGAACGCCGCGTCCCCGTCGGGCGGGACGATCATGGTGCCGACGCCCTTGTCGGTGAGCATCTCGAGCAGAAGCGCATGCGGCGTGGTGCCGTTTAAGATATGCGCGCGGTGAACGCCCGCGTCGAGCGCGCGGATGCAAGATCGCAGCTTCGGAATCATGCCCGTCGAAACCTGCTTTTTGTCCACCATCTCGCGGACTTCGTCAAGCGAGATACGCGAGATGAGCGTCGACTTGTCGTCGAAGTCGCGGTAGAGGCCGTCGACGTCGGTCAAGAAGAACACCTTGTGCGCGCCTATGGCCGCTGCCACATGACCCGCCACCACGTCGGCGTTCACGTTGAAAAAGCCGCTGCCCGGCTCTTCCCCAATGCCGACCGACGCGAGAACGGGAATGTAGTTCGCCGACACGAGGTCTTCGAGAAGCTGCGAGTTGATGCGCACGACGCGCCCGACGCGCCCGAGCCGCTCGCTCGCCTGCTCGGCGATGATCGTGGCCCCGTCGGCGCCCGACAGGCCCACCGCGACCCGGCCGTGCTCGTTCATCGCCTCGACAAGCTCCTGGTTCACCTGGCCTGCAAGCACCGAGCGCACCACTTTCATGGCCTCGTCGGTGGTCACGCGCTGGCCGTCGATGAACTTCACGGGCATGTCGAAGCGCTTCATGGCCTCGGAGATGGCGAGCCCGCCGCCGTGCACGATCACCGGGTTCACGCCGATGATCTTCAGAAGCACGATGTCGGCCATGACCTCGGCGCGCAGCTGCTCGTCGACCATGGCAGATCCGCCGTACTTGATGACGATGGTCTTGCCGGTGATGTTCTTGATCCACGGCATCGCCTCGGCGAGCACTTCGCCTGTGATGGTGTCGACCCCGTTCGGTCTGCTGTCCTTATCGTAGTTCATGGCAATTAGGTCCTGTAATCTCCGTTGATGGTTACGTAATCATGCGAGAAGTCGCATGTCCACATGGTGGTTTCGCACGTGCCGGCGCCGAGGTTCACATCGATCGCGATCTCCGGCGCCTCGAAACGTCGCAGCGCCTCGTCCTCGTCGAAGGCGACGGTGAGCCCGCCTCGGCAGACGGGCATGCCCATGATGTCGATGGACACGTCCTCCTGGCGAAACGCAGCACCCGAGCGCCCCGCAGCTGCGGCGATGCGGCCCCAGTTCGCGTCGTGGCCGTAAATGGCCGTCTTCACGAGCGGCGAGTTCGCGATGGTGCGCGCAGCCGCGTCGGCATCGGCGTCGGTGGCAGCGCCCGCGACATGCACGGTCACAAGCCTCGTGGCGCCTTCGCCGTCGGCGGCCATCATGCGCGCGAGGTTCGTGCAGACTTCCTTATAGGCGGCGGCGAGCGCATCGTAGGCGGGGGTCCCCGGCTCGATGGGAGCCGAACCCGGAGCCGCAGCCCCGCTCGCGAGCGTGACGCAGGTGTCGTTGGTCGAGGTGTCCGAGTCGACGGTGATCTTGTTGAAGCTCACACCCACGGCGTCGCGCAGGATCTGCGAGAGATGAGCCGCGGCGATGGGGGCGTCGGTCGTGACGATGGCGATCATGGTGGCCATATTCGGCATGATCATGCCCGAGCCCTTCGACATGCCGCCGACGGTGAATGTGACGCCGTCGAAGCCTAGGTCATCGCTTGAAAAGCTGACCGCATATTCCTTCGGGTGCGTGTCGGTGGTCATGATCGCGCGCGCGGCGGAGGCCCCGCCTTCGCGGCTTGCCTCGGCGAGCGCCTGGGGGACGCCCGTCTTGAAGGGATCGAGGGGAAGATGCTGCCCGATGACGCCGGTCGACGCGACGAGCACCTCCTCTTCGGTGCAGCCCACGGCGTCGGCGGTGATGCGCGCCATCTCGCGGGCATGCTCGAGCCCGGGGACGCCTGTCGCGGCATTCGCGATGCCGGAGTTCACCACCACAGCGCGCGCGGTGCCGTAGCTCGGGGCGCCCGTACCGCCATCGGAGAGATGCTCCCTCGAGATGATGACGGGCGCGGAGCAGAAGATGTTCTTCGTGAACGTGCCCGCTGCCGCGCAAGGCTCGTCCGCGACGACGAGCGCGAGGTCGCGACGCTCAGGTTCCTTGCGGAAACCCGCATGGACGCCGGCCGCCTTGAAGCCGAGAGCACTCGTAACGCCCCCGCCCTCGATCTGGGTGAATGCTGTCATGTCGATTCCTTCCATCGGGTTTTACACCCCCACGGCAAGCGAGGTGAGACCTTCGGTCTGATCGAGGCCGAAAATGATGTTCGCGCACTGGACGGCCTGGCCGGCAGCGCCCTTCCCCAGGTTGTCGATCGCGCCGATCGCGATAATCATGCGAGCTTCCGCGTGATAGGCGACGCCCACCTGCGCGCGCGCCGTTCCGGCGACCGATGCGGTCTTGGGAAGCGAACCTGCGGGAAGCGCCTCGACGAGCGGGGAATTCGCGTAGAAGCGCTGCTGGATGGCGGCAAGCTCTTCGGAATCGGGAGCGGCGGCGCCCTTCGCGAGCGGCAGCTTCACCGTGGAGAGCAGGCCGCGGTTCATGGGAACGAGATGCGGCGTGAACACGAGCTTGCCGGGAGCAAGCCCCAAGATTTGCGAGATTTCCGGAGTATGGCGATGCGTTCCCACCCCGTAGGCTTCGACGCTTTCGTTCGCGAAACAGAAGTGCGTGCGCTCGGTGGCCTTCTTGCCCGCGCCGGTGATGCCCGAGAGCGCGTCGACGATGACAGTGGCGCCCTCCTCGACGAGCCCGGCGCGCAAAAACGGCGCAGCGGCAAGCGAGGTCGCCGTAGGATAGCAGCCCGCACAGGCCACGAGCACGGCTTCCCCTGCCGCTCGGCGCGTCGCAGCAGAGGCGAGCTCGTCGCCCGTGAGCTCGGGCAGACCGAAAGCAGCCTTCGCGAGAAGGTCGGTGGAAGTGTGCGCCACCTTGTACCACTTCTCGTAGATTGCGGGGTCTTTCAGGCGGTAGTCGGCGGACAGGTCGATGACCGTGGTGCCCGCGGCGATGAGGTCAGGCGTCATCGCGAGGGACGCCGTGTGCGGGACGGCAAGGAAGGCCACGTCGAGGTCGGCAAGCGCGTTTTGATCGTGCTTGGAGAAGACGAGGTCGCTCGCACCCGCGAACGCGGGGTACACCTCGGCGAGCGCGCGCCCGGCGAGCGCATCTGAGGTGATCGCACACAGCTCGAAGCTCGGGTGACCCAGCAAAAGGCGCGTGAGTTCCGCACCTGCGAAGCCAGCGGCCCCAACGATACCGGCTTTAATCTTCATAATGTCGATTCCTTATCGAATTGGTTCCCGCGCCTGCGGATATGTGAACGGCAAGCCTTGCCGCCAGCGATGCTAGCTGCGGCGATGCATGCGATACGCATAAGACGAAGCGCACGGACAATAGTAATGAAAGGGGGTTCCCGTCCAAAGAGGACGCGAAAAAGTTACAGAGAAGAAACGCGCGAAGCGGCACGGCGCGAGGCTTTGCCGTCGCGCAAAGGACGTCGTCGGGACACGACAGCAAAAGAAGCGGCGAGCGCCTTGCTATTCAGAATGCCCAAGTTCACGATTCGTCCTCGTTTTCGATACATGCCCGATTCTGTCGCCGCAACGTGCTACGATGTGCGGCGAAATTATTTTATACAAACCCGCTGGGGTTTGCACCACTTTTTTAGGCCAAGGAGCCAAACCATGAATGAACAGGCCAGTGACCAGGCATCAGACGCGCAAAATTCCCCCGCGAACGGTATGGAGATGTACGATCGCAACGTCGACGCGATCGCGGCGTTCATCGAAAGCGGGTGCATAGCTGACGAAGGCGCGCTCGGCATCGAGCTCGAGCACATCATCGTTCGCGAGGACGGCTCGCCAGTGAACTACTCGGGCGAAGCCGGCATCCAGAGCGCGCTCGAGGTGCTGCGCGCCGATTACCCGCAAGCAACCTACGACGCTGAGGGCGACCTTTTGGGCGTAGCGCGCCCCGGCGAGGCGGTGACCATTGAACCTGCCGCTCAGGTGGAACTTTCCGCAGGTCCTTTTCATGAACTGGCCAGCGCGAAGGCGTGCTTCGAGCAATTTGAGGAGAAGCTTTGCGGCGTGCTCGCGCCGAAGCGCGCGAAACTTGCGAAGTCGGGCTATCATCCCACGGCGCGCGCGACGAGCCTGGAGCTTATCCCCAAGCAGCGCTACGAGTACATGAATCGCTACCTCGGTGCCGTGAGCCCCTTCGGGCCCTGCATGATGCGAGGAAGCGCATCGACGCAGGTGAGCATCGACTACACGAGCGCCGACGACTGCGTGCGCAAGTATCGCGTCGCGAGCGCGCTCTCGCCGATCTTGTCGCTTATCTGTGACAACTCCCCCATCTTCGAAGGTGCGCCGCGCACTCACCGCATGGTGCGCACCGAGATTTGGCAGCACTGCGATCCCGAGCGCTGCGGCATCGTGCCGGGCGCTGTCGAGGGCTCGTTCACGCTGCGCGATTATGCGCGCTGGGTCTACGACACGCCGGCGATTCTCGTGCCCGACGGGCAGGACGGCTGGCGCGAGGATTCCCGCCGCTTCAGCGAGATTTATGCTGAGCGTCCCATGAGCCGCGCCGAGGTCGAGCACGCGCTGTCGATGGTGTTTCCCGACGTGCGGCTAAAGACTTACCTCGAGATTCGCCCCGCCGACGCGATGCCCGTACCCTACGTTGTCGCATACGCCGCGCTCGTGAAGGGAATTTTCTACTGCGAGATGAGCCTGACGCGCGTGGAGGAGCTCATCGGCGGCATCACGACAAGCGACGTCGAGCGGGCGAAGAACTCGCTGCAGGAGCTGGGCTACGCGGGCGAGGTGTACGGCAGGCCGGCCGCCGAGTTCGCCGACGAAGTGATGGCCGCCGCACGAGCCGGGCTTTCCGAAAGCGAGCGAGGTTTTCTCGAGCCGCTCGAGAAACTCGTCGCCGCGCGAACGACGCTCGCCGATTTGGGGTAGCTGGATTTTTAGAGAGGTTTGGCCGCGCACTTCAGATAGACTGACAGCTAACGCTTTTCAGACCGAGAGGAGATGTGCTTCATGAGCAATGAAGGCAAAAAGGTGAAAACCCACTACAAAGGCACGCTCGACGACGGCACGCAGTTCGATTCGTCATACGATCGCGGCGAGCCGCTCGAGTTCACCTGCATGGCAGGCCAGATGATTCCTGGCTTCGACAAGGCCGTGCGCGACATGGAGGTTGGCGAGACCAAGACGGTTCGTCTCGAGCCCGCCGAGGCATATGGCGAGCACAATCCGGCGCTCGTGCAGAAGATGCCGCGCTCGAATGTTCCCAATGCCGATCAGCTGCCTATAGGACAGACCATCTACCTGCGCTCGGGCAGTTCGGCGCCCTTCCCCGCACGCGTCGTGGAAGTGACCGACGACTCCGTGAGCTTCGACATGAACCACGAGTTGGCAGGCCAGGCGCTCACCTTCGAGATCACCCTGGTGGAAGTCGCGGACTAGCCGCCGCACGCATCGCGAGCCCGAAAGCCCCGCATCCATCCGCTTTTGCGAAGGACGCGGGGCTTTCTCATTTTATGTAGTCCCTAACTGTAACCTTGAGCAAGACGTTCCGGGGTGCGCATTCCCGTCCATCTGCCCGCCGGCCCCACCCTCACGCGAAGCGGGGCGAGTCTACTTGATGCGCGACTGCAATTCGCTGATTTTAGTCTTCGCCCTGGAATAACGATAGGCGCCGATGCCGACGAAGCCGGCAGCCACAACCGCGATCGCGTAAGTAGCTACACTCGCCGACACCGTCTCGGGGTTGAACATGCCGTTCGCCACCAGGACCTGGCGAATGATCAGGAACAGCACGAAGATAATGATGCCGCCAGCCGTCTGCATGAAACCGCACGTTTTTTTCTGCTCGAGCTCGGCGATCTCCTCGCGGAGCTTGCGCTCCTTCTTGCTCATTCCCTTTGCCATTTCCCACTCCTTAAGGCATCGCGGCGGCGCAATGAGGCAAAACCGCGCGGTGCGAACGAACTTCGAAATTAGTGCTAACCAGTATAAAGCAAGCGTCCATAAATCAGCACTTCCCCTTGCCGCTTGCGAGAATCGTACCGCCGCCTCCAATCGACGCGAAGTCTAGCGGGTCGGCAGGCCAGCGACGATATGCAAAAGCAAACGGGCCTCCCTCTATAAGAGGAAAGCCCGTCAAGATGATGCCTAAGCAAGGCGTGCCACAAACGCACGACCGCGACACGCGACGCATGGCGCACGACGCACAGCCGTCTTACGAAAAGCAGTCGCTACGCCTTCACCGACTCGCTCATACCTGCAGGCACGCCGCTGTCCTTGATGGCGTCGTAGCCCTCGAGCTCTTCCTTGTCGAGCTTCTTCACCATGGAGGCGTCGTAGCCGAGCTCCTTAAGCGAGTTCAGCGCCTTCTCGGCATGAACCTGCTCGAGCGGCTTGCGACCGAACGTCCAGTTGTAGATGAAGAAGGTGAACAGCGCGGTGATGGCAAGACCGGCGACCGCAAGCAGGAACGACCCCAGGTGCACGCCGGCGCCTGCGAGGTTACCCGCAGCGAGCTCGATGCCAACGTTGTACATGTTGTAACCGCCGACCGTGATCATGACGGAGAAGCCCTCGCCGGAGAAGTTAGCGAGCGCACCGGAAATTCCGAAGGGCGCGAAGATTGCGCCCAACATCCATGCCGTGATCAGGATGTGGAGCGGGGTGACCTTCTTGGTGACCTTCTTCAGGCACACGAACAGAATCTGGAAGAACGCAGCAAGCAGGCCGCCCACGAGGAACGCGTACACAAACAGCATGCCGCCCTCGGTCTTTGCGACGCCGAGGTTGTTATTGAACCCGACCGTGCCGCAGATCCAGCCAATCGCGATGCAGATAGCGGCGAACAGCACGTTGAACCACACGACGAACCACACGCAATTCCAGATGCACTTGCCCATCTTCTCGTTGTTCTTCGTCCAGGGACCCACGGCCTTCATGCCGACCGCCATCGCAAAGCCGGAGAACGGGAGCAGCGCGCCGAACGTCGCCCATTCCTCGACGTACTGATAGCACGCAAGGCCGCCCAGGATACAGCCAATCACGCCCATGCTGATAAGCGTAGCGCCGCCCATGAAAAACGCCATCGGCGTGCCCACGAGCACGGTCTGCCAGAACGTGAGGATCGCCTGGGCGATGAGCGCAAAGGTGCCGCCCACCAGGAAGCTGTAGATAACTGTCTTGTATGGTTTCATGACCATCCCCTTCAACTATTCTATTGACTCCACATCGCGCGAATGCGCAAAAACAGACACGCTTTCCCTCAAAAGCGTGAACGTGCGCAGGATAATCTACCCGAAAGCGCGCAATCGACCTCAACCCGCAGGGTCGAATCGACGGGTTGACTTGGCCGTGCGTCCCTGCGGCGAGAGGACGAATTTGCCCCGGGAGCATGAGAAAGGGACTGGACAGATAAGCGAATGGGGAACGCGAAAGAAAAGCGGACGAAGGGGAAAGCGGACGCGCCTCCTACCCGGGCGGCTTCCCTGCACGCGCAAAGGGGGCCGGCGGCGTGATAGCCGTCGACCCCCTTGTTGCGCAAACGCCGCCTCGCGTCTGTTGGACGCGGCAGCGTCTTTAATTCCCTGCAGCCCTTGAGGCTTGGTATTCCTCCACGAGCTTCTTTGTGACGTCGGCAGGCGCCTGCTCGTAGCCGTTGAGCTGGATGCTGTACGAGCCCGAGCCGCGCGTGATCGAGCGCAAATCCTTCGTGTACTTCACGATCTCGGCGTAGGGCACGCGCACAATGATCACAGTCTCGCCCTCGTCGTTGGAGTCGGTGCCGACGATGCGGCCGCGGCGCGTGGAGATATCGCCCATAACCGGACCCGCATAGTCCTCGCCCACCGTGATCTCCATGTCGGCCATCGGCTCGAGCAGCACAGGATCGGCCTGGTCGCACGCGGCGCGGAAACCGATGCGCGCGGCGGTCTTGAACGCCATCTCGTTGGAGTCGACGGAATGATAGCTGCCGTCGAACACGGCGACCTTGATGTCGACCATCGGGTAACCAGCGAGCACGCCTTCCTTCATGGTCTCCTGCACGCCCTTATCGACCGCAGGAATAAGGCCGCCGGGGATAGCGCCGCCCTTGATCTCGTCGACGAACTCGTAGCCCGCCCCCGGGTTCGGGGAGATGCGCAGCCAGCAGTCGCCGAACTGCCCGGCGCCACCCGTCTGCTTCTTGTGACGACCCTCCGCCTCGGCGGTCTTGCGGATGGTCTCGCGATAAGGGATGCGCACCGGCACGAGGCGAACGTCGACGCCCGTCTGCTCCTTGCAGCGGGAAACGAGCATGTCAACCTGCGTATCGCCCATCGCGGTGAGCACGGTCTGATGCGTTTCCTCGTTGCGCTGGATATGAATCGACGGGTCGTTTTCCGCCGCGCGGGCAAGGAACGTCCCGAGCTTGTCCTCTTCCTTCTTGTTGACGGCCTCGATCGCGACCGGGTACTGCGGCACCGGCAGCGGCAAGGGGTCGACGGCAATCTCGCCGGTAAGGGAAATCGTGTCGCCCGTACGCGTCTCGGCAAGCTTCGGCACGACGATGATGTCGCCCGCCTTCGCGCTCTTCACGTCAGTGGCTTCCTTGCCCATCATGACGTAGAGATGGCCCAGGCGCTCCTTCTTGCCCGTGCGCGCGTTGATAAGCTCCATGCCGGGCTCGAGCACGCCCGAGAGCACCTTAAGGAAGCTCAAGCGGCCCACGAACGGGTCGGAGAGCGTCTTGAAGGCGAAGGCCGCGGGGCGGTTCGTCTCGTCGATGGGAATGGAGGTGCCGTCGGCCATCTGGAAACGACCGTGGCTCCTTGGGTGCGGGAAGTAGGTGCAGATGTCTTCCATAAGCCCCTGAATACCCTGCTTGATGATGGTGGAGCCTACGAACACGGGGATGAACAGCTCCTGTGCGATAGCCTTGTCGAGCAGCGACTCGAGCTCGTCTTGCGTGAGCTGCTCCTCGCCTTCGAGATACTTCATCATGAGCTCGTCGTCGGCCTCGGCCACGAGGTCGCACAACTTGTCGCGGGCAGCCTGCGCAGCATCAGCGAACTCGGCGGGAATGGGCTCGACGCGCTCGGAGTCGTCGCCCTCGCCGAAATAGCGGGCTTCCATGCGGATGATGTCGATGACGCCCTTGAAGTCAGCGTCTTGCCCGATGGGGATGGTGACCGGGCCCAAACGCGAGCCAAAACGCGCGTGGAGCGTCGCCATGGCCATGTCGAAGTCGGCATGCTCACGATCGATATGGTTGATGAACACGGCTCGCGAAAGGCGCATTCCCTCGGCCTCGCGCCACAGCTTGGTGGTCATGACCTGTGGGCCTGCAACGGCGTCGACCACGAACAGCGCCATTTCAGCAGCTTGCATGGTGGACAGCGTGTCGCAGATGAAGTCGGGATGGCCCGAAGTGTCGAGCACGTTGATCTTGTAGTCCTTGTACGGGATGGGGGCGATCGAGGTGCCGATCGTGAACTTGCGCTTGATTTCCTCGGCGTCGTAGTCGAGATAAGACTTGCCGTCGTGTGTCGTACCCATGCGCGGGGTCTTGCCGGAGACGTAGAGCATCGCCTCAGCGAGCGAAGTCTTCCCCGCGCCGTCTTGACCCACCAGGACGACATTGCGCACGTGCTCAGTGGCAGGAGCTGCCATTTTGACCACCAACCTTTCGTTGCGTGGCCGCGCCCGAAAGAGCATCTTTGAGGCACAACCACTTTTAGTCTTGCACACACAAAGAACCGCTTGGTCAAGCCGACTTCGGCTTGCGTTGTAACCAGTGTAACGTACTTTCGGTCTTTTTCATCCGCTTGCCCCAAGATTTGCCCCGCACTTTGGAAAGCGCTTGCATTTTACGGGAAAATGCGCGACACACGCGCCCGCGTGAAGCCATAGGGGAAGACGTGCGACTATTCTGCTCGCTTCATGCGGACGCTCATGTCGATGGGCTTTGCGGTGAAGGGCGCCGTGGTGGCCAGGCCGTCGACGCCGCATGCCGCGTACGCTGCGGCGTTCTGCAGGTTGATGCCGCCCGCCGCGATGAGCGTGAGATGCGGATCGATCGCGCGCAGCTCGGGCACGATCGCGGCCAAATCGTCCACCGGCAGCTTGTCGAGCTGGATGCCGTCAACTCCCGCTTCCGCGAGACGGCGCGCCTCGTCGGGCCCCGCCTCCACGAACAGCTTCTTCTCCACGCAGCGGCCACGGAGGGCGGGAAGCGCCTCCAAGAACGCCTCGAAGCCGCCCATGAAGGTGATGTGATGGTCGAACACGAGCACGGTCTCGGACGCGCCCAAACGGTGTGGGAAGGCGCCGCCGCAGGTGACCGCCTTCGTGAGCAGGTCTTTCACGCCCGGCATGCTCTTGCGCGTAGTGAGCACCTCGCATGCAGGGTTCGCGCTGTGCGCCGCGTCCACGATCGCGCGCGTCTTGGTCGCTACGCCCGACAGGTGATCGCACAGGTTGAGCGACACCTTCCACGCCATATGCAGCGCCGCCGCCGTGCCCTCCGCGCGAAGGAACGGCTCGCCCGCAGCGAGACGCTCCCCCGAACGACGCGACCAGATGACGCGCGCGCCCGTCTTTCCGAGCACGCGGGCGGCCTCCTCCGCACCGGCAAGCACGCAGTCTTCGCGCGTGAAGTACTCGATTTCCCCCGGTTCCTCGCCGATGCCAAGGACTTCGGTCGTAAGATCGATATAGGGCATGTCTTCGAGAATGAACTGGTCGATGCGGCCATCGGGAATGAACACGTTCATGAGGATCCTTTCCATTTGCCGTTGCGACGCGCTGGCCGCAACCCGTTGATTCGGCTGTCCCGCCGGTCGAAGCGGGACAGAATAGCGGAACGAGCCACCCGACGTCCCGCACCTTTGGTTCGACTCCAAGCCTAGGCTTAGGCGCCCGCACATTCAACCTAGCATCTCGATGGGAATTATCCCTCAAGCGCCATAATCTGAAAAACTCGCACAGCCTTGCTCGTAAACGTCGCCATTTTCTCGAAATAAGACTAAAAATGCGCCTTGCGGGCTTTTACCCTTCTACGCCTTCTTAAGGCAAAACGGAACGCATTGCCTGCTGTCCGACACGGGCCAAGGGGAACCCATATGACAACCAAGGAAGCTGTCCCGAAATCGACGCAATCGACAAGAAATCCGCTCGACTACCCGACGCGCAGATTCGTCGGCTTCGCCCTACTGCTCGCATGGCACTACAACCTGTGGTTCAGGCAACTAACGCTTCGCGCAACAAGCGCCTAGAGGGAAGTACGTCGGCAAGGTCCAGCATCGCTCCCCCCGACAGACGCAAGCGTGAGCTCTTTGCCCCTTTGCCCCTTAGCATCGGATGAACTTGCAAATCAAGCGCCCCTTAGCATCTGACATTCTTTGGCATATCCTCGCCACGCAGTAAGTATCTTAGCCATTTTCGCTATAATGACTAAGATACTTACTGCGTGGCGAGGATACGGGCGATGCAATTCGATTACGAGAACATCTTAAGAAAGCTGATGACCCCCGAAATCGTATCGGCACTCGGCGTGGTCAAGCAGCGTCAAGGCGAGCAACGGCTCCTCAGCGGCACTCGCCCGGAAACGCTGTCGAGGCTGTGCGATAGGGCGAAGATCCAGTCGACAGGCGCATCGAACCGCATCGAGAACATCTCGACGACCGACAAGCGCCTGCGCGAACTCGTGCGAGACGAAGCCCAACCGCGAACCCGCGACGAACGAGAAATCGCGGGGTACCGTTACGTGCTCGACATAATCCACACGCAGCACGACGACATCCCGATAACGCCGAACGTGATTCTCCAACTGCATCGCGACCTCTTCCGATATACGGGGATTTCGTTCGCAGGGAAGTTCAAGGATTCCGACAACGTCATCGCGGAGCGCTCCGAAACCGGCGAGCTCGTCGCCCGATTCCGCCCAACAAGCGCCGCCGCCACGCCGTTCGCAATCGAACGGATTTGCGAAGAATGCCGACGTCAAATCGCCCGTGCGACCTTCGACCCGCTGCTGACGAGCCTGGTGTTCGCCTTCGACTTCGTGAGTATTCACCCTTTCAACGACGGCAACGGGCGCATGAGCCGGCTCATCACGCTTCTGCTTATGTACCGAAATGGGTACACTGTAGGCAAATACGTGTCGGTGGAATCGGAAATCGAGGCGACCAAGGAAACCTATTACGAAGTTCTCGCGGCGAGTTCAGTTGGGTGGAGCGAAGGCAAAAACGACTACGGCCCCTTCGTTGTCTACATGCTGGGCGTTATCTCGGCGTGCTACGAGAAGCTCAGTGCGCATTTAGAGACATTGCTGCGCGCAGAGACCGGTGAAGATTCCCTGCGCCGTTACTTCAACAGCTTGCCGGGATCGGCGAGCAAGAGGGAAATCCTCGAGGACAACCCTACCGTAAGCCAGCGGACGACCGAGCGAATCTTGCAGAAGCTGCAAGCCGAGGGATTCATCGAGAAGGTCGGCGCCGCACGTGCAACACGCTATCGGAAGGTGAAGCAGCGGGAAGACGAGGCGTCTACGGAAGGGAGAGCTGGGGGCCGAGGATAATCTGCGCATCTTCGAGCACCAGGTCACAGATCCATAAACTGCACCCAGAGCCGTTGGCACGGCCGATCCCGCCATCGACTAAACGGCGCATGAAGCTTGATCGGCCTTTCTCGTCCGACGGTCGACCAGCTGCACCAGGGCAATCGCCCCCACGATTACAACGACGCCGCCCGCTTCTGGCCCTGCATTCCCAATCCCTGCAATTTCCCTGTCAACCTATCTGTTAGAATACATCTCAATAATTGTATTGCATCATGCAAGCAAGGAGGCGCCGTGAAGTACGCGGATCTTATCGATGGAAACGTTACGAAAAGCGAACTCAAAACCTATCTAGTCGGGGGCGAGAACGTGGCCGTGACGGTTCGCATACCCAAGAACATGCGCGATATAGCCAAACAGGCCGCCGAACTTTCGGGTGTGAGCTTCACCTCGCTTGTGAAGATGAGCCTCATCGAGCACCTTGCGGAAAAGGACAACTAGCATGGCCGACATCAAAAAGATTGAAGACGAACTGTGGGAAGCTGCCGACGAGCTTCGCGCCAATTCAAAGCTCACCAGCCAACAGTATTGCATGCCGGTGCTGGGACTTATTTTCCTGCGCTACGCCTGGGGCCGCTTCAAGCGCGCCGATGCGCAGATAGATGTCGAACGTGCGCTCATCGAAGGTCGCAAGCCGCCTAAGGAACCACAGGACTACACGGCTAAGGGAGCCATGTTCATTCCAGAAGAGGCTCGCTACGACTACCTGTTGAACCTTCCTGCGCAGGCAGACATCGGCCGTGCCGTGAACGCGGCTATGGATGCCATAGCCCGCCTCAACCCCAGCTTGGCGGGCGTTTTACCTAATACTTATACCGAACTTGGCAACGAGCTTCTGGCAAGCGTTATCCGCATTTTCAACAACCCGGCACTCGACGAAGAGGGCGACGACATCATCGGGCGCATATACGAGTACTTCCTGGGCAAGTTCGCGCCCGCCGTGGCAAGCGACGACGGCGTGTTCTTCACTCCCAAGTCGCTCGTGCGCATGATCATGAATGTGATCGAGCCTGTGCGCGGCACCATGCTGGACCCAGCCTGCGGCAGCGGTGGCATGTTCGTATCGGCAAGCGACTACGTGCGCGAGCAGGGCGGAAACCCTGCGCAGTCCATGATGTTCTACGGGCAAGAGAAAGTGGACTACAACGCCAAACTGTGCCTTATGAACATGGCGGTTCACGGCATGCAGGGCAACATCAAAAGCGGGGACGAGGCCAACAGCTTCTACCACGACGCGCATGCGCTTGAGGGTACGTGCGATTACGTGGCCGCAAACCCGCCCTTCAACGTGGATAAGGTAAAGTGGTCGGCCGCGGTAGACGCGGGCCGCTTGCCTTTGGGCGCGCCCAAGGAAAACAAGAAGCACGAGGTGTCCACAAGCGGCGCCAACTACCTGTGGATCAACTACTTCTATTCGTATCTGAACGACCACGGTCGTGCTGGTTTTGTTATGGCAAGCTCCGCAACCGATTCCAATGCCGAGCGCGCCCAACGCCGCGCGCTTGTGGAAGCGAGTGCGGTGGACGTAATGTTGTACGTGGGCAACAACTTCTTCTACACCAAAAGCCTGCCGTGCACGCTGTGGTTCTTCGATAAGGACAAGCCACAGGCCATTCGCGACAATGTGCTGTTCATTGACGCGCAGCGCTACCACACCGCGGTAAGCACCACGCTGAACGAGTGGACGCCCTGGCAGCTGAAGAATCTTACCGCTATCGTGTGGCTCTATCGCGGCGAGCAGGAGAAATATCACAAGCTGCTAGGCGCTTACAAGGCTCGCTGCACCGAGCTTGCCGTGCTGTTTGCAGGCGAAGCGGCTAAGAAGCTTTCGAATGTGTGCGGCGTTAAGGATTTCGCAGCTGCGCGCGCAGCTATGCTCACGGCTATCGAAGGTCAGAAGGCCGATGCCAAAGCTGAGGTTGAGACATTGCCCAAGCGTCAGCAGAAAAAGCGCCGCGAGGAGCTTGCCGCGGTTGCAGCGCAGCTCGAAGCCGCCGCTACCGAAGTCGGCGAAGCCGTATGGTTGGTAGAGAAGTTCGGCGAAGGCGAGTACGCTGATGTGCCGGGTTTGTGCAAGGTGGCTAGCAAGAAGGATATTCAGGGCGATGCGCCCGCCGACAAAAGCTCCTGGAGCCTGACGCCGGGCGCCTACGTGGGCGTGCCGCCCGTGGAGGATGACGGCGTGGACTTCCACGAACGCATGGGCGAAATCCAAGAGGAACTTGCCCGCCTGCAAGCCGAGAGCAACGAGCTCATGGCAACCATCACCCGCAATTTTCAGGAGCTGGGGCTATGAGCTGGGAAAAGGTTAAGCTTAACGACATATGCTCGTCGATCTACGACGGCGACCACAATGCACCACCAAAATCAGATACCGGAGTTCCTTTCGTCACTATTTCGAATATCGATGCTGCCGATGGGTCAATCGACTTCTCAAACACAGCTCATGTTCCGAACTCGTATTTCGAGTCGCTCAAGCCTGAGCGGAAACCACGACCAGGTGATGTGCTGTACTCCGTTGTGGGCAGCTTCGGTATCCCGTCACTGGTGAAAGACCAGAAGCCATTTGTTTTCCAGCGACATGTCGCGATTTTGCGACCAAATGACCGAATTGAGCCCGAATACCTCTACTACTCGATGAAGAGTCGCAATTTCTACCATTGGGCCGACAGCGTTGCAATTGGCGCTGCACAGCGCACAGTCACGCTTGGTCAGTTGCGGGAGAAGACGATTGCGCTGCCGCCTCTTCCCGTCCAAAGTCGCATCGCGGGGGTGCTTTCGGCGCACGACAAGCTCATCGAGAACAACCGCAAACAGATAAAGCTGCTGGAAGAGGCGGCTCAGCGCCTGTACAAAGAATGGTTCGTCGACCTGCGCTTCCCCGGCCACGAAACCACCCCCATCCACAACGGCATACCCGAGGGATGGAAGCGAACGACAGTTGGGGAGATTGCAAGCGTCAATGCAAAATCTCTCAAGGCGTCTGAACTTCCTCGCATGATTAGCTATATCGATCTTAGTTGCGCATCAATGGGGCATATCCTTTCAGTTAGTCAATATTCAGCGCAAGATGCACCAGGACGTGCAAGAAGAGTCGCACGAGATGGCAGCATCGCATGGGGCATGGTTCGACCTTCTCAGCAGTCATACTGCCTCGTTCGTCATCCATCACCATCAACAGTTTTATCAACGGGTTTTGCCGTTATTGATGCGCAGGCAGTTCCGTTCTCATTTCTGTATGAGACGCTGGCTCAAAATAGCTTCGTAAGCTATCTTGTAGGCTTAACGAACGGCTCTACATATCCAGCAGTCAAGCCTGAACATTTCTACAACGCTGAGGTTGTTACTCCTGACGAGAAGACGCTGTCAAGATTTGATGCAGCAGTTCTTCCTATACTTAATGGGATTGAACTACGAGAGCAGCAAATCGTCGCTGCCCGTGAGGCGCGCGACCGGCTGTTACCCAAACTCATGTCCGGGGAAATCGAGGTATAGCCATGCTGGTAAACACGAACGACTATAAAGATGCGCTCGAGTGCATTGTCGATATCGTCGAACGAGCGCGAGTTCGTGCGACGCAGAGCGCCAACGCCGAGCTCGTCAGGATGTACTGGAATATCGGTGCCGAGCTCAATGCCCACGCCGAATGGGGCAACAAATTCATAGACTCGCTTTCGCGAGACATTAGAACCGCTTTCCCCCAGATAAAAGGCTTCTCGGCTCGCAGCCTTAAATACATGGCAAAGTTCAACCGTGAAGTCGGTATCGAATTGTGCAGCAACTGCTGCACAATTCCGTGGGGTCACGTCATGTTATTGCTCGATAAGACCGAACCGGGAGAGCGACGCGAATGGTACGTTGAGCAAACCATAGAGAACGGCTGGTCCCGAGCTGTTCTCGACCACCAAATCGACCTCAAACTCTATGAACGTCAGGTGCTTTCGGGCAAGGTGAGCAATTTCACGCGCACCTTGCCCGCACCCGACAGCGAGCTTGCCCAGCAGGCGCTCAAAGACCCTTATATCTTCAACTTCATCACCGCTAAACAAGGCCAGCAGGAACACGACATCGAAGAGCAGATGGTTACCAACGTGACCAACCTGCTGCTTGAGCTGGGCACAGGCTTTGCGTTCATGGGCCGGCAGTACCACCTAATGGTAGGAGGCGAAGATTTCTACATCGATTTGCTCTTCTATAACACCAAACTGCGTTGCTACGTGGTCATCGAGCTTAAAAACGATAAGTTCAAGCCCGAGTTCACCGGGCAGCTCAGCTTCTACGTTGCTGCAGTGGACGGCGAGCTGGCCGGCGAGCACGACAACCCCACCATCGGGCTCCTCTTATGCAAGGAAAAGAATGACACAGTGGCTGAATACTCGCTTAAGGACGTCAATGCGCCCATCGGGGTAAGCGAGTATAGGCTGGGGGACGTGCTGCCCGAGGAGTACATAAAATACTTGCCCACGCCGGAGGATTTGCAGGCGAGAATCTAGGAGCGCGCCATGGCAAAGAACCGATACTCAGAGGAAGAAGCCGTGCAGAAGCCCGCAGGCGAGCTTCTGGCGAGCATGGGATGGGAAGTTCATTACTGTTTCGACGAGGAAGAGCTGGGGTGTGCGGGCACGCTCGGGCGCGAGAGCTACCGCGACGTGCTGCTCAAACGCGATCTTGAATATGCCCTGTTCGAACTTAACGAGTGGATGGACGAAGCCGATGCTGCTGAGGCGATCAAAACGCTTTCTCAAGCGTTCGTAGGCGATTCCCTGTTGCAGACCAACGAGGCCAAGTACAAAATGCTGCGCGACGGCATTCCCGTAAGGAAACTCGATGCAAACGGCGCACCACGCACCGAACTCGCCCAAGTATTCGACTTCGATCACCCAAAGATGAACCGCTTCGTAGCTGCTGAGGAGTTGTGGGTACACGGCCCTTTGCATCGCCGCCGATGCGACCTGGTTGGGTTTGTAAATGGCATCCCTTTGGTATTCATGGAATTCAAGCGCCACGACAAGGACATTCGCAGCGCCTACAACGACAACTACACCGACTACCAGGACACCGTGCCGCAGATATTCCACTTCAACGCATTCGTTATCCTCTCTAACGGCCTGAGGTCACGCGTTGGCACACTGGGCAGCCCTTATGAGTTCTTCAACGAATGGAAGCGCCTGAGCGAAGAAGATGCTGGCAGCGTAAGCCTGGAAACCATGCTGCGCGGAATGTGCGACCGTGAAGCATTGTTAGACCTGTTCCAAAACTTCATTCTGTTCGACCATTTCGACACGCCAGCAGCGAAGATCATGGCGCGCAACCACCAGTATCTAGGCGTGAACGAAGCGCTTGAGGCATACAAGAACCGCAAGCTCAACGATGGAAAGCTGGGCGTTTTTTGGCATACGCAAGGATCGGGCAAAAGCTATTCCATGGTTTTTCTCGCCGAAAAAATCAGGCGCACGCAGCCCGGGTCACCCACCTTCCTGATACTGACCGATCGCGAAGAGCTGAACAAGCAGATCAGCGAGACGTTTGAGAGTTGCGGGTGCCTGGCAGGAATACCCGCAGCACACTGCCGAGCGACAAGCGGGGTTGATCTTGCGGAAAAGCTTAAGGGCAATCCGTCATATATCTTCTCCCTTATTCAAAAGTTCAACCAGACGGAGACTAAGCCTATTATTCCGGACCACGATATCGTGGTCTTCTCGGACGAAGCTCATCGTTCGAACAATGGCATTTTTGCCGAGAACATGGCTCGCTTGCTGCCTACCGCCTCGAAAATGGGTTTCACCGGAACGCCGTTGCTGTCCGACGATCAGCTTACGGCCCGCACGTTCGGCGGGTACGTGTCGGTGTACGATTTCGGTCGCGCCGTGGCGGATGGAGCGACGGTGCCCTTGTTCTACGAAAACCGCTCCGATCGCCTTTCAATTGAGAACCCCGAAATCAACGACGAGCTCTTGCAGGCCGTCGAGGACGCCGACCTTGACCCCGATCAAGTGGACAAGGTAAAGGGTCAGCTCCCGCATGGCATCCATATCATGATGTCCGAACCGCGCCTGTGCGCTATCGCACGCGACTTCGTGGCGCATTACACTGGCATTTGGGAAAGCGGCAAGGCTATGTTCATCTGCGTAAACAAGGTCACCTGCGTGATGATGTACAACTACGTGCAAGAGGAATGGGCGCGCGCCATCGCCCGTGAAAAGGACAAGCTCAAGAGCATGGGCCAACAGGAAGCCCTTGAACAACAACGCAAGATTGCCTGGATGGAATCCACCGAGATGGCCGTGGTGATAAGCCAGGAACAAAACGAGGTCGCTCGTTTTCGCGCGTGGGGCTTAGACATCGAGCCGCATCGGCGCAAAATGGAGGAACGCAACCTCGACGACGAATTCAAGGATGCAGACAACCCCTTCCGCATCGTGTTCGTCTGCGCCATGTGGCTTACCGGCTTCGATGTGAAGCCCCTTTCAGTAATGTACTTCGACAAGCCCCTGAAGGCGCACAACCTCATGCAAGCCATAGCTCGCGCGAACCGCGTCGCCAAGGGGAAGAGCAACGGGCTTATCGTAGACTACGTGGGCGTGGTAAAGGCACTGCGCCAAGCTCTGGCCGACTATACGCGCAATCCAGATGGCGGTGGCGACCCTGAAGACGTAGTAATCGACAAAGACGAGCTTATCAACCACATCAGGGAGCTAACGGAACAGATAGTTTCCTTCATGAACGAGCGGGGCTTCGACCTGGAAACGTTGCTCGCAGCCTGCGGTTTCGGGAAGCTCGATGCCATTAAAGACGCTGCCGATGCGATGAGCGCCACCGACGAGGTCAAAAAGCGCTTCGGCATCATGTGCCGCATGCTCTTCAAGCTCTATCGCTTCGTGACGAGAACGGAGGTCGGCGAAGATTTAGCCTGTCGGCGCGATGCGGTACGGGCAGTATACAACCAGATAAATCAGCGACGCGCAACGGCCGATACTACCGAGCTCATGCGGCAGGTGCGCGACATCGTAAGCGAGCATGTCGAGATAGGCAAAACTACCGAGCAAGCAAAGGAGGGCACCCGCTTCGACATAAGCGGCATAGACTTCGACCGCTTAGGGCAGGAATTCGCACGGGCAAAGCAAAAGCACCTGATTATAAGCGACCTTCGCAGCGTTATAGAAGAGCGGCTTGAGCTGGCGCTTGCGGACAACCCGTTGCGCATCGACTTCTATAAGCGTTACGAGGAAATCATCAGCGCCTACAACAAAGAGCAAGACAAGGCGCTTATCGAGAAAACGTTCAACGACCTGATGAAGCTTTCAGAGGATTTGGACGAAAAGCAGCGCGAATGGGTGCGCGAGGGCTTCCAAAACCAGCAACAAATGACCGTGTTCGAAATGCTGTTCAAAGACACGCTCACCCCATCTGAAATTCGCAAGGTCAAGAACGTGTGCATCGAAATGGTGGAGGCAATCGAGAAACGCCTGAGCGAGATGGTCCACTGGACCGAAAAAGAAGAGACCTGCAGCCAGGTATGGACCGTCGTGCGAAACGAAGCATATAAATTACCCGAATCGAGTTATCCCGACGATGTACTGAGCGGCTGTATTAAGCAAATCTACGACTACTTCTATTCCCGTGATTTGGCGGCATAGCCAACAAGCGTGGCATATGTAAAAAGCGGGCGGCCGCACGTTCGCAGCCGCCCGCAACGCGCGCGCCAGACTGGAGTCATTAACGAGAAGAGCTCCCCGAGGGGAGCTCTTCAAGTCTTCGGCCAGCACGATGTGCGGGGTCTCCTCGTCGACCTCGTACTTGTTGACGGACAGAGCCTCGTCGACGTTGACCGTGTCGAGGGCCTCGACGGCCGCCTTGGCCGCCATCTGGCCGGACGCCACGGCGAAGTCCATGCCGCGCACCTGGTAGCCCATGTTCATGCACAGCCCCGCGGTCTCGCCTGCGAGTAGGCAGCCGTCGAAGACGTACTTCGGGATCATGTCGTAGCCGCCCTCGGGGACCATGTGGCCGGAGTGCTCGACCATCTTGGCGCTGCGGATGATGGGCGCTCCCGCTTTGTGAGCCGTTTGCCTTAGAGCTCGGAGATGATGCGCTTCGTGCGAGCGGAGACCTCGGCCTTCACCTGCTCGAGATCGATACCCGGGCAAACGCCGTCGCGATAGACCACCTCGCCGTCGCACATGGTGAGCACAACATCGGAGCCATGACCCGAGAACACGATGTTGACCTCGGGGTTCGTCATGGGGCACCACGAAGCGCCCGTCGTGTCGAGCACCGTGAGGTCAGCCTTCATGCCCACCTTCACAAGCCCGCAGTCCTCGCGACCCTGCGCGAGCGCTCCACCGCGCGTGGCAGCTGCGATGACCTGCTTGGGCGAGATAATCGCGGGATCGAGCTCATGCCCCTTGTAAATCGTGCCCATAAGGTACATGTCCTGAAACAGATCGTGGTTGTTGTTCGAGGCCATGCCATCGGTGCCGAGCGCCACGTTCACACCCGCATCGAGAAGCTTCTGCACGGGCGCGAACCCGCTTGCGAGCTTCATGTTGGAGGCAGGGTTCAAGGCGACGGTCGCGCCGCGCTTGGCGAGAATCTCGATATCCTTGTCGTCGACCCACACGCAGTGCGCCGCAATCACGGGCACGTCGAACACACCGATGCTCTCGAAGTACTGCACGGGCGTAAGGCCGTCGTGGCGGCCCTTGCATTCCTCGTGCTCGCTTTTCGTCTCGGAGATGTGGATATGGATGGGAAGACCCGCTTCCTTTGCGACCTTCCCAATATCGGTACAGGTGATGGGGTTGGATGTGTACTCGGCGTGGATGTTGTAGTCCACGCGGATACGCCCGTCCTGCGCGCCGTGGTACTGCTTGACGATGCGCTCCATCTTCTCGCACATGGGGTATTCCGCAAACGGCTTCGGCTCGAAGTAAAGCACGCTCTCGCAAACGTTCATCTTCATATGGGCCTCGCCCACCGCCTGCACGCGCTCGTCGGTGGCATAATACATGTCCGACGCGCTAACCGAGCCGTAGCGCGCCATCTCGGCAAGGGCGAGCTTGGTCGCCCAGTAGTTGTCTTCGGGCGTCATCTTCCCCTCGAAGGGCCACACGAGGTTGTTGAGCCATTCCTGCAGGGGCACGTTCTCCGCGTAGCCGCGCAGAAGCGTCATCGGCAGGTGTGTGTGCGCGTTGTAGAGCGCCGGCATGAGCAGACGGCCGCGACCGTCGTAGGTCTCGCCGTAGTCGGCGGCGTTTTCAGGTGCGGCGTCGCCGATATAGTCGATCGTGCCGTCCTTGACGCCCACCCATTGATGGGCCTGGTAGTCAAGATTCTCGTCGAGGATATCGATGTCGGTGAAAAGCACGGGGATGCTCCTCTCTGTTCGTTTTCAATGGCACCTATTATAGGACTGCATCTAGTAATGCGCGAGCCTCGATGTCTTTCTCGGGAAGTCACGAGGCAGCACTTCATAAAATATTTTAACGCAGATAAATAATCGAAAACCAATTAATCTGCGTTAAAATATTCTCGAATGATACTCTATAAGAAAGGTCGCTTATGCGTCGCAAGGCAGACAGGCTCCTTAAGGAATGGCGAGACAAGGCCGATAGGAAGCCCCTGTTAGTCAAAGGCGTTCGGCAATGCGGCAAGACCTATCTGCTCAGGACGTTTGCGCAGACTCTTTTCGAGTCGGTCGTCTACGTCAATCTCGAGAACGATCGGCCGGCGCGGGCGGACTTTTCGGGCGGCCTCGACCCTCACTCGATTGTACGCGCGATTGAAGCCCGAACGGGGCAGCGCATCGTGCCTGGCAAAACCTTGCTGTTCATTGATGAGGTCCAGGCATGCGAGGAAGCGCTCACTTCCCTTAAGTACTTTTGCGAAGATGCCCCCGAGTATTACGTCGCGGCCGCCGGGTCGCTCCTTGGGGTTGCCATTAATCATCAGTCGTATTCGTTTCCCGTTGGAAAGACTGATTTAATCGAAATGACCCCGCTTGATTTCGAAGAGTTTCTTTGGGCGATGGGGTGTGAGCAACTGGCCGACGAGATACGCTCGTCATTTGAATCAATGGACCCTCTTGCTCCGAGTCTTCACGACAAAGCGCTTGGACTCTATCGACAGTATCTTGTTGTTGGCGGGATGCCCGAGGCTGTTCAAACCTACGTTAAGGTTCAGTCAGTCATCGATGTCGCCGAAAAGCACCGGATTATTCTTGATGGATATTCTGCTGACACCAATAAATATGCTGATGAACGCTTAAGCTCGAAGACGCGCGCGTGCTTTGATTCCATTCCGCAGCAACTTGCCAAAGAGAACCGTAAATTCCAATACAAGGTGGTACGAGCGGGGGGCAACGCGTCCCTTTTTGGGGACGCTCTCGATTGGCTGGTGCTGTCGGGCACTGTGGCGCGCTGCAGTCTCGTCGGGCAAATCGAAAGTCCTCTAGAGGCATTCGTTAACCCCTCGTCTTTTAAAATCTATCAGGCGGATACCGGACTGCTCGTCTCCAAAGCCGGTGCTCAGCGAGCTGATATTCTCGCCGGCATCGGCGGCACATTCATGGGCGCACTTACCGAAAACTACGTTGCCCAGCAGCTTTCGGCCATTGGCTATCCGCTGCATTATTGGGCTCGAGATAATCGCGCGGAAATCGACTTTGTCGTAGAGAGACAGGGATGCGTGTCTGCGATTGAGGTCAAAGCAGGCGAGAACACGCGATCTCGAAGCCTTTCCTCACTTAAAAAGAGCCATCCGGGCGTGCGTCTTATCCGGCTTTCAACTAAGCCCTTTGGAATGAACGATGGTCTCAGATCTATTCCGCTCTATGCGGCTTTTTGTCTATAGAGCGCTATCCTGCGGTAACGCATGAAGCGTGGAGCGCATGCCCGCAAGAGGAGTTCGATTTTCGCCAGGACGACTTCAGCCGAAGCCACGCTTTCCACCTCCGCGACCCTGGCGGGATCATCCTAGAGATCATGCGGCCGTCACAGACCCATTGCGCTTGCGGGCCGAAACCACCTGCCGCGGGCCGCAATCAACCTGATAGGTGGTTGCGAGAATGACCAGCGCTGTCGTGTCTTGCAGACACCTATCGCAGTCGCCACTTTATCCTGATAGTGCTATTATCCCTATTTGAAACCAAACGTTGAGGAGGATTATGTTCGACGACGACGCGCTCACCGCTGAAGAGGTTGCGGAAATGCTGCGAGTTTCGAAAAACTTCGTTTACCGACTCGCGCAGTCGAGCGAGCTTGCATCATATCGCGTGGGAAGAAAACTTCGCTTCGCCTTGCGCGATGTCGAGGCGTATACGCGCTCGCGCATGCGAGCGTCGCAAGGCACGCAGACGTCGAATGGCCCGTCGCCCCACCCTCGAACGGCAGAAGCGGGCCCCTCCCCCAGCGCCGCGCGCGAAGGGATGAGCGAGATGCCCCGCGCCTTCTCACTCGACGGCCGGGAGCCTTTCGTCATCGCCGGCAACGATCTTTCGGGCGACATTATCGCCCACGCCCTCGCCGCCGCCGGGCTGCCGATCTCGCGTGCCTACGTGGGCAGCTACACCGCGCTCGTCAATCTGTACGCAAAGCAAGCGAACGCGGCGCTCGTCCACCTTTTCGACCGGCGAACCAACGCCTACAACGTGCCTTCCGTGCAGCGCATCGCGCCGGGAATGCCCGTCGTGGTGATTCGCCTTCTCAAGCGCAAGCAGGGGTTCATCGTCCAGGCGGGCAACCCCAAAAAGCTCACCACCTGGGGAGGCCTCCTGCGCGAAGGCGTGCGGCTCGTCAATCGAGAGCGCGGATGCGGCACGCGAGTGCTGCTCGACGAGAAGCTGCTCTCCCTCGAGGCGCGCCCCGAGATGGTCGAGGGCTACGACTTGGAATGCGCAACCGGGCTCGAAGCGGCCACGCTCGTCTCGAAGGGATGCGCCGACGTGGCGATCGGCGTCGAGCGTTTGGCGAAGGAGCTGCCCGGCCTCGCCTTCGTTCCCCTGCAAACCGAATGGCTCGACATCGCCGTCGAGAAGAGCCAGCGCACCGCACCGCTTGTGCGGGAGATTCGCAAGATTGCGGAAAGCGAGTCCTTCCGCGGCGCGATTGACGCAATCGAGGGCTACGAAGCGGCGAACACGGGAGCCATCGTCTACGAAAGCTAGACGCGCGACGAGCGCAGGCGGCGGGACGCAGGAGGGGACGCACGCAAGTCGCGGGGCACGGCGAACACAGGCAATGGCGAGCCTCTGACGAGCAGACCAAAAGGCCCCTAACAGCAAAAGAGCCTCAACCCACCAGGGCTTGAGGCTCTCGAGTCACCTCGCGCAATGCGCGCGGGCGGAAGAATCGCTAGTCGACGGCGACCATGACGTCGGTGGCCTTGATGATGGCGACAGCCTTGCCGCCTTCCTTCAGGCCGAGCGCCTCGATGGACTCGTTGGTGATGGAGCCGGAGATGCGCACGCCTTCTTCGTCCTCGATGGTCACATGGCCGTTCACAGCGCCTTCCTGAACCTTCACGATCGTGCCCTCGATCTGGTTGCGAGCGGAAATGCCCTCAATCTTGGAGGTTGCGAACATGACGTTGGTGGCCTTGACCACTGCGTAGCACTCCTTGCCCTCTTCGAGGCCGAGCTGCTTCACCGACTCCATGGTGATGTCAGCCTTGATCGGGTTGTGGTTGCCGCGGCAGATGGTGACAACGGCGTTGACGGCGCCTTCCTTGACGGTCTTGACGGTGCCCTTGATCTGGTTGCGAGCGCTGATCTTCATGATGCGATCCTTTCATTTGGTTAGGAGCCTACCGTGTGGCTCCGCGTTACTGTGGTGGTACCGCCTCTCGTTCGGCGACCCCTGCATAATCGCATGAATGGGCGCTGACGGGTGCGCCACCGGCCGCCCTCCACAGCCGTCGTCCCGTTTCGCTTCGTTTCGTCCCAAAGGGAAGACCGAGCGGACGATAAGGCGCCGCGCGAAGATGACCGAAAGGAAAGTCCAGCACGAAGACGAGGACAAACGAGCGAACGTAGCCCCACCCACCTTGCCGACCGATCCATCCCGCGCCAGGCCAAGCCCCGGTTTCCGTCGCATATTTCTTCGATGTCCGCGTTTGTCGATAGGTTTTTCCTATAGCAATTGCATCGATTCATGTATTTCCCGATTTCCAAGTGCATGACTATACTTCACAACGACATAAACGAGGCAACAACTCAGACGCCAGGCGCCGAACAAGAGAAGCGCCTAGGCGCATGCGAGCAAACATCCAACCGAAAGGCAGACAATGACAGTGAACTATGGACCGAATCGATACGACGTCGTCGGAAGCTTCCTTCGCCCCGCGAGGCTGAAGCAGGCGCGCGAAGACTTCAGCGCGGGCGCGATCGACGCCGAAGCGCTGAAAGCAATCGAGGACGAGTGCATCACCGACCTCATCGCGAAGGAGAAGAAGGCCGGCCTGCGCTTCATCACTGACGGCGAGTTCCGCCGCGCGACCTGGCATCTTGACTTCATGTGGGCATTCGAGGGCATCGGCCACTCCGCGACCGAGGACGGCCTACCGTTTCACGATGAGGCTGCCAAGATCGACGACACCTACCTGACGGGGAAGGTCTCGCTCGCAGGCGAGCACCCCTTCGTCGAGCACTTCCGCTTCGTCCAGTCCTTCGAGGACGAGAGCACCACAGCGAAGCTGACGATCCCCGCGCCTGCGCAGTTCATCGAGCAGTTCATCATGCCCATAAACCGCAAGGCGACCGACGCCGCGTACGAAAGCGACGCGCTTCTCGAAGACGATATCGTCGCCGCCTACCTGGCGTTCATCGAGCAGGTTCACGCCGCGGGCTGCCGCAACCTGCAGTTCGACGACTGCTCGTGGGGATGCCTCGTCGACCCGAAGGCGGAATTGTTCTTCGGCACCGATCAAGCGGGACTCGCGCGCATCAAGGAAACGCTGCTGCGCATGAACAACCGCGTGCTCGACGCCGCGCCCGCCGACCTGTGCATCAACACGCATGTCTGCCGCGGCAACTTCCACAGCACGTGGGCCTGCGAGGGCGGTTACGACGACGTCGCCGACGCGCTGCTCGCAAACGAGCACGTGAACGCCTTCTTCCTTGAGTTCGACGACGAACGCTCCGGCAGCTTCGCGCCACTTGCAAGCGTACCTTCGGGCAAGAAGGTCGTGCTCGGGCTTGTCACCACAAAGCGCGCCGAGCTCGAGGACAAGCAGGCCATCATCGCGCGCATCCATGAAGCGGCGCAGTACGTGCCGCTCGAGAATCTTTGCCTTTCCCCGCAGTGCGGCTTCGCGAGCTGCGAGATCGGCAACAAGCTCACCGAGGAGCAGCAGTGGGCGAAGGTGGCGCTCGTGCGCGAGATCGCTGAAGAAGTGTGGGGCAAGTAACCGCACGAGCACGCGGGACCGCACAGGCCGCAAGGCGACCAGCGCAAGCAAGCTTCACCAAACCGCGCGAACACCATCGGCAACGCCAAGCATGCACGCAGGCTGCGGCGTAACTCACGTCGCAGCAAGACGCACGCGACCCCGAGGGGGAGGGCAACAAGCTCTCCCCTTTTGCATTCTTTGCGCGAAACGCCTGCAAGAGCGTCATTTTCCCCTATCCTTGAACCCCGATGACCCGCAGGCGAGGAGCGCCCATGAAACTGCAGCAGCTGAAATACGTCGTGAAAGTCGCCGAGATGGGCAACATCACCGAGGCGTCGAGGCGCCTGTTCGTGTCGCAGCCTTCCATCACCGCCGCGATCCGCGACCTGGAACACGAGATGGGCGTCGTCATCTTCGAACGCACGAACAAGGGTGTCGTGGTGACGTCGGAGGGTGAGACGTTTCTGGGATATGCCCGGCAAGTGCTCGAGCAGGCCGATCTTCTGGAGGAGAAATACAAGGGCGAGACGCAGCAAGTCCCCCACTTCGCCGTCTCCTGTCAGCACTATTCGTTCGCCGTTAACGCGTTTGTCGACGTCATACGCGAGTTCAACGCCTTCCGCTACGATTTCACCCTGCGCGAGGAGCAGACGCACGAGATCATCGAGGATGTCTCGCGCATGAAAAGCGAACTGGGGATCATCTATCTCTCCAAGCGAAACCACGAGGTCATCGAGAAGATGCTGCGCAGCCAGGACCTCGTGTTCGAGCCCTTGTTCACCGCCGAACCGCACGTATTCATCTCGAGCGCTCATCCGCTTGCGGAACGCGAGTCGGTAACGATCGACGACCTCGACGACTTCCCCTACCTTTCCTACGAGCAGGGAGATTTCAACTCGTTCTACTTCAGCGAGGAGCTGCTCAGCACGCTCGACCGCCGCAAGAACATCCGCGTGCGCGACCGCGCGACACTGTTCAACCTGGCCGTGGGGCTGAATGGGTACACCGTGTGCAGCGGGGTCATATCGCACGAGCTCAATGGCGAGAACATCATCTCGGTTCCGCTGGACGTGGACGAGACCATGACCATCGGGATTATCACCCGCAGAAACACCACGCCAACGCGCTACGGGAAAGCCTACCGGGAGGCAATCAAACGCCACATCCCGCAAAGTTCGTAATTGCGACGTGCGGGAAAGCAGGATCGCAGCGCGACAGGAACAAACAAGCGGGAAAGCAATGGAGCAAAACCGGGTTGCCATCGCAATGTGCATCCTGGACACAACCCGCTACCCCCGTTTTGCGAACTTGGCATGAAAACCAAGGTATCCCGACAAAGTACACGCCAAAAGGGAGATTCTGGCACGAAAACCGAGGTATCCCAGGATGAAGGCCTCCAAACGAGGGGAAGCCACCGAATCAAAGCTACCTCGAATAGGGAATCCCCAGGTCACGTGTTTGCCGCCTTTCAGCCTCCTTCTCGTCCCGCGTTTTCCAGTGGGATAACTCGGAATTCCTGCCATAATTGGGCTTTGGGGACGTACTTTTTTACGCAACAGCCCGCAGGGTCTTTTCCCTTGTGGGGGACAAAATCGAAGGCGAAGTCACAGCATGCAGGGAAGCAACGAAGGCGCGCAGGGAGGCGATTATGCCGAACGGAGATGTGGCGGGAGGCGCTCTATCGGCTGCCCCTCGGAGTTTGCCCGCATCGTAGGCTATGAGCAGAATGCTCGACACCGAAATCTATTGGCAGCTCACCTCAAACCGCAATGGGGCACCGCGGCGGCTTGGAGGGAATCTATACCCAGGTGCGACGGCAGCCTAATCGGTAGGGCTACGGTGCATGCTTCGTCCCAGAAGCCCGCTCCGCCCAACAAGTCACCATTTGCCCCCGCAAGGTACAAAGCCGCCATTGAACCCTCGCAGGGTTCGAATCCTTTAACCTGGGAATAAAAAAATCGCTGGCCGATTGTTCGACCAGCGATTGAATTCATGGTGGAGAATAGGGGGTTCGAACCCCTGACCTCATGGCTGCCAGCCATGCGCTCTCCCAGCTGAGCTAATTCCCCGTAAAAGGTGCATCGACTATATTAACAGAACGGCGATTTCGGTCAAGCACTTTTTTGAAAAAGTTTTCAGTTGACTTGCAGAAGTCGCATGCAACGCATGCACACGACGCACAGCACAGCCCGACGCACGTCGCCTGGCGCATGACGCCCGACGCGCACGGCCCGATGCACGACACCGCGCGATTCGCGCCTGGCACCCTGGCAGGTCTCCTCGACCGCCCATGTACAAGATTGACGATAAGTTGTGAAGAAATAGTGATGTTGCCTCTATTTCGCTTTTGCCTGTACCGAAAATGTCGCATCCAAAGCGAAGACGAGTCGAGTTATTCCCCAAATTCACTTCTTTTGAGGAGTCCTACATAGTTTCTGCATAAGATATCGTCGTTTTTGTACAGGGCCCCCGTGCCCTACCCCAAAAACAAAAGCGCCACCTCATTGCGCGAGGCGGCGCTTGGTGAATCACACGCTTGAGAAGTCTGCCCCTGGGGCTCAAGCCTTCTCGCGAGCGCTATTCGGCCTTCTCCTCGGCCTCTTCGCGCTTTGCAGCCTCCACATGGGCGATGATATCGTCGAGCGCGCCAGCAACGTCGTATTCCTCGACCTTGCCCTCGTCGCAGAGCGCTGCGAACTTCGGGTCGATCGGCAGCGTAGCCACCGCGGGGATGCCGTACTTCTCAGCAACGGCGGCACCCTGGGGCTTGCCGAAGATGTGATGCTCCTTGCCGCACTCGTCGCACTTGAAGTACGCCATGTTCTCGACCAGGCCCACAACGGGGACATCCAGGTCGTGCGCCAGGTTGACCGCCTTGCCGACGATCATGGCAACAAGCTCCTGAGGTGCGGAAACCGTGACGATGCCATCGACGGGCAGCATCTGGAACACCGTGAGGAACACATCCGACGTTCCCGGAGGCATATCGATCAGCATGTAGTCGACGTCGCCCCAGTTGGTCTCGTCCCAGAACTGCTTGATGATGCCGGAGACGACCGGGCCGCGCCATGCGACGGGCATATCGCCCTTCGGAAGCATGAGGTTCACGGACATGACCTTGATGCCGCTGTCGGTGAGCGCCGGGTAGATGCCCGTCTCGTCGGCATGCAGCTTGTCGGTTACACCGAACGTCTTCGGGATGGAGGGGCCGGTGACGTCCGCGTCCAAGATGCCGACGTTGAAACCCTTCTTGCGCAGCTCGCTTGCGAGCAGGCTCGTCACGAGGGACTTGCCGACGCCGCCCTTGCCGGACACAACGCCAATCACGTGCTTCACGTTGCTCGCCGCGTTGGTCGTGTACTTGGAAGGCGCCGTGCGCTCGCCGCAGCCCTCAACGCCGCAGCTGCCGCACGAATGCGAGCACTCTTGTTCTTCTGCCATAAGGCTTCTCTCTTTCTCGTCGTCTCAGCCAAAGGCCGCTCCCCCTGGCGCGACCACCGTTACGAGTCACATGGTATCACAACAGTAGCAATTAAAGAGGCGGCCGAAGCCGCCTTAAGGTATTGCTATTTGATTGTTGAAGTGGCCCTCGCCTTTTACTCGTCTTCGGGCTTTTCCGATGCGTAGAATGTCGCGTCGTCGAACACTTCCTTCAGGCTCTTGCCATCGACGAAGGGAGTGTCGAGGAACTCGCCGACCGTCGGCACAAGCTCGCTGCAATCGACGTAGTGGCCCTTTTCGTTTTTCTGGGAGGTGTCCTGCGCGCGCCAGTACCGATCGTTCACATCGGTGAGGTAATAGCTCGCTCCGTTGACGTCCATGTACACCGAATGCTTGGCGCGCAGGTACATGGGCATATCCTCAAAGGATATTTCGAGAGCATCGACCGCCTTGGTTCCCATAAGCGACCCCTTTCTTCGGGTTTACCTTGGGAACATGATATCAAGAAGCACGCGGAGTTTTAAGGGCGGGGCGAAGAATTAGCGAGCACCAGGCGCTTTTTCGAAATCCCACGTGAAAGTGGCTATATCACGCCCCCGGGCGTAGCTATCAGGGAGGGGAAAATGAGTCGGGAGTGAGAGAAGCGGCACGACGGGAATCGCCTCAGGGGCTCGGCTTGTGTGTCCCAAAATGGGAACGTGACGCCCTCGAAAGCTCGCGCCGATCGCGGGCGTCACGCTACCCTACGCGCCCGAGCGTGCCGAGCGCCGGAAGCGGCGCACGCGTAGGAAGTCCCCCGCAGCAGGAAGGGCAAGGCCGGTGATGCCTGCACCCGCGCGAGCCGCGGAAACAGCATCGGCACCAGCTGCGGCGGCAGCGCTCGCCCCGGCGGCTGCTCCGGCAACAGCGGCCCCATCATCGGTACGAGTCGCGGCAGCGTCAACTGCAGCGCTGGTGCCCGCCTCGAGAGCAGCGCCGGCACCGGCGTCGGTCTCGGCCCCAGTCGCGGCCGCGGCAACTGCACCTTCCCCTGCCCCAACCGCGAAGCGATAGATACCGCACGAGCGGTTCGCCACGGGCACGGGCACCGGCGCAGGGTCGGGATCGCTTTCCGTGGGATCGGGCAACCACGTGAGATTGCGCACGACAACGCGGGTAATCGGCACCCGCGGGCTGAGAACCTCGAGTTCCTCCCCTTCCGCAAAGCGATTGCGGCAGCGCGCAACGATGGTGCGGGTCCCCGCATCTGACGCGACGACGTCGGCTACGTGCATCGCCTGCTGCTCATAGCCATCGTAGTTAGGAGCCTGCTCAGCCTCGCCAAAGAAGAACCCCGTCCCATACGGGCGATGCGACACCGCCTCAAGCTCGGGCGCGAAATCGGCAGCGGGAGCGCCGTCGAGCACCTGACGATATGCGTTCACCACGCTGGCCACGTAGAACGCCTTCTTGTTGCGCCCTTCGATCTTGATGGAGTCCACGCCCGCCGCTCGCAGCGCGTCAAGATGCGCGAGCATGTTCATATCCTTCGCGTTCATGATGAACGTGCCGCGGCCGTCCTCCTCGATGGGGAAATGCTCGCCCGGGCGCTTCTCCTCCTCGAGCGTGTAGCTCCAGCGGCAGGGCTGCGTGCAGTGCCCGCGGTTGCCCGAGCGGCCGGTGAGATAGGAGCTGATGAGGCAGCGCCCCGAGACCGCCATACACATGGCACCGTGAGCGAACGCCTCGATCTCCATGTCGGTCGGCATATCCTCGCGCATGCGGGCAATATCGTCAAGCGACATCTCCCGCGCGCACACCACGCGGCTCGCGCCCAGGCTATGCCACACGCGCGCCGCCTCGGAGTTGGCGACGGAGGCCTGAGTTGACACGTGGAGCGCCACGCGCGGAGCCACGCGACGTGCGATGGCGGCCGCTCCCAAGTCACCGATGATGAAGGCGTCGACCCCCGCCGCATCGAGTGCGCGGAAATAGTCGGGCAGCGCAGCCAGGTCACCTTGCTCCATGAGGATGTTTGCGGTGACGTGGACCTTCACGCCCGCAGCATGGGCTATCTCCACCGCAGCGGGAATGTCTTCGAGCGCAAAGTTCGCCGCGCGGGCGCGCATGCCGAAGCGATCGGAGGCCAGGTACACCGCGTCCGCGCCGAAGCGTACGGCAGCACGCAGCTGTTCGATACCCCCTGCAGGCGCAAGGAGCTCCATATTGCGTTGGGTATTCAGAGGATCACTCTTCCGCTCGTCTAAAGCACGCCTGCGCGCTACGCCATTTCCACCTGAGGGCCTTGCGGCGTGTCCTTGATCGTGAGGCCGAGCGCCGCCATGCCATCACGCACGACGTCGGCGCGGGCCCAATCCTTCGAAGCGCGCGCCTCGGCACGAAGGGCCACGAGCGCCTCGACGGCCTCGGTCGCGTTGCCGCCCGCGTACCCGGCGAGCTCGGCGGCAAGGTCGACGACCTCGGCAGGATAGGTGTCGCCCTCGGCAGTGGCCGCCGCGACGTCGATGCCGAACACGCCCATGAGCTCGGCGATCGAGTCGCGCGCGGCAATGAGCGCCGGCACATCGGCCGCGGTGGGCTCCTTGCCTGCAATCGCGCTGTTCACGTCACCAACCAGGGTAAACACCGCGCCCAGTGCGGCGGGTGCGTTGAAGTCGTCGTCCATCGCGTCGACGAAGGCCGCACGCGCCGTCTGCGTTGCCCCCTCGATCGCCACAGCGTCAAGCGAGCACGCGCCCTCGGCCGTCGCGGACGCGAGCAGCCACTCGAGGTTCTTCACCGTGTTCTCGATGCGCGTGAGCGCCGCGTCGGCCTCGGCCAAGCGGGCGTCGCCAAACACGAGCGGGCTGCGGTAGTGCGTCTGCAGCATGAGCATGCGCAGCGTCTCGGGGCGCACGATGTCGAGCGCCTCGTGCAGAAGCAGGAAGTTGTTGAGCGATTTCGACATCTTCTCGATCTCGCCGGTCTTCTCGTTGGCAATCTGGAGCATGCCGGAGTGCATCCAATGGCGCGCGAACGTGCAGCCGCACGCCGCCTCGCTTTGCGCGCGCTCGTTCTCGTGATGAGGGAACACCAGGTCAGCGCCGCCGCCGTGGATGTCGAAGGGAAGCCCCAGGTACTTGCGCGACATGGCCGAGCACTCGATGTGCCAGCCCGGACGTCCCTTGCCCCAGGGGGAATCCCACGAAGGCTCGCCAGGCTTGGCCGCCTTCCACAGGGCGAAGTCGAGCGGGTCGCGCTTGCGCGCCTCAAGACCCTGACCGTCGGCGCGAAGCTCGCGATGGCCCGATTCCATCTCGTCGATGTTGCGGCCGGAAAGCTCGCCGTAAGCGGGGTACGAGCGCACGCTGAAGTACACGTCGCCTTCGACCTCGTAGGCATGCCCGCCGTCGACGAGTTCCTGCACGAGCGCGATCATATCGGGAATCTCACCCGTGGCGCGCGGGCGCACGTCGGGGTCGAGCACGCCAGCCGCGTGCATGTCGTCGATGAACGCCTGGGTGTACTCGGCGGCCACTTCTGCCGCACTTCTACCCTCTTCACCTGCACGTTTAATGATCTTGTCGTCGACGTCGGTGACATTTTGCACAAACGTCACGTCGAAGCCGCGCCAGATGAGATAGCGGCGGATCACGTCGAAGCTGATGAACGTGCGCGCGTTGCCGATGTGGATGCGGTTGTACACGGTCGGGCCGCAGACGTACATGCTGATCTTGCCGGGCTCCTTCGGCTGGAACTCGACTTTTTGGCGCAGCTTGGTGTCGTAGATCTTAATCATAAGGTTCCTGATACTTTCTTGTGATAACTGGTAAAGCGCTCGTTTGGCGGGCGCCTAGTCCTCTTCCAAATCCTCCGGGCTCACAGGCTCAACATCGGCGAGCGCCTTCTTGAACTGCGGACAGACCTCGTCGCGCAACGCGGCGATCTGCGCCTCCAAGTAGTCGATGCGCGCGCAGTTGGAGCGATGCTGCTCTTCCACGATATCGGGAAGGTTCTCCATGCGCTTCGCGGCGGCGGACTGCTCGCTGGTGACGCGCTTGCCGTCGCGCTTGACGATGCGCCCGGGAATGCCGACGACCGTGCAGTTGGGCGGTACGTCCTTCACCGCCACCGCGCCGCCGCCAATCTTGGAGTTGTCGCCGACGGTGATGTTGCCAAGCACCGCCGCGCCCACGCCCACGATGACGTTGTTGCCGAGAGTCGGATGGCGCTTGCCGGTCTCGTTGCCGGTACCGCCGAGCGTAACGCCCTGGTAGAGCGTGCAATCATCACCGATGATGGTGGTCTCGCCGATGATGACGCCCATGGCGTGGTCGATGAAGAACCGGCGGCCGATCTGGGCACCCGGGTGAATTTCCACACCCGTCATGAAGCGCGTGAACTGCGACGATATGCGCGCGAGGCTCTTTAAGCCATGATTCCACAACCAGTGTTCCACCACATGCGACCAGCGCGCGTGGAGGCCTGGGTAGGTGAGCCAGATAACGAACGAGCTTTGCGCAGCGGGATCTCGTTCCTTAACGGCACGGACATCTTCGGCGATCGTCTTGAAAATATTCATAGCAAACCCCTCTGTTCAAGTAGGATTATAGCAAACTCAATCCGTACATCGAACGAGAAGAGCCACCGCCGTAGCCGAAATGCCCTCTTCGCGGCCTTCAAAGCCCAAATGCTCAGTCGTGGTCGCCTTCACGCCCACGTTTTCCGGCGAGATGCCCATCGCGCGCGCCAGGTTCTCGCGCATCTGATCGCGGTAGGGGGAAAGCTTCGGCGCCTGTGCCGCGATGACGCTGTCGACGTCGAGGATCTCGTAGCCGCGATCGCGCACGAAACCGGCAACGGCAGCGAGCAGCTTCATGGAGTCGGCGCCTTCGTAAGCGGGGTCGGTATCGGGGAACAACTTGCCGATGTCGCCTCCGCGAACGCCGCCCAAAAGCGCGTCGGCCACCGCATGCGCGAGCACGTCGGCATCGGAGTGCCCGAGAAGGCCCCACGTATGGGGAATGTCGACACCGCCCATGATGAGCTTGCGTCCCTCAACGAGCTGGTGAACATCGTAGCCCTGGCCAATCCGGAGGTTCCTGGGGTCCATCGGTTATTCCTCCGGCTGCTTCAGATAGAGCGCGCGCACGGCAGCAGCGAGCATCATGTAGTCCTCAGGCACCGTGAGCTTGATGTTGTTGCGCTTGCCTTCCACCACGAGGACCTTGCCGCCGAGGCGCTCGATAAGCGACGAGTCGTCGGTGCCCACGAAGCCATCGGAAAGCGCGCTCGCGTGCGCGCGGCGGTAAATTCCCGTGCGGAAGACCTGCGGCGTTTGCGCATCCCAGAACACGCGGCGGTCGGGCGTGCCCATGATGACGCCGTCTTCCACAATCTTCAGCGTATCGACCGCAGGGTGCCCCACGATGACGCCGTCGCAATCGATGTTGCCCTTGCAGGTGTTGATGGTGTGCAAGATGAGCTCGGGAGAAACGAGCGGACGCGCGCCGTCGTGCAAGACGACGTAGTCGTACTCGTCGGTGACGTACTCGAGGCCGGAGAAAGCCGACTCCTGGCGCGAGGGGCCCGAGGGCGCGACCACGATGGGCGTGACGAACGGGAACGGGTTGATCGCGCGGTTGAGGTATTCCTCCTGGCGGTCCTCGGGGCACACGATAACGATGAGCCCCACGTCGCCCACAGCGTCGAACGCCTCTGCCGACCAGGTGAGAATAGGCTTCCCGGCGATTTCGACGAGCTGCTTGCCGCCTTCGCGACCGAAACGCTCGCCCGAACCGCCCGCCAGAATGATGGCAGCCGTCTTCGGCTTGGGGTCGACAACACCCTGCAAGCCGCACACCGTTTTCGTGAGCGCATCGAAATCGAGGTCATCGAACATCGCGTCCGGCACATCGAGCACGGAGGGCGTGTATATAGGGTCGATCGTTTTCGGCATGAGAGTCCTTCCCTTGTTCGTCGGGCCGCGGGGGTGCGAGTGCGCCCGAGACCCGACGCATCATTTGCGTGCTATTTTACGGCAAGCAGCGAGCGAGCGGAGGCATTCCGCATAACAAGTTGAAAGAGGCTGCGGGCTGCGGGCGCGGGCGAGCGAGGCCACGGGCGGGAGGTCACGCAGGTGGGTAACCCCGCTCGGATGTAGCAGTCCACCAACTTGGGGGCCTGCTCCCTACAAACTCAACAATCGTTCCATTCAACGACATCCAGAGCCGCAGCCAATAGGATATCGGCTAAACCCGAAAGGCTAAGACAGGCGGGGTATCTCTCGACAGAGAGAAAAACGCTATCGGCCTGCTTTGATCTCCTGAACTCGATTTTCGACAATCGTGATGAGGTCTTGCTGGGAGTGAATGTCCATTTTCCCGTAGATATGGTAGATGTGGCTGCGGACCGTGTGGTTGGACACGCAGAGCTCGTCGCAGATATAAGCGGTATCGCGACCCTTCGCGCAAAGGGCGAACACCTCGCTCTCACGGGGCGACAGCGCAAACTGTTCGCACACATCGTCGCAAGCGGTCTTCCACGCCGCAGGGGCAGCGGGAACGTCAGGCGATTCGCCGTCTTTCGCATTGGAGCCCCTCATCGAGTCGTAGGAGAAGGCCATCACGACGAACATGAGCACGAGGATCATAGCAATCGGAAGCACCTGGGAGAGATGCCAAGAAGGGAACGCCGAGTCAACCAGCATGACCCCAAGCGCAAGCGCCCAGCCGAGAAACATACCCGCTGCGTTGCTCAACCTGCCAAGCGCGAAATACTTCGGGTACGATATTTTGTACTCGTCGATCATCGACAGAAGCTGGCTCATGCTAAGCATATCGAAGCTGGTGAAGCTGAACATGAGAAGCACACAGCTCGCAAAAAGCAAGTTGACGTGCAGCTGGCTCGACATCGCAAGCGGAGCCAAGCCCAGCGCCGCAATGCCGAAGAGAACGTACTGAATCAAATTGAGCGTCACGCGTTCTTTAAACCACAATCCATAAAGCAAAATGAAAACGCCCGACAGCATAGCCCCGAGCCATATAAACTCCGAGGACATGCTCTCTTGACCGCCATTTAGACCTATGAACAGAGCAAACGAGAACGTAATGCTGTAACAGAGCATCTGCATAAGGGGGAACAGGAAAGCTTTTCTCGGTATCTTTCGCTCAGGAGATGGCCCGAGGATTCCGCTCGGGACGCCTTCTTCATCAGCCTTTGTGAGTTCCTCGGGTCCCCCCTCCCCTATGCAAATGGCCAGGTCTTTTTGCTTGCATCCGACAATTGAGAGCCAGTATGCGAGAACCGGGAGCACGAGAACGGAAATGATTGCCGGCAAGGACTGCCCTGGCTGCATGCACGCAAAGGTCGCAATGGAGCAGCTCAGCAGCGTCGAAAACGCGAGGAGTAGAAAGGCGCTCTCGGGCTTGATGCGAAAAACGCCGTAGACCATATGAATCAAAACGAAAGCCGCACCGCAGCCGAACAGAAACCACAGCGCATAGTGGATGGCGTGCGGAAGCAAGCCCCCTACGGGAAAAGCAAGCAGCAGAGCGCTTATCCCGGCCATCGGCGACAAGACAAACGGAAGAACCATAAGAACAGGTCCGTCGAACGCCTTTCCCTTGCCGGAGCGCATTACGAGAAACCAAACGACAAGCATGACCGCTGATCCGAGCAGAGCGCACCCCTTCAGCCTGAACGCCAACGGCTCCTCGACCACAACCGAGGAACTCCAGTACGCCAAAAAGACCGACGCCCAATAAAACGCCGAGGAAAACAACGTACAAAGCGTCCTCTTGTCCGACAGATCGCCCATTAATTCCCCCTTTAGCATTAATCCAACGTAGCAGCTATCGAATCGTCCCGCCACTCCAAAGGGCCAAGCGCCTGGCCCTCCCCCTAAACTAAAATGCGCCCCTCAAATGAGGGGCGCACCCGCAAAAGTGAATCCCTCATTGTTGCGACACAAGCTCTTTCCTGTTTAGGAGTATGAGCAAAGAGGAGAAGCACCTTTTGCCAAAGGAACTTCTCCTAAACAGGTTTCGTTATTTGCTTGTGTCGCAACAAGACATTCTACTTCAATACCTAATGTCCAGCGAGTTAATATGAAAAGAAAAATCTCCTTCACACTCGCAATCAACTCGCTGGAACCGTTAGCCGACAAGCCCTCAATTTCTTGTCGGTTCACTATTGCTTTGCTGAAAACGGGCCTCTGTACAGCGAAAAGGCTAAAGCACCGTAAGCGTCTGCTTTCGCGCGTCCGTCATTTTCGCCGCGAGATCGGCAATGGGACCGAACTCCATGCATTGCGCCTGGCAATGATGCACGCAGGCGGGAAGCTTGCCATGCTCGGTACGCTCCTTGCAAGCGTCGCACTGGTCGCCGAACACAGGGATGTAATCAAATTGCCAATGGTCGCCCTCGATTTGCCAAGGACCCATTTCGCACACCTGAATTCCCGACTGGCCAATAGGAAGCTTCTTTTCCATTTGGCATGCCATTTCGCAGCTATGGCAGCCGGTGCACCAGTTATAGTCGATGAGAATACCGTATCCGCTCATGCTTATTCCCCCTCTTCAACCTTGTAGAGCTTCACGAGACTGCACTTGTAATTCGAGCCGAATCCGCTCTTGCCCGGCTGCCACGGAACAAGGTTGTTGATGGCCAGTTCGCGAACATCGAACAGGTTTTCCGGATCCGCTTCGGGCAACCACCATGCATGGTCGGTCGAGCAAATGCGCGGATCGAGGAGAACGGGGGTCACCTTAACGCGGCGCTTTGCGCGACCACGCTGATTCTCAACCCATACCCAATCACCGTCGGCGATACCGTACTTTTCCGCCGCCTCGGGATGAACCTCGATAATGGGGTCGGGGCGCATTGCGCGAAGGCGAGGAATGTTGCGATGCTCGGAGTGGAACATGTTCCAGTTGCGCGCACCGGTCGTGAGCACGAGAGGATACTCGTCGAGCAACTCAGGGGTTGATCCGGGACCAGGCTCGGGCTCTTCGAAGTAAGGCAGCGGATCGAGGCCGGCGTTCGCGTATTGGGTGGACCAGATCTCGATGCGGCCGGTCGGGGTGTTGAACCCTGGCTCTCCGTCAGGGCGAAGAAGGCCCTTCTCGTATTTCTTGTACGTGTACTGCGGATAAGCGGGAGCGATTTCCCTCATCTCGTCGAACGAGTAACCCGTCTCAGCGATGATGCTCGAGAACATCTCCTTCACGTCAGCCCACGGCCAAGCGTCGGGGTTGAGCCTGCGGCCAAGCTCGAGGTTGATTTCCATGTCGGACTTGCATTCCCCAACGGAGCAAACCTTGTTGATGGTCTCCCCTCGCTGTGGGCCATCGCCGATGCGAAGGCCATCGCGCTCGGGATACGTCGCCGCAGGGAGCACATAGTCTGCAAGAGCCATGATGGTCGGGGTCATGAAAAGATCGACGCCGACGATGAAGTCGAGCTTTACCGCAGCATTGTAGAAGCGATCGGGATCAGCACCCATGCAAGCCAGCGTGTTCGTAGTCTGCATCCAAGCGCCATGAATTTCATACGGGTCGCCGGTCTCCATCTGCTTCATCATCTCATCGGCCTGCAACGTGGCGAAGCCGAACTTCAGCAGGGGATACTTCTTCACGCCGATGCGCTTCTCCGTCTGCTCCTCCGTGAGCAAATCGGCACCGAAGCCGCCGCCGTAGAACAGGATCTCGGGCGGGATGATCATGGCACCAGGCTTATCGATGTTGCCGGTGATCTGCGTGAGCGCGGCAATCGCCTGAATGGCGGGCAGCGTTTCCTTGGTCATGTCGACGGCGACGCCCCACTGAATGCATGCCTGGCTCGCATTGGCGAACATGCGGGCTGCATCGTAGATCTTCTCGACCGGAATCCAGGTAATCTCGGACACTTTCTCGGGAGGATAATCCTGCACGCGTTCCTTCAGCTCGTCGAAGCCGTAAACCCAGCGATCGACGAAGTCATGATCGAACAGGTCCTCGTTGATGATGACGTTGAGCATTCCAAGCGCGAGTGCGGCGTCGGTTCCCGGACGGATGGGGAGCTGAATCGCGGCCTTGTTACCAAGCCAGGTCATGCGCGGGTCGACGCAGATGACTTTCATGCCGCGCTTCATAAGGTCCACAACCCAGTGGCCGTAGAAGCCGTCGGAATTGGAGATGAGGGGGTAGTTGCCCAAGAGAATCATCACCTCAGGCGCGGTGTAATTAGGATTATCGTAGCGATCGATGAATTGCTGAGAGCAGTCGCACACCCAGAAAGCACCCGTCGTCGAGTACATTCCGGAAACGCGCGGAAGGTAGCAGGCAAGGCCGGAAAGCGGGAAGCCGTAGTTCGGGCTTCCGTACGACCATGCAAGGCGAGAAATCCACGAAGCGATATCTCGACCCGTACCCTGAAGGAAGAGGACGGATTCCGCACCGTAGCGTTCCTTCAAGTCAACAAGATGAGCCTCGATCTCGTCGAAAGCCTCATCCCACGTAATGCGCTGCCATTTGTTCTTGCCCCTGTCCTTCGGGTCGCGCTTCATGGGGTAGGTGAGTCGCTTCTCGCTGTAAACCACCTCAGGAAGGTCGAGGCACCTTACGCAAAGACGGCCCTTGTTGAAGGGGTTTTCCTCGTCACCTTCCACCTTAACGAGCTTCCCGTCGCTATCGGTGTAGAGCTTGACGCCACACCCAAGATGACATCCCGGCCCGGTCCACGCGCTTCCCCTCGTGACCGTAAGCCCGTCTTCCTCATACCTCCAAGGTTTTGCGTGCTCGACCAAATCGTACTTACGTTGTTCGGACATGCGATCACACCCTTTCTCGTCTCGACTGGATGTCCGCAGGCGTAACGTATTTCCTTCGGCGCCAATTGCGCATCTTTCAAAAAGGGTGATTCCCCACCGCATGGGTGATTTTGAACGTTTTCGCAGGTAGATATTGTCAAATTCAGCTTCCGAAAATAGCGAATCATACAAAAAAGGTGATAGCAACCCATGCTGCGCATAGCCATACTCTTCATTGAAGGAGGCACGCTATGGGAAGAAAAAACGAATCTCGCAACGAGAATGCGAAAGGCAACCCTCTCGCATTGATTGCCGGCATCTCGCTCTGCTGGGCGGCAACCTTCATCTTCTTTTACAGTGACACGTTCGTCCCCTCGGATACGTTCAGCTTCCTCGAGAGAGACCTGAGCAGATTTTGCTATTTGGCAGGCATCGTCTTGGGCCAAGCGCTCTTCTTGGCGCCGCGCCACGTAATCGCCTCCGAGTCGAAAAACTATCTCATGATTGCCGGCTGCGGTGTTCTGCTCGTATCAGTCGCCTCGCAAATGGCGGGAATAGCCTACGAGCTGAACACCGGGCTGATGTCGTTTCTCATGCTCTTTGCGGGCGTATGGCAAGGCATTTCGCATGTGCTCTGGGGTGAAATGGAAGCGAAAGCCGATCTGAGCATTGCTCTCGCCTTTTGCGTTCCCGTCATCGCGGGAGCAGCGATCTTTTCCGTCGTCACCTATCTCGGGACGTGGTTTGCCGTTGTCTCGCTGCTCATTTGCAGCTGCGGATCGACGATGTTGTTCCTTGTGAATTCGTCCGAAAGGAAAGATTGGACATTAAAGCCCGCCCCCCTAAGCCCGAAGCGGCTTCCATCATTTCGAAAATGCGACGCCATCTGCTTGGTTTACGGTGCGGTTTTGGGCACCAGCATCTACGCATGCCTCTCGTTCAAGATGCCGGCAGGCCTGAATTACCTCATTGTCGGGCTCTCGCTGATTTGCGGAGCGGCGCTTGTGATTGCTCTCTCAAGATTGAATAAAGGAAGGGAATCCGACTTTGGAAGAGTAGCCACAATCCTGCTCCCGTTTGTCTCGATGGCCCTCGTCTTGATCGTAATCACCCCAGATGACTCATCATGGGCGATCTATGCAGCCTTGTTGGCGCTGCTGACCCTGTTCGACGTGTCGAGCTTCGAGTTCTTCGCCGAATCATCCCGAAGTTTGGCACTTCCTCCCTACCTCTGCATTGCGCGGGGAAGAATTGCGGTGCAGCTGGGAATGCTCGTGGCCTATCTCGCGAACATGATCGTTGCACATTGCTTTCCCGCAACAGGACGAGTGGCGTTTATCATTCCCCTCATTCTCATCGTTTGCCTTTCGGCAATGGTGGCATTCGGGGGTGGCGTCTCAATTAATTTGAAGCCCGAGAATCTCGATGAGAAAAAAGCTCAAGAAGACGGGCTCGAAGCATCGTCTGAAGAAAAAGAAGACGAGCCGATAGACACAAACCGGAAGAAATGTCAGATTGCAGCCAATCATTTCGGCTTGTCGAAGCGAGAAGTGGAAGTGTTATTCCTGCTGACAGGCGGATACAGCATCCAGGGCATTGCCGACAAGCTCGTCATATCCACCAATACCGTGAAAACCCATACGTCGCACATCTACAGGAAGATGGGCGTCAATTCCCGCCAAGAAGTAATCAATCTGCGCGATTCGATCGAGGAAGAGTAATCCATGTGCTACCCATGCCGTCACTGCGGAAAGTGCGAGCTTAAAAAGCCCCGCCCCTTGAACATCTGTCCCCTGTGCAAGCACCCGAAATCGGAAGCCGATACGGTCTGCAAGAATTGCGGATTCAGGTTTCCCAAAAAGCCCGGCATAAAGGAGTAAGGAGAAGGCGCCTAGCCGCTGCGCCTGCCTGCGTCGTCCTGCCGTACCCATCTACCGCATCGGACGAGCGCGAGCTTCCCCACCGATCCTGCCTTCTGTATTGGGCATACCGCCGCGCTTCCCTACCGAGCCTACCCACAGCGCCTGGCTGCTCCGCCCGATGAGCGCTTCCCTAACAAGCGTGCCTTCTGGGCGCTGCCTACTGAGCCTGGGCGTCCTTTGACTCTCCCATTCCCGGCGCCAACGGCAAGGGCATCCCGCACTTCTCGCACGTTTTCGCGCCAGGCTCGTTGTCGAACCCGCATGCAGGGCAGTGGCCCGGCATGGCGAGAGGACGCACAATCCCTTTGCACTTTCCGCACCCAACGCAAGCGTAACCGCACGACATACTTGCCATCCTTTCCGAAAAAAACCTCCCCCAGCCGACGAATCAGGCTGAGGGAGGCCGAATCTAGAAGACGATTGAAACTCTAGAGTGTTTCATTCTACGCAACTGCAGCGCGATCGGCTTCCTCTTCTTGCTTGCGGATTTCAACAACCTTCTTGTCGTCCTTAACCACAATGGCGATTGCGACAGCAGCAACCAGGCAAAGCGGTGCAAGAACGAACTGAGCATTAGCAAACCAACCGATGGTGGCAACGCTCATGGAGGCGACGACTGCGCAAACCTGAGCAACACCAGTGAAGAATGCCATCAGGCACAGAGCCATGTCGCACTTGAAGGAATCGGTGCAAAGCAGCGGGGTGATGCCTCTGGTGTAGGTCGGGATGAACGAGGCGCAAACGCCCATGATGATGCAGAATGCCCAGGAGCTCGTCGCATCTTCGCCGGGGGTGAAGGCGAGGAAGAAGAAGATGAGAGCGGTCACAACGTAGAAGGTGACCAGAGCCTTCTTGCGGATAGCGAACTTGTCGGAGATGATACCCGCGACAATACCAAGAGGAATGGTGATGATGGCGAGCCAGTTAGGCAGCATCGAAGAGTCGAACACGCTCATGCCCTTGACGTCCTGGAGGAACGTGGGATACATGCCGTTGATGTTCACAACGTAGACGAACACCCAGATGACGAAGACGACGCACACAAGAGCAGCGGAAGCGAAGAACTGCTTGCCAGGCTTTGCGACGATCGTCGCGTCGCCGGCAACGATTTCGTTCTCGTTTTTCTGCGGCATTTTAACGAGAGCGATAAGCAGAATCAGAGCAACGATGCCGAGCGCAAGCGTGACAAACCAAATGCCTTGCCAGTTTCCAGTCGCCTCGAACACGAGCGGCGCGGTGAAGAATGCAATGATGGTGCCGCACGGAATCCACTGAGACCAGATACCGACAGCGAGGCCCATTTGCTTGCGGGGGAACAGACGAGGAAGAATGTTCGGACCGCAAACGCAAATCAGACCGTAAGCGATGCCTTCAACAGCACGGCCGGCAAGGAACATTCCGGAGTCAGACGAGAAGGCGCTGATCGCGGTGCCGCAGACCATGATTGCGCAAGAAATCACGACCATCGCCTTCACGCCGATTTTACGCATAACCAAAGCGCCAGGGAAAGCCATAACCAAAGCAGCGATGGAATAGAACGTCATGATAAGGCCAAGTCCGCCGGCGTCGAGCCCCAAATCTCCGCCGATGACCGTCATAACAGGTGAAGCTTTGAACAGGTTGCACGAAGCCGTGAACCCGAACAAGAAGAGCGCGGCAAAAGTAACCCAGCGCTCGGTGTTGGTGGTCTGCCTGTCAAGCACACCATAACTCGAAATGGACATAAACCCTCCTTATTGATTTGTATAGGCTTTCCCCCTGTCTCTACGGGGAGGGCCGAACCCCTAGTAGACGGCCCTCCCCGTGCAGGGGTGGTCCACGGGCGCCCCCTTTTGAGGGGGAGGGGGCGCCCGGCGGACGTCGTGGAAGTTAGGCGCCGAGCGTGAACAGCGCGTAGTCCTTGTGGCCCTTGGCCTTCTCGGCCATCTCGTCGATCGGGCCGAAGTCCATGCACTGCGCCTGGCAGTGCTGCACGCAGGTCGGGACCTTGCCGAGGGCGCGGCGCTCCTCGCAGCCGTCGCACATCGCCGTCGGGGCGGCCAGGTAGCCGAGCTGCCACTCGTCGCCGCCCTCCTCGATGGGCCAGTGGCCCATGTCGTGGACGAGGATGCCGGACTTGCCGACGGGCATCTTGTGCTCCATCTGGCACGCGATCTCGCAGGAGTGGCACCCGGTGCACCACTGGTAGTCGATGAGCAGGCCGTACTTAGCCATAGTCCTCGAGTTGAGTTCCTTTGGGGTCTCCATGAAAAACCTCTTCCTTCCTGGCCGGGCGCCCGCCTTCCCGGCGCCCGGCTCTCTCTCGTCTTGTCGTGCGGCGCCTACTTAAGCCTGCTCGGCCTGAGCCTCGGCGATCGCCTTCTTCAGGGCCTCGCGGTCGCGCATGATCTGCGCGCGCTCGTCAACGAGCTCCTCGATGGCCTTGATGCCCTTGCCGTCCATGGCCTGGGAGACGTAGCCGCTGTCCGGGCTCGGGAAGTAGCCGTTGGAGTCGTCCTCCGGCGTGACCTTGTAGAGCTTGACGAGCGTGGTCTTGTAGTTGGAGCCGAAGCCCGCGCGGCCGGGGATGCCGGGCAGCAGGTTGTTGACGTTGAGGTCGTGGGACTCGTAGAGGCCCTCGGCGTCGCCCTCGGGGTGCCACCACGCGTGGTCGCAGGCGATGACGCGCGGGTCCTGGTAGAGGTTCGTGACCTCGACCTGCGCCTTGCAGCGGCCGTACACGTTCTCGACCCACACCCACTCGCCGTTCTTCAGGCCGTACTCCTCGGCGGTCTTCGGGTTGACGTAGACGTTGTTGTCCTTCTTGAGGTTGCGCATGCGCGGGACCTGGCGATGCTCGGAGTGGAACAGCGACCACGGGCGGGCGCCGGTCGTGAGCACGAGCGGGTACTCGTCGAGCAGCTCGGGCGTGGAGGTCGGGCCGGGGACGGGCTCCTCGAAGTAGGGCAGCGGGTCCATGCCGGCGTTGTTGTAGAACGTCGACCACAGCTCGATGCGGCCGGTCGGCGTGTTGAAGCCGGGCTTGCCGTCCGCGCGCAGGCGGCCGGTCTCGTAGCGCCTGTAGCTGAACGGCAGGTACACCGGGCCGTGCTCGCGCATCTCCTCGAAGTTGTAGGGGGTCTGCGCCTTGAGCATCGCGCCGAACATCTCGTCGACGTTCTCCCACGGCCAGGCCTCGGGGTTGAAGCGCTTGCCGAGCATGAGGTTGATCTCCATGTCGGACTTGCACTCGCCCACGGAGCACACCTTGTTGATGACCTCGCCGCGCTGCACGCCGTCGCCGAGGCGAAGGCCGTTGCGCTCGGGGAAGGTGGCCGCCGGGAGCACCACGTCGGAGGTCGCCATGATGGTCGGGGTCATGAACAGGTCGACCGACACGTTGAAGTCGCAGTTCATGAGGCCGATGTACATCTCCTGCGGGTCGGCGCCCATGCAGGCGAGCACGTTGTTCTGCTGCAGCCAGGTCGCGTGGATCTTGTAGGGCTCGCCGGTCGCCATGGTGTGGCGCAGCTCGTCGGGCTGGGCGATCTGGAAGCCGAAGTTGAGCAGCGGGTAGGCGTCGAGGCCGATGCGCTTGACCCAGGTCTCCTCGGGGCACAGCTCGCGGCCCCAGCCGCCGGCGTAGTTGAGGATCTCGGGCGGGGCGATGATGCCGCCCGGGACGTCTGTTAGCGTCAATACTTTTTTCACCATTTCCGCCAATGTATCT
>JAUNWQ010000065.1 GCA_030540225.1 Coriobacteriia bacterium | reverse complement strand
CGCGCAGAAGGCGCTCTTCTGCGGTCAGCTCGGTCTCGCCCTTCGGGGTGACCTTGCCCACAAGCACGTCGCCCGGGAACACCTCGGCGCCGATGCGGATGATGCCGTCAGCATCGAGATCGGCCGTCATGTCGTCGGACATGTTCGGGATCTCGCGGGTGATTTCCTCGGGGCCGAGCTTGGTGTCGCGCGCGTCGACCTCGTATTCGGAGATGTGGATGGACGTGAGCAGGTCTTCAGCAACCACGCGCTCGGACACGATGATAGCGTCCTCGTAGTTGTAGCCTTCCCACGGCATGTAGGCGACCATGAGGTTCTGGCCGAGTGCCAGCTCGCCACCGTCGCAGGACGGGCCGTCGGCGAGCACGTCGCCGGCATGGACCTCGTCGCCCTTGCGAACGATCGGGCGATGGTTGATGCAACCGGACTGGTTGGAGCGCTGGAACTTGGGGACCAGGTACTCGTCGTATTCTCCGTCGTTGTTGAGCACGATAATCGTCTGGCCATCGACGTAGTCGACCACGCCCGGGTTCTGAGCGACCAGGATCTCGCCGGAGTCGACCGCGATGCGGTGCTCCATGCCCGTGCCGACGAGCGGGGCGTGCGGCTTGAGCAGCGGCACAGCCTGACGCTGCATGTTCGAGCCCATGAGGGCGCGGTTTGCGTCGTCGTGCTCGAGGAACGGGATGAGCGACGTTGCGACCGACGTCATCTGACGCGGGGAAACGTCCATATAGGTAACCTGCTCGGGCAGCACCTCTTCAGGCTCGCCGAACACGCCGGAAGCGTCCTTGGTACGGCAGAGAACGCGCGTCGCCTTGTGGAACACACCGTCGGCGTCGGTGGTGCCGAACTCGCGGGTCTCGAGGTTGAACGTCTCGTTCGCCTGGGCGATCGTGTAGTTCTCCTCCTCGTCGGCCGTGAGGTAGTCGATGTCGTCGGTCACCTTGCCGTCGACCACGCGACGGTAGGGCGTCTCGATGAAGCCGTAGGGGTTGATGCGGCCGAACGTCGCGAGCGAGCCGATAAGGCCGATGTTCGGACCTTCAGGCGTCTCGATCGGGCACATGCGGCCGTAGTGGGAGTTGTGGACGTCGCGGACTTCGAAGCCTGCGCGCTCGCGGGACAGACCGCCCGGGCCGAGTGCGGACAGACGGCGCTTGTGCGTGATGCCTGCGGCGAGGTTCGCCTGGTCCATGAACTGCGAGAGCTGGGAGCTTCCGAAGAACTCCTTGATGGCAGCCACGATCGGGCGGATGTTCACGAGCGACTGCGGGGTGATCTCGTCAGGCTCCTGCATGCTCATGCGCTCGCGCACGACGCGCTCCATACGGGAGAGGCCGATGCGGAACTGGTTCTGGATGAGCTCGCCGACCGTGCGGATGCGGCGGTTGCCGAAGTGGTCGATGTCGTCGACGCTCGCGCCTTCCTCACCGGCATGCAGCGCGATGATGTACTTCATCGTGGCGGTGATGTCCTCGTCGGTCAGGGTCGAGGCGTCGTTGTCGGCGTCGAAGCCGAGCTTCTTGTTGATCTTGTAGCGGCCGACTTTCGCCAGGTCGTAACGCTGCGGGTTGAAGAACAGGCCCTCAAGCAGCGTACGCGCGGAGTCGATCGTGGGCGGCTCGCCCGGACGGAAGCGCTTGTACAGCTCGATAAGGGACTCTTCCTTGGTGGTTGCCGGGTCGCGATCGAGGGTGCGCAGCACCATTTCGTCGGAGCCGAGAAGCTCGATGATCTCCTCGCGCGTCTCGGCAAGGCCGAGGGCGCGGACAAGCAGCGTGGCCGGCTGCTTGCGCTTGCGGTCGATGCGCACGGAGAGGATGTCGCGCTTGTCGGTCTCGAACTCGAGCCATGCGCCGCGGCTCGGGATGACCTTCGCGTTGTAGATGGTCTTGTCCGACGTCTTATCGCGCTCGGACGAGAAGTACACGCCCGGGGAGCGAACGAGCTGGGAGACAACGACGCGCTCGGTACCGTTGATAATGAAGGTACCGCGGTTCGTCATGAGCGGGAAGTCGCCCATGAACACGTTCTGTTCCTTGATTTCGCCCGTCTCACGGTTGATGAAGCGGATTTCCACGAACAGGGGCGCCTGATACGAGACGTCCTTCTCCTTGCACTCATCGACGGTGTACTTCGGCTCGCCGAACTCATGCTTGCCGAACTCCACGCACATGTCTTTCGTGCTGTTCTCGATAGGAGCGATGTCCTGGAAAGCTTGCTGGAGGCCTTCTTCCTTGAACCACTTGAAGCTGTCCGTCTGGATTGCGATAAGATTGGGGACGTCCATTACGTCCGGAATCTTCGCGAAGCTTCTGCGATTCCTATAAAGGCTGGTGGGAGCGCTAGTTTTTGCTTTGGCCACGAGGCTTTTCCTCCTTCACGCACGCACTCATTTCCCAAAAAAGTTGCAATCGAAAAAGATACTATGGGGATCATGCCGCGTCAAGAAAAATTTTTACGAGCTGTGGAAGTTTTTTGTTCTTTCGGCCTTTAAGCTGGGGAAACGAGGTCGAAAAAAGTTGCTTTTCGATGGCGCGCGCGGCCGAGGGCGGGACGCGTAGCGGCGCGCGAGGCAACGCGAGGGGGCGGTGCGCGAGGCCGAGGGGCGCGGGCTCGAGTCAACCTTCCCCAAACGACGGGAGCCCCGCCCCGAACGCGCTTGCTCAACAGGTGGCGACAGTCGAGGCAAAATTGCGGCATCGGGGGCTTTCCCACACTACTATATGCAGTCTTTGGGCAAGCTTTTGGATTTATGCCACGAACCTTCGACTGAAAGCCCGTTTTCTCCTCGCAGGCGCTAGGATGGCTTTCAGGAAAAATGACAGTCTGGAAACGAGACATAGCAGATTCAGCATCGAGGGCAGGCGAACCGCTTTCCGCCGCCGCAGGATCTCACGCGAAGCCCGAGGAGCGCCCCGAGAGGCGCACCCCGCAGGCACCGAGCGCGAGGCCCGCTGCGACGAAAAGCGCGATCGCGGCATACGCCCTCTCCTTCGTCGTGCCCTTTTTCGTGATTCTCTTTGCGTTCGCTTCGAACGGCATCTACCCCTTCGGGGACGTCTCGGTCATGATGTACGACATGCCCGTCCAGTACGCGCAGTTCTTCGGATGGCTCTCCAACGTGATCAACGGCGACGCGTCGCTTCTGTACTCCGCCGACGCGGGCATGGGATGCGGAACCTACGCGCAATATACCTATTACCTGTCGAGTCCCTTAAACGCGCTCGTCGCCCTGTGCGACCCCTCGCAGGTGCCCTACTTCTTCAGCTTCCTCTTCCTTGTGAAGATTCCGCTTGCCGCCGTGACCTGCCTCGTTTTCCTGCGCGGTCGCTTTGTCGCGGCAGGTGTCAAGGGGTCTTGCGCAACGCAGGTGCTCGCGGTGGTCGGCGCGATCGCCTACTCGCTCACCTCGTATGTCACCGGGTATTCGAGCAACATCATGTGGATCGACGGCGTGATCATGGCGCCGCTCGCCTGCCTGGGCGTGTACCGCCTGGTGCGCGGACGCGGATGCGCGGCCCTGTTCGCATCGTGCGCGTGCGCCATCCTTTTCAATTGGTACACGGGCTACATGGTGTGCTTCTTCACCATCTTCTACTTCTTCTATGAGTACGCACGCCTGCGCATCGAGGAGCGCGAACGCGCCTGCGACGAGGGCGAACTTAGGCTCGGAAACGAACGCAAGTGCGCGGACGGCGCGGGCAAGCGCAACGAGGGCAGCGCAAACGAGCCCGCACGCATTGCCCCCAAGAGCCGAAAGCTCGTAGACAACCCCCTCATCTACCTGGGCCTACGCTATGCTGCGACGATGATTCTCGCTGTGGGGGCCTCCGCGGTGATTCTCTTCCCCACGCTGATCGCGCTTTTGGGCGGCAAGGGATCGGGCGCCGGGCTGGCGTCGCTTGCGGGGACCATCTTCTCGCTCAACCCCTTCGACTACGCGAACTTCTTCGCCATCGGCACACGGCCGGGCATCATCGTCGCGAACGCGACCCCTGCGATCGTGATTTCGGCTCTCGTGCTCGTGGGCGTCGCTGTGTTCTTCGTCGACGCGCGCAGATCCCGCGCCCTGCGCGTAGCGGGCGCCGTCATTATGGGCATTCCCGCCTCGTCGCTCGTTCTCATCCAGCTGAACACGATCTGGCTCGGATTTGTGCCCGAGTCGTCCTACACGGGCCGCATGGCGTTTCTGCTGCTGCTCATGATGGTGGCGCTCGCCTTCGAGGGCATCGCATTCTGCCTGGACAACAAAAACGAGACGCTCGTCGTCGCCGGAAATCCGAAGAACCGCCCCGTGCGCCACACATCGCTGCGCGCCGTGGTGAAGGGCGGCGCGGCGGCGTTTCTCATCTTCGGGTGTGCCACTTTCAACGTGTGGTACCGAACGCTCTCGATTCGCCCGAGTGCCGCGAACGCCGTGCTCGAACTGGTACTGATCACGGGATTCACCGCCTTCCTTGCGCTCATGGTGCGCCAGGGCCTGCGGGTTCCCACCGAAGGGAACACCCGCGAGAAGCGCGCGACGGGGCGCAAGATTCTTGCCCGAGCGGGAATCGCCTGCCTGGTCGTCCTGTTCGCCTTCGAACAGTGCTACGGCACGGCGGCTCAGTACGCCGCATGCGACTTAAGCGCGAGCGAATACTCGAACCGCATCGCCGAGCTCGAGGAATACTACGAGGACTACCCCACCGACAACGGCTTCGCACGCACGGGGCAAACGTGCGTGTACTATGGGTCGTCGAAGTACAACGGACCTGATTGCACGGGGCTCGTGCTCAGTGGGTCGGGCTCGTTCGATCTGTACTCGTCCACCCAGGAAAACAGCGTGCAGAACCTGCTCATGCGCCTCGGGTACTCGAAGAAGACACCGTTCGGAACGGCGTACCAGTCGCCCAACACGGCGGCAGATGCGCTTCTTTCGGTGACCAACGTCATCGCCGAGGAGCAGCCGCCCGAAACCGAGCTCGTCGCCGACCATGCCCATGAGCTCTACGGGTCTTATCGCGACTGGAAGACGACCTCGTCGATGCCACTCGGCTATGGCATTGCGGCCACGGCCGAGGAGACGGAGCTGGCGAACGAGGCGGACTACTCGGGTGCTGCGGCCGATGCGACCGACGACGAGCCCACCGACGCATGGAGCGCCAACCCCTTCAACAACCAGATAGCCATGTACGCATCCGTCACGGGCGCCGACGCGAGCGGCCTCTACCATAAGGCGACCGCCGTCGATGCGGGGACAGGCGGCACGGACCAGCGCGACTTCACCGTCACTACCACGAGCGCGGGGCCGCTTTTCCTCTACTTCCCGAGCATCTACCTGCTCGACATCGAGGAGTCTGGCATCTCCTGCTATGCGCAGGTCAACGGCACAACCGTCGAGCACGTCGGCGGGCGCGGGTCGTGCAACGTGGTGTACGCGGGCACGTTCGACGCGGGCGAGACCATCACGGTGTCGATTGTCCCGACCGTCAAGAGGCAAACAACCGTGGACAAGCACGGGCGCGTCGTCGGCACGAAAGAGGCCCTCTTCGACGCACCGATCGAGGCGGCCATCAAGGCGGAAACGCTCGACGTCGACGAGATGAAGACGCTACTCGGAAAGCTCGATTCCGCCGGTTTCTCGCTGAAGTCGTTCTCGAACGGCCAGGTGAGCGCTACCTTCGACGCCCAGCGCGACGAGACGCTCCTCATCTCCATCCCCTACGAGAAGGGCTGGAGCGCCACCGTGAACGGACACGAGGTGCCGGTTCATGAGCTTTACGGCGGGCTTTTGGGCATCGACGTCACCGCGGGCACCAACGACATCGAGCTTCGCTACATGACGCCCGGCCTCATACCGAGCGCGATTATCAGCATCGCGAGCGTCGCTGCGTTCTGCGCATGGCGCGCCTTCGAGAACCGTCGCCATCGCACGCGCGCGACCAGCGGAAAGAGAGCAGCGCAATGACCTATCCCTACAGCTTGAGCTTCGTCGTCCCCTGCTATAACGAGGTCGACAACATCCGCTTGTTCGAGCGCCGCGCCTTCGAATGCTTTGACGCGGAAGGCATCTCACTTGAGATCGTGTTCGTGAACGACGGCAGCCAAGACGGCACGTTCGAGCTGTTGCGCGAGGTCGTGGGCGAGGCCGACCCTTCCCACCCCATGCAAGCCGTGCAGTTCTCCCGCAACTTCGGCAAGGAGGCGGCGCTGTATGCGGGCATGGAGGCAGCGCGCGGCGAGTGCATCTGCCTCATCGATGCCGACCTGCAGCAAACGCCCGAGGACGCGCTGCGCATGTACAAACTGCTTATGGACAAGCCCGAGTACGATATCGTCGCTGCCTGCCAGATCGAGCGCAAGGAAAGCGTCGTGTTAAAGCTGTTCAAGCACTCGTTCTACAAGACCTTCAACGGCATCTGCACCGACATCGAGATTCCCGCGAACGTGAGCGACTTCCGCGTGTTCCGCCACACCGTGGCCGACGCCCTGCTCTCACTGCCCGAAGGTCAGCGCTTCAGCAAGGGACTCTTTGCGTGGGTCGGTTTCAAGACGCTCGAGGTGCCCTACGAGCCGGACGCGCGCGCCAACGGCGAGAGCAAATGGTCGGTGAAGTCGTTATTTCACTATGCAGCGAACGGCATTTTAGGCTTCACAACCTGGCCTTTGAAGGTGGCTGTCTGGATTGGGCTCATCGCTTCGCTCGGCGGGTTCGTCTATCTTCTGTGGATCATCTTCGAATACGCACTGCGGGGCACCGACGTGCCGGGCTTCCCGACGCTCGCGTGCCTGATTCTGCTGTTCGGCGGCCTGCAGCTCACCGTGCTTGGCGTGATCGGCGAGTACCTCTCGCGCAGCTACATCGAGGGAAAGCACCGCCCGCTCTACATCGCGAAAGAGCACCTCACGAACGAGGAGCGCGGAGAGAGCGAAAGGTAGGGCAAGTGCAGCCGGCAAACGACGAGGTTTGCCGGTTTGCTGGTTTGGCGCGAGTTCGCGGGTTCGTTGCCGCACTCCCATGAGCGATTCATTTCGACAAGTACGCTCGCGAGGCGCATCCATGGGGGCGCTTCGAGCGCTCGAGCATCCCAAGCGCCGTCAAGAAAGCACTCGCGAAGCCTTAAAGCTTTCCGTCGCGCATCGCCTTCAGCTTGGCGAGGGTATCAGCGGGAATGCGATCACCGAGCGTGCGCTTCTCGGCCACCTTCGGCGACTCGTCGAGGCGCGCCTGATCGTAGTATTCCCCCACTTCATAGCTGAAGCCGTTCGCACTCATGCGGTCGACGCCGCCTCCGAAGACGGTGTCTTGGATGGTGGCGTCGCTTGTGACCACGAGCGTCTCGACCATGCGCTCACGCGCGTCATGAGCGAGCTTCTCGATTACCTTGTCGGCAGACTGGCCAGCTGGGCTGAACATGATGCGCACGCCGCCGATGGTTTGCGTTTCTCCTGTTGAAAACTCGTTTTTCGCACCATCGAACACGATGATGGCACGCCAATCGCGCCCCGCGAAGTTCACGACGTCGTTGATCAGCCGCTCGCGGGCAGTGTTGAACGCATCGTCGGTGTAGTCGGGCCCGAACGCCGTCGTTTTGTAGCGCTCACCCGAGCGGAGCACATTGTACCCATCGACGATGAGCAGCTTGTTTCGTTTCCTTGCCATTTTCTGAAGCGCGACCTATTGCTGCTGACGGAGCCACTCGTACATGAAAACGGTGGACGCCTGCGCCACGTTGAGCGAGGACACTTTTCCCATCTGGGGAAGCTTCACCGCGAAGTCGCAGTTTTCGAGCACGAGGCTCGACACGCCCTCGCCTTCCGAGCCCATGACGAGCGCGATTTTGCCTTTGAGGTTCGACTTCCACACCACTTCGCGCGCGTGCTCGCTCGCTGCACAAACCCAAAATCCCTCCTTCTTCAGGCGCTCGATCGTCTGGGAGAGATTCGCGACCTGCGTCACGTTGATGTGGGAAATCGCGCCCGCCGAGCTTTTGTACGTCGCCGCCGTCACGTGCGCCGCGCGCTTGTTAGGAATGACGATGCCGGCAGCCCCAACCGACTCGGCGGAGCGGGCGATGGCGCCGAGGTTGCCAGCGTCGGTAATGTGGTCGAGGATGACGATGAGCGCCGAGCCGCCGTTTTCGGCAGCCTGCGCGTTCGCGGTCTCCACTATGGTCGTGACGTTCACGTAGTTGAAGGGCTTGGTTTCCGCCATAACGCCCTGGTGGCTGCCGCGTTCGGAGAGCTTCTCGAGACGCGCGCGCGGCACCGTTTCCACCGGCACGTTGCGCTTCTTCGCCTTGCGCAGCACGTCCTCGATCAGGGGGTCGCGCTTCACGTTGTCGGCAAGCAGGACGCGCTTGCACGGCACCTCGGTGCGCAGCGCTTCGATGACGGGGCGTTTCCCTTCGATGAAATCAGCCATGTTGTTCGCTTTCGTGGTTGGTCGGCGCCGCGCGAGGCGGCGAATTCGTCTAGCGAGCAAGTGTACCACGCGACCTGCGGGCACGGCCGGCTCTCCGCCATATCCCCGCGAACGAGGGGAGGGAGGCGGGTGGCGGGGCGTTTCGCGGGGATCATCGCGGGAGGCGGGTACGAGGCGCTCGAGCGGGCCATCGCGCGTGCGGCGGCGACCCACGTAATACACCGACAGCGAGCACGGTAGAAGCTCATCCGCGTCTCGTGCGCTGCGTTCGTCCTCTGCGCCAGGAGACCTAAAGCGCCGTGCCTTTCGTGGGAACCGAGAGCGTGCCCATGTCGACACCTTCCAGCTTGAGCAGCGCGATCTTGCGTTCGATGCCGCCCGCATATCCCGTCAAGCTGCGGCTTGCCCCCACCACGCGATGGCAGGGCAGGATAATCGACACCGGATTGTGCCCCACTGCCCCGCCGACAGCTCGCGCCGAGCGCTTCTTACCCGTGTCGGCCTCGATTGACTTCGCGATATCGCCGTAGGTGACAAGCTCGCCGTAGGGGATTTCCGCAAGTTTAGCCCATACCAGCTGGCGAAACTCCGACCCGCGGGGCGCACAGAGGGGAATCTCGCCCAGGTCGCGACCCTCGAAGTACGCATCGAGCCACGCGCGTGCTTGCGCAAGCACGGAGTCGTCGGGCTTTTCCTGCGTGGTGGGCGAAAGCGTCGCCGCGTCGTATTTCTGACCCTTGAACCACAGGCCGATGAGCGCCTCGCCGTTGCTTGCAAGCTCGATATCGCCCAAAGGCGACGCGTAGGTGCAGGTGAAATCCATGGTCCCTTCTTTCTTTCGCTGATCCGCGCGCTTTGCCGTTGTTGTTGCACGCCTCGCCGCAACCGTCATGCTCGCGGGCGGCGCGTCAGCAGTCTTTTCCGCAGCGGTCGCGTCCGCCATGTTCTCCAGGGGTGGCTCCACACGCGCCTTCCCTTTTCCTTTCCCCTTTTCCTTCTTCGGGGCGGATTTCTTGGGCTTCTCGTGCGGCACCGACCACATCGACATCACGGCGTACGATCGCCACGGGCGCCAGGGTTGCGACAGTTTCTCCAGCTCACGCGGCTTCATGTCGAGAAGCGCAAGTTTCACGCCATAGTCGGTGGGAAGGAACGCATCGGGGTAATCGTAGGCGCGCATGAGCACGTACTGCACCGTCCAGTCGCCGATGCCGCGGATACTGCCGAGGCGTGCAGCCTCCGTCGCGAGGTCGGCGCCAGGACGTAGCGTGAGCTCGCCCGCTTCCATGGCGCGCGCAATGGCGCAAATGGCGTTCGCACGCTGAGCGATGACGCCGACTTCGCCAAGGCGGGCGGGCGCATCGTCCGTGCAAAAGGCTTGCGGCAAGGGGAATGCACAGGTCAGTTCAGGTGTTGGTCCCTTTGCTGGCGTGCCGAACTCGCGAGCCACGCGACCCGCGAGCGTGCTTGCTGCCTTCACGGTGATTTGCTGCCCCAAGATGGCGCGGGTCGCCATCTCGAAGCCGTCGAACGCGCACGGCACGCGGATGCCGGGGATGCGGTACGCCTCGCCTGCGTGTTCGTAAAAGCCAGCAAGTCCCTGCTCGACCGCCTCAGGCACGCAATCGGTATCGAACAGGCGACGCGTACGGGCAAGCACCGAGGGAATGTCGTCAAAAAGCTCGGGGGATATGGTGACGGCAAGGCGGCGATGCGAGGGATCGTTCTCCACCTTGATCCACCCGGCGCGCTCGCCATCGGAGGCGCGGACGATCCGCCAATACGCACCGTCGAGCACCGCCTCGACGCCCTCGATAGCGCGCATCCGCAGGAAACCGAGCAGCAGATCAAAGCGATACGGCTCACGATAATCGACATGCAGAACGATAGGCGCCGCCTCCGTTTTCGCAGATGCCGAGCCTTGCGCGCTTTTGCGGAATCGCGTCGGCTGCATGCCATAGCTGTTGACGAACGCATCGTTGAAGCGGCGGACTGAGGCAAACCCACTTGCATACGCGATGCGTGTCATGGAGAGTTCCGTGTCTGTGAGCAGGCTTTTTGCAAGAAGCAAGCGACATGTTTCACGATACTGCGCAGGTGACACGCCGTAAGTTTGCTCAAACAAGCGACGCAGATGACGCTCCGACATGCCTTGCTCCGCGGCGATCCGAGCGATGGGGGCATCCCCGGGCCGCTCCCGCATGCTCGCGGCGGCACGTGCAACCGCATGGTCGATGTCGGGCGCAATCGGAGTTCCCGGCGCAAGCTCGGGGCGACATTTCAGGCAAGGCCGATACCCCGCCGCTTCCGCCTCGGCAGCAGTTTTGAAGAACGTGCAGTTTTCGCGCTTGGGCACCTTCGCCCAGCATACGCCCACGCGACAGTAAATTCCCGTCGAGGAAACGCCGACGAAGAGCAGGCCGTCAAGATGGGGATCGCCCGAAAAAAGCGCCTGATAGCAAACGTCCTGGCTGGGAAGGCTGCTCCCCGCGAAAAGTCCGAAATCGACCTCGTCTTTGGCGGTTTTGTCCTCGCCAGCTTTTCCCGTGCCGCCGTCGGCCTTTTTACTGTCTCCCATATGCCAGATCGCCGAACCTTCCGTCTGCAACTCTTTCTTACGAGGCAATAAAACCACAACGTAGCCGCCAAAACCAGCCATTTTCGGACATGAAGGCCCGATAAAAACCGCACTCCGCAAATGAGATCGCGGCACGTGCCTCCGGGCCGCTGGGATTCGGGACGCCGCACTCGTGCCAGGGCGCGTGGCTAAAATTGCTTGAGCGATGGTGACTTTTTGGGAGTTGTGAACGATTGAGAGTGATCTCAGAGTCTTCAAAACGCGCCAGCCTCTAAGAATGAAAGATATTATCCCAGGTCGCAGTTTTTGTCGAGTCGAAGAACCCCCCCGCATCGGGCGAGCCAATCGTGCACAACGGAACTGCGGCAAAAAGTTGGACCGGTCGAACCGGTCGGAGCGGAGGC
>JAUNWQ010000064.1 GCA_030540225.1 Coriobacteriia bacterium | reverse complement strand
ACTGTCACACTTGGTTGGCTCAACTGGCGAAAACTATATTGGCATTAACATTTCGGCACGCTCAAGCAGGAGTTCCTCTACGGCCGGAAGTGGGCGGGCGTCGGGCGCGAGGAGTTCGAGGGGCTGCTGTCGGGGTACATGGGGTGGTACGTCGGGCGGCGGCCCAGGAGGTTCCGCGAGGGGGGCCGCGCGCGCTACGAGACCCTGGCCGAGCACAGGAGGAGGCTCGGGTACCCGGTCCCGCCGTTCGCCGCGCAGCAGGCGCAGTAGAATGGGCTCGGGCAGGTACAAGATTCCTGCCGCAGTCCCTATCGACGATTTCTGTCCACGACGAGCCAATTCTGGGGAAAAGCCATTCTCAACACCGCGCCTCAAAAACATTTTGCTCGATGTGCGCAGGTTTTGGCGGCAGACTGCCGAAGGCGAAAAAATCGGGAAAAGCCGCGCCTTTCTGACCTGGTACTACAAGGAAGCGCCCGCCCGCGTGCGGCGGTTCCCGGCCGCAGTCCGCTTCCCGCCACGCCACGCGCCGCCCGCCTACGGCAGCTTCCCACCGCAGGCGCATCCCCGCGCATCGCCAAACCCCCAAAATACGCGAGACTTCGTTAGCCGAATCCCACATCCCCGCTTAGACCAATATCGATAAGCGTCGCTCAACGCCCGGCATTAATTTGTCCAGCACATCTTCCACTTGGGGAAACCCTTCCTCGGAAAGGACCCGCGCAGCGTTTTCGAGTGCCGAAACCAATTCGGTGCGCATGTCGGCGAACATACCTTTAGCCATAGTTTTCGACACGCCTATTCCCGAAAGACGGCCGAGCACCATATCGGCGGTTACCTCGTCGATCACCCGACTGCCGCCAAATGATACCCCCATCTCCCTTACCAGCTGCGGATACATTGTCGTGTTAACCACATCATAAAGCGGCGCGAGTCTGGCAGTCGCCCAATCCGCCGAATAGAGGACAGACCAGTTTTTCAGATGATTGTCGCAATTCCCCATCGCATAATCGAACAACTGGAAATATGCCAGCATGAACCTATCCTCCAGGGGATCGGCCGATTGCTCCGCAATTGCAGTCGCAATCAGATTTAAGTAGTTTGCCTCGGTTGGTTCATATTTGAGAGCAGAACCAATCCCCAACGTCTGGCACATATCCTCTTGGTGCAACCTCCGAGGAACACGAAGCCCGTTCACACAATGCGCGTCGCCTTCGTCGAAATAGCGATCGTACCGCTCAACGGCGAGAAGGGGGTTTTCCTTGCCTGTGTCTATGAGAAAACACCGCTCGGCCGTTAATTCCATGCGCTGAGCGGCTCGCATGCAAAGCGCTTCGCACAGAGTTTCACCAGGGAATGCGCTTGAGCAAGCCTTCACTATGTGGGTTGACGGAGCAGACCCCTTGGGCAAAAACCAGCCCTCATTTGGATCGTCTCCTTCATGATACAAGCCCACTTTCGATTGCGCACCAGCCAGAGAAATACGGCTTTCAAGCGTCATCTCAAGCGCCTCACGCGCAGGCTCCGATGCGAGGGCGGACATCTTTCTCGGCGACAACTCTTCGTAGCCCATATGCAGGTGCGAAATGCCTCGCTCGTCAGAAAACAGCAATGCGCCAATCGGCTCGTTGCGAACTTGGTTCAAAACGCCCAGATAATCTCGACGGTCGATCTTGGCGACTCTTGCGATATCCCCGCGAAGCGAACCTTCGGGAACAATCCCGTCGAAGAAAGCCTTCGTGGCAGCCGCACTGAACGGGGCGTCCGAAAGCGGAAGCTTATTCGAAATCGCATGCGCATTCTGCGACGAAAGGTACTCTGAGTCATATCGAAATGACGCTGCCCCCGTTTCGTCCGAAAGCGCGCCAACCCGTTGGTAATCGCCAGAGAATTCCCTATACACTTCCAGCTTCACGAGGAGCGCCCCCTTACCGAAAGCTCCATATCCACGCCGAGTGTCAGAGCGTAGTCCAGTATCACACCGATTCCCGCCGTTGGGCGACCGCGTTCGATTTCGCTGATAACACGAACACTGTGGTTGCAGAGGTCGGCTGCCGTCTGCTGCGTATAGCCAAGCTCGCGCCTACGTCGTCGCAATGCGGTCCCCAGCTGTTCTGCGGACACGAAGCGCTCATGCACAAGCGGCATTTCTCCTTCACCGAGGCGAATTCGTTCGCCAAGGGGAACGGTAACTTTGCCAACCCGTCTCGTTTTCATGGCAAACCTATCTCTCGTTACTTTTCCCGAACGGGGTAATTATAGCAAGCTATGATCTATTTTTCCCGAACGGGAATATTAAAAGATAATGCCATTGTTTTTCCCGAACGGGATAAATAGCTGACATAATCAGCACATCGGCATACCTGCGGACAAATAGCGTCGATATGTGAGTCCGAAAGCGGTCCTTGGATGCTCGGTCTTGCTCCCTACAGTCTGCGACCTGGGTTTTTGCCTATCGCCCCGAGAGAGACGAGCCGAAGGCGGAGGCGAATCCTCGCATATCGACGATTTCTGTCCACGACGAGCCGATTCCGAGGAAAAAGCCATTCTCAACGCTGGCCTCAATAACTTTTTGCTCGAGCCCCGCGACACGGTCGAATCGCGGCCTTCGCTGGACATTGCCGCCTCCCGTTTCTTCATGCCTGAGAAATGAGAGGCGGCTCAAGATCCAGAAAGCGAGAGGCAGTTTGTATCCGAGAAACGGGAAGCCGATCATGCCCCAAGAAACGGGGCGGTTCGCATCCAGAAAATGGGAGACGGTTCGGCCGAATCCTCCAGGCATCCCGCCCTCGTTCGGCCCGCTGCACTCTAATCCTCCAGGCATCCCGCCCTCGCACGGATTGTTGCAGCATCCTGCACGGCGAGCAAGCTGCGCCAACGCTTCTGCGAACGCGGTGGGCTGGTTCGCTTCCTGACTTTCCGCGACCTGGGTTTTCCCAGAAGCCGCATCGGCTTGATTGCAGGATTCGCCTTGCGGCTGACCGTTTGCTCAGGCGAGCGTCTGGGCGCTCGGAGCAAGCAGGGACATCGCGGTGACCGCCACCGCCGCGCACTTTCCCGCAGCGTGAACCACCGTCAGCTGCCCCTTCAGTTTCGAGCGCCTCGCCACCCCTTTACCCTTCTTTACTTCCCCAGCACCTTTTTCGTGCGGTTGATAAGGCCGCCTTCCTCGATAATCTCGCGGATGAATGGCGGGAACGGCTGCGCCTTGAAGGTCTCGCCCGTCGTGGTGTTCGTGATGACGCCCGCATCAGCGTCGACGTCCACAACGTCGCCCTGCTTGATGGCATCGACCGCCTCGGGGCACTCCATGATGGCGAGGCCCGTGTTGATCGAGTTGCGGTAGAAGATGCGCGCGAAGCTCTTCGCGATGACCACGTCCACGCCCGCCGCCTTGATGGCAATCGGCGCATGCTCGCGCGAGCTACCGCAGCCGAAGTTCTCCTCAGCCACGATGATATCGCCCTTCTTGACCTTCTTCACGAAGTCGGCGTCCAAATCCTCCAGGCAATGCTGCGCGAGCCACTCGGGCTCGGAGGAGTTCAGGTAGCGGGCCGGAATGATGACGTCGGTGTCGATGTCGCGCCCGTAGCGATGCGCGGTACCCTTGAAATGCATGAGTGGAACCTTCCCTTCCCGTTAGTCCAAATCTTCCGGCAGGCCGATGTGGCCCAAGACGGCGCTTGCCGCGGCAACAGCCGGCGAGGAGAGGTACACCTCGCTCGTCGGGTCGCCCATGCGGCCGACGAAGTTGCGGTTGCTTGTGGAAATCGAGCGCTCACCTGCGGCGAGGATGCCCATGTAGCCGCCCAGGCACGGGCCGCACGTCGGGGTGGACACCGCGCAGTTGGCGTCGAGGAAGATGTCCATCAATCCCTCGGCGATGCACTGCTTGTACACCTGCTGCGTGGCGGGAATCACGATGCAGCGCACGTCGGGGTGAACCTTGCGACCCTTGAGGACAGCCGCGGCCTGGCGCATGTCTTCCAGGCGACCGTTCGTGCAGCTGCCGATGACGGACTGGTCAATCTTCACGTCGCGAGCCTCAGCGACCGGGCGCGTGTTCGACGGCAGATGCGGGAACGCGACCGTCGGCGGAATATCGGACGCCTTAATCTCGTACACCTTCGCGTACTTCGCGTCGGGGTCGGAGTGGTACTCGGTGTAGGGGCGCTCAGTGCGGCCGTCCATGTAGGCGCGCGTGATGTCGTCGACCTCGATAAGGCCCGCCTTGCCGCCAGCTTCGATCGCCATGTTGGAAATGGAGAGGCGCTGATCCATCGACAAACCGCGGATGGCGCTGCCCGCGAACTCCATCGCCTTGTACAGCGCGCCGTCGACGCCGATCATGCCGATGATGTAGAGGATGATGTCCTTGCCGGTAACGCCCGGGTTGAGCTCGCCGTCGATCTTGAAGAGCAGCGTCTCGGGCACCTTGAACCACGCCTTGCCGGTGGCATAGCCGACCGCGGCATCGGTGGAGCCGACGCCCGTGGAGAATGCGCCGAGCGCACCATAGGTGCAGGTGTGGGAGTCGGCGCCGATGATGAGGTCGCCCGCGCCCACAACGCCCTGCTCGGGCAGAAGCGCATGCTCAACACCCATGCAACCGACTTCGTAATAGTGCGTGATGCCCTGCTCGCGGGCGAATTCGCGCACCTGTTTGGCCTGTTCGGCGCTCTTGATGTCCTTGTTGGGAACGTAGTGGTCGGGCACCAGGGCGATTTTGGTCGGGTCGAACACCTTCTCGACGCCGATCTTCTTGAAGTTCTTGATCGCGATGGGCGACGTGATGTCGTTGGAAAGCACGAGGTCGAGATCGCATTCGATCAGCTGCCCCGGCTCCACTTCATCGAGATGCGCATGGGCGGCCAGAATCTTTTCCGCCATGGTCATGGGACGTGCCATGTTGACTCCCTCTTTCGTGCAGTTGAACCGTCTGTAAAACCCGCACATTGTAGCACTCCCGCCAGGTCACGAAGTTCATCCGCACGTAAGATGCAGATTGTGACAAAGCGTGAGAAAGCGCACGGCGGGGGAAGGCTCGTGGAGAGGGAAAGGGCGACGGAAGGCAGCTCACAGCGGGAAGGCGAGAGGGGCGCACGAGAAAGCGCACAGGGGGCAGCGCGCGGCAAGGGGAAAGCGCGCGGAAGGCGGGAGAATCGAGCCCTAGAGAGCCTTGCGCCGAAGCGCGCAGAGCAAATAAGCCGCTCGTTATCTACTCAGTCGATACGTGTTGGCGCCTTGCCGGCCGTCAGGAAGAAGATTCTCCTCCACCTCGATGTAGCCCTCATTGCACAGGCGGGTAATCGCCCGGTCGACCGTCTTCGTGCTGCTGCGAAGGTGCTCGGCGAGCTGGCGCTTCGATTCGCTCGTCCCGTCTCGACCGACCGTCCGGAAGGCAATATAGCCGAGCAGGCGTTCCTGCATCGGGGTGAGATGCTCGCGCTCTTCTTCCGTGGGCGTTTCTGCCTTTGACACCATAGTGTCCCCCTTTTGGTTCGTTCCTCGTCCGCTTTATATCGATCGAACATCTTCTCGATGTTGTTGCTGGGAATCGTCAAGAGCCGTTCAGGCCTCTATTCGATTATATGCTGCGCATCCCTGTTCACCTGCCCAATTGAGGGATGCGCAAATAACAATTGACGCCTTTGCCGCCTCTGCTCTTTCGTGATGCGCGCTCGTATGGTAAGCAGCCTAACGCTGTCCCGCTTGAGCGCGTTTACGAGAGGCAAACGAGGCATCTTTCGCGTCGTTTCCGTAGGCGACCAGTCCACCGGGTGCGAGACCGAAGGCAAGAGCCGCAGCCACTATAAGACCGAGTATTGTATTTGCAGATATCCTCATAACGCGTCCTTTTTTCTTACAACTGTCAGGCATTATGTCATGCTTGAAGTCGATAAAACAAGGGCAATCAACCCCCCCCCCCGAAAAAACAAAGTAGTATTGAGTTTTACTTGCTAGTAACCATACGAAAAACCTCCGCTACAAGAATGCAAAGGGCTCGACACGATCAATATCGCCCGACGCAAAGAGGAGCACGGGCGTAATTGTCCCGCCTCCAATGCAGCAGGAGAAGCACTCGGGCAATGGCCCGCCCCATGCGGCGAGGAGAAGCACTCTCGGGCAGTTCCGCCATCCCATACAGCAAGAGAGCCGCACTCGGGCGGCTCTCGTTTGGTTTCTTCGGTTGTTTTGGGGCGAACCCTCGCTCACGCGAGACACTTTAGCCCTTTCCCACAATCGCACGCCGAGCGTCAGCGCTTAGGCGGAGAGCTCGCCTTGGGAAAGCGCGGTGCACAAAGCGTCGAGCAAGGTAATCGCGAAATGCTGGGCGCTGCGGCCCTCACCCGCGTCTTCCCACACACGGCCGGGGAGCTCGATGGCGATGCGGCGCGGCGTCGCCTTGCGAGCTGCGGCGATGGCCTGCTCCAAGCGAAGCGGCAGCGTGGCCTCGTCCTCGTAGCTCACGCGCGGTATCTTCTGCACGGCCTCCTCCTCGGGAAGCACGATGTGCACCAGCAGCATCGATTCGTCAGGCGCAACAAGAAGCGAGTCCGCGGAGAGGATCTTCGACTGCGGGTTCGTAGCAAGCGAGAGGTTCGACATGCGCGACGCAACGCTGCGGGCGAACTCCTCGGTACCGAACAGGCACAGCGCGTTTTGCTCGAGCACATCAGCCGCACGCGCGAACCCGAGATGCACGATTTCATGAATGGCGGCCTTGCCAACCCATGAATGGTGCAGATTCTGGATGGCGGCATACGTGTACGCGCCCGCGATGCCGTCGGAGGGAAGACCAAGGTTGAGCTGGAACTTGCGCAGCGCGTCTTCGGTATGGGCGCCGAAGATGCCGTCGATCACGCCGCAAGCGAATCCCAGCGCGGAAAGCACCTGCTGAAGTTCGCGCACGTCGCGACCGTGAAAGTACGGCATGCGCAGATACAACGTTCGATCGCCCAAGGAGAACGTCGCGTCGACGAGCGCCACCCACACCTTCTCGTCGACCTCTTCAGCCGCAGGAAGGCCCGACTTCACGCAGAAGGCGCGCACTGCGGCGACCGTCGCGTCGTCGAAGACGCCGCTCACGGCGCCCGCCGAAAGGCAATCGGCAGCGACGAGGCGTTGCTGCACGTCCTCGACCGCCGGCCCTTTGTCGTTTCGTTTGATCCTATCCATGAGAACCGCCTACTTCAATCTGTTGACGAACCAATCGGCCATGGAGATGAGCAGCTTCAGCGAATCGGACGGCTCGACAAGGTCGACCAGGCGATTCTTGGCGATGCTCGTAAGGTTTTCCGCGTAGGTGCGCGCATACTCGATGGACCCGGACTCGACCATAATATCGACCGCCTCGGCGAGGACGGCAGAATCCTTCTCTTTCGAGGATAGGATCTCAATCAGGCGCTCGCGCTTCGGGGAGTTCTGCAGCGCATGGACGACCATGAGCGTGCGCTTGCCCTCGGTGATGTCGCTGCGGAAATCCTTCTTGGTGGATTCCTCGCTGCCGATAAGGTTCAGCAAATCGTCTTGAATCTGGAAAGCGAGCCCCGTGTCGAGGCCGTAAGAGCGCAACGCCTCGATCTGCTGCTCGGTGCCGCCGCCCACGATGGCGCCGACCGCTAAGGGCACCGCGCCCGAATAGTGCGCGGTCTTGTGCGTCGCCATGACCAGGTAATCCTCGGGCGTGATGTCATAGCGACCGTCGCGCGCCCATCCGATGTCGAGCGCTTGGCCCTCGATCGTGCGGCGCGTCATTTCGATCAGCTCGCTGACCACGCGCACCTTCACCGCGTCGCTCAACAGCGGATCATTGATTACCGTGCCGTTGACCAGGGACAACGCAAGGTCTCCCATATTGATGGCAAGTCCTACGCCCTCGGTAAGGTGCAGGCAGGGCTCGCCGCGGCGCAGCTCAGCCTCGTCGGCGATGTCGTCGTGGATGAGCGCCGCTGTGTGGAAATGCTCGATAGCCGCCGCAGCGCTCGTGGCAAGCTCCATGTTCCCGCCGACCGCGCGGCATGCTGCGAAGCAGATGAGCGGGCGGTGGCGCTTGCCGCCGTTTTCGCTATAGCGCTTCAGGGGATCGTAGAGATAGCGATCCATATCGGGATGAGAGCCCGACGGAATGTAGGCGTTGAGGATGTCCCCAATTTTGGACGCGTAACAGCTCAGGTACTCCTCGAAAGAGGTGGGGGGCTGCTTGGTCAATGCGATGATGTCGTTGATGGTTTCCATGCGGTCGGTAAATCGCCTGTCTTCATAAATCGAACGTTTCCGGAAGCAAACATCTGGTAGGGGCGGTGGGACTCGAACCCACAAGCCTTGCGGCGGCGGATTTTAAGTCCGCTGCGTATGCCAATTCCGCCACGCCCCCGTGATTTGCTCGTGCAAATCCTATCACAAGCACGATTTTTCGCAGGCCTCATGCGAGACTGCGAGCGTAATACCATGCAGAATGTCCGTTTCGCTCACCGTAAACGCATCAATGACGGCGAAATCGAGCACTTCAAGGAGAATGAGAAGCCCCGCGACCATTACCGGCGCGCGCTTGGGGTCGAGCCCCACCACCTGCATTCGCTCAGAAAGCGGCAGAGCAGCCAAGCGCGCGTACACTTCGAGCAGATCCTGCCGAGAAACCCGCGCCTTGCGAACGCGCGAGGAATCGTAGGTCTCCATGCGCTCGCGGATGCTGACGACGGTTGTCGCCGTGCCCGCCACCGCGATGACACGCTCGAGCGACGCCGCCTCTTTCGCCTGATCGGCGAACCAGGAAGCCATCTGCTCTCGAATCCACGCGCGCGCCTGGGCAAGCTCATCGGGCGCAGGCGGGTCGCTCGCCAGGAACTTCTCGGTCACACGGCGGCACCCTACATTGAAGGAGTGTGCACACAAAGGCTCGGCGCCACCCGTTCCCATGACGACCTCAGTCGAACCGCCGCCCACGTCGACCACCATGAGGCGCTCACCCGAAAAGTCGATCGAGGCGCCCGAAAACGACAACGCCGCCTCGCGGGATCCGGGGATGACGGAAAGCTCGATGCCCCGTTCGCGCAGGCGCGCTGCGAAGTCGGCGGCGTTGCGCGCGTCGCGAGCTGCCGATGTCGCCACCGCAACGGTGCGGACCACCGGATGATCGGGCGTCGAGAGCGAATCGCGCACCGCGAGGAACCCGTCGATGGCGCGAACAACGCGGTCGATTGCCTCGGGCTTGAGCTCGCCTGTTGCATCCACCCCTTCACCGAGGTTGGTGATGGCGTATTCCCGCGTGAGCTCGTGGAGCCCCGACTCGTCCGCATCGACGACGAGCATGCGGCACGTCACCGTCCCGATGTCAATCGAGGCATACCGCCCGCTGCGCATTATTTCTCCCCGAAGATCGGATCGAGCAGCTTGGAATACCACGTCTCGGGAGCGGGGATGCTGCCAGGCACGATGCTTGCCGTGAACGTCGAGTCGTCATCAAGATCGAGGCCGTACACGGTGACGGCGTTCTCGCCCTTCGAGACCCAGCCGAACTCCTGATGGGCGCGATCTTCCACGCCCGCATCGGTCGAAAGCGCGTCGACCGTCGCCTGAATCGAGTCGTTGCGCTGCTCGATGGCGGCATATTCTGCCTGGAGTTGGTCGCGCTCGCGCACGGAATGGTAGAGCTGCGCCGCTGAAGGGTAGAGGAACGACACGGTGAACACCAGGCAAAACGCCGTGACCGCGGTTGCGATGAACCAAGGCTTCCCCACAAGGCGCGCTGCGGGTTTTTGAGAGTCGCCGCCGCGGGTGCGCCGCGACGCGGACGATGACTCCTCGTTCTGCATGCGGGAGGAGCGGCGATGCGCCGAGCCCATTTCCCCCTTGTACACCGCAGCGCGCGAACCGCCTTCTCCGGAAGCAGCGTCTCCGTTGCCGCCATACTGGCGCGCGAACTTGCGATCAGCCTTGTCTTTCGCGTGCTTGCGCTTGAGCTTCTCGAAGCGAGAAAGCGTTTCGGGCTCGCGCTCGGCTTGCTCGGCGTCTTCCCCATCAAGCGAATCGTCCCAGGCAAGACGGCTGTTCGCATAAGCGTCTCGGGATTGCGCGGAATATGCGCGTCCATCGAAGGAGCTTCTACCGGAAGCGGGGCGTCGGGAATCACACAAGTTGGAATGGGTTTCGCGGGCACCGTCGAACGAGCGGGATCGGAACTCGCCGCGGGCTCCCTCGCCCGAGTAGCGCGAGCGGGCATCGCCGCGGGCACCGTCGAACGAGCGCTGGCGGATTTCGCGAGCGTCGTCTTCGGAATAGCGCAAGCGCTCCGCTGCGCGGGCGGCATAGTCGGAGTCTCGGCGCGTGCGGGCAGCCGCATATGACCCCGAGCGCTCGCGGGAGGAATGCCCCGTTCGGGAAGAGCGCGCATCGCGCGTTGCGTATCGAGAGGAATCGTGTGAGTGCGAGCGGTCGCTTTGCGCGCGACGCGCCTTGTCAAACGAAAGGATTTTCGCCTGGTGTGTCAACGAATGGCCCCTTAGTGCATCGTGGTTTGATAAGAGTGTGTGTAATGCAAGAAGCTCTTCGCAGGATACCACACAAACGAAGCGCCGGCACGTGGGAAAACGGCCGGCGCTCTGTGATGGTTTGCTCTATCTTTGACCCGCTGAACAGCCCCGATGCTATTACGAGAAAAATAGGGGGCGAAGATTGGCACTCTAGAGGTCAAGCTGCTTGATATAAGAATTCCATTTCTTGAAGGACTCGTCGCTGATGGCGTGCTCCATCAAGCACGCTTCCTCTTCGGCCGTGTCCTCGGGAATGCCCAAAACTTTGGTGAGGAACTTGCGCAGAAGCTCGTGGCGCTCGAGCACCGCCGCGCCATAGCGATAGCCGCTTTCCGTCAACGTGACGTCGCCGTAATAGGGCTGATCGGCGAAACCCTTTTCTTTCAGGGTGTTCATCGCCTTGTTGACAGAGGCCTTGGAAACCCCCAGTTTGTTCGCGATATCGACCGAGCGCACAGAGTTCTCGGTCGTTCCACCCAGCATGACGATAGCCTCAAGGTAATCCTCATGCGACATGGAAACTTTTTCCATTTCCATCCTCCAATCAGCGCTTTTTTCTATGGTACCACAGCACGAAGGGTAACGGGGAAGTTCTTAGCTGTGGCTAACTTTAGTAATACCGGTAGTAAGCCGCACAGCTGCCTTCGCTCGACACCATGCAAGGTCCCACCGGGTTCTCCGGCGTGCAGACTGTGCGGAACAGCGGGCATTCATTAGGAGCCATGCGAGCTCGCAACACGTCGCCGCAGCGACATCCCTTCGGGTCGTGCGTCGGCTCGACATCGGGCTCGAAACGGCGAACCGCGTCGAAGTCGGCGAATTCCTCGCGGATGCGATACCCCGAGCCGGGGATATCGCCCAAGCCGCGCCACGTGGCCGTGCAGGTTTCGAAGACCTCGTCGATCGCGGCGAGGGCAACGGGATTCCCCTC